>JAZBOU010000143.1:0-15064 GCA_036351275.1 Bacteroidales bacterium
GATGGAAGGAAGAACAGGTTGGATAGCAGGGCCATGAGCAAGGTGAACGGGATAAGGTAACCCAGGGCTTCCGTGCCCCCGAAGGAGGATAGCACAAAGATCCCAAATCCAAAGAAAAGCACCACCGACGAATAGATCATGCTGTATCCTGTCTCACTGAGTGCTGCAATTACGGAAGATTTGATGTTCCAGTTTTGTAATTTCAGCTGCAACCTGTATCTTGAAAGAAAATGGATCGCATTGTCGACCGAAATACCGAGGGCAATGCTGAAGATCAGTATGGTGGAAGGCTTAATGGGTATTCCAAGGTATCCCATGAGGGCTGCCGTCATCAATTGGGGAAGGAGGTTGGGTATCAAAGAGATCACGATCATCCTGGCCGAGGTAAAAAGCAGGGCCATCAGCAGGGATATCACGGCCAGTGCAAGCAGAAGGCTTGTTAAAAGGTTTTTTACCAGATAGTTGCTGCCTTCCAGGAATACTACGCTTGTCCCGGTCATTACCACATCATAGTCCTCCGGAGGGAATATCTTGTCGATCTCCGGCCTGAGCTTTTCAGTGATCATGCTGATCTCTTTTGTGCCTATGTTGGCCATCTGTATACTTACCCTGGTTATCCTGCTTGTACTGTCGATGAAAGAATGGAATGGATTGTTTTTTGTAGTGTCCATTCCACGGGTATACTGGTTCAGCTCCGACAGGCCGGAGGGTGGCGGAAGAACGAAATACTTGGGTTCCCCCCCGCGATGGGCCTGGTACAGAAAACTGATCCCATCTACCACAGAAAGTGGCCTGGACAGGTATTTTGCGAAAAGCGAGTCTTTCTCTAAAACCCGGTGCAACCTCCTGATCTTATAAAGGGTTTTTCCCTTATTGGCAAAAACGCCGTTTTCCGTTTTCGAGTCAATCGAGATCTCCAGTGGCATAACCCCTTTAAAATACTTTTCGAAGAAAAGGAGGTCCTTATAAAGCTTGTCTTTTTTCGAGATGTCGTCAACGACATTCCCTGTCGTTTGCAGCCTCATTACCCCGATAAGACCTACGGCAACAAAAAGTATTGTGCTGATGTATATGATCTTTCTCCTTTTCTGGACAATGCCCACAATAGCACTTATCATTTTGGATACAAGCGATTTATCCATATGCTTGGTGTGCTTCGACCTGGGGGGTGGCAGGTAGCTGAAAAATATGGGTATCAGCGTCAGCGACAGGATATAGGCAAACATGATATTCAGGGATGCGATAACCCCGAATTCGGTCAGGATCTTGTTCCCCGTTACAATAAATGCCGCAAAACCCACTGCAGTGGTGGTATTCGTCAGCAGGTTTGCATTTCCGATACGTGTTACAACACGGGATAAGGCCTTTACCTTATTGCCATGAAGAAGGTATTCGTTATGGTATTTGTTGAGGAGAAAAATACAATTCTCCACAACGATCACAACCAGCAGGGGTGGCAGGATGCCTGTTAGCAGGGTGATCTTATAGCCGAAAATGGATATGGTTCCGAGTACCCAGACCACCGTGATGCCAACGATCAGCATGGTAAAGAACACGGCTTTGACCGACCTGAAGAAGAGGAACAATATCGCGGATGCGATCACCAGGGCCATTACGATGAAAAAATATAGTTCGTTCTGAACCTTTTTCGTTGTGATCGTACGGATGTATGGTAAACCGGAGTAATGTATTTCCTGCTTGTAACGTTCCCCAAAATCATCGACAAGCGATGTGATACCGGCAATCAGCTTGTCACGGCTTTTGGTATTTACCTTTTCCTTGTCGAGGGTGACCATGATCATAGTCACATCCCTGTTGTCATTGTAAAGGAATCCCCTGTAGAAAGGAAGATCGAAGATAACATCCAGGAGGCTGTCGAGCTCTTCCTGATATTGCGGTTTTTGCGGGATCACCGGGAGGAAATCCAGTTTCTCGGTGCTGTCGTTTTTTACAAGGTTGTAGATCTTTCCTATGGAAAGCACTTCCTCCACACCATCAATTTGCTTTATTTCCCAGGAGAGATCATACCAGTCGTTGAATTTATCAAGCTCGTAAATCCTTTCATCCTTGATACCAACAAACATCACACTGCCGTCCTGTCCGAACAAATCCTTGAATTCCTCATAAGCAATGCTGGTTGAGTCGGACTCGGGAAGCATGCGCACGAGTTCATACGACATCTTCACCCTGGTGGCCTGCCATCCCATGAAAATGGTAACCAGCAGGATTACAATGAGGTTCGTGAGCCTGTAACGCAGGATAATCCTGACAAGAAAATTCCACAATCGCATAGTCGCCCTAATTCAACTCAGACCTACGAAAATACATTAAATTTCTGTACTACTCGACTTTGGCAAGGAATTGGTAATTATTTCATTGTTTGAGGGGGCTTCCTGCTTTTTACTGTTGCCGGGAAGTGCATCTTGCTTACAAGCACTATATTTGTAAAACTTAATACCCGGGATAATGAATAGAATAGCTATATTTTTTATAATGCTTTTTCCGTTGTGGCTTTTTGCTCAATCACCATCCAAACTGATCGAGAAAGGTGAATACGACAGGGCCATTGAAGTTTGCGTGGATAAGCTTCAGAATGGAAAAGGAAAAAAAGATGAACTTTATGCCGAACTGAAGCATGCACAGGAAATGGCCAATGCCGATGAGCTGAAAACCATCCATGAACTCAGGGCATCTGGACAGCCCGACATCTGGTTCGATCTCTTCATGGCCTATTCCGATTTGCAGAAAAGGTATTTGACCATCATGCCGGTTTCTGATATGCTTGAGGCTGACATGGTAAAAATTGAGTTGACGGATTACAGCAGTGATGTGGAGACCTCACGGCAGAATGCGGCAGCCTATTCCTATGCGCACGGCTTAAGTTTGCTGAAGACCGGAGAAAAGGCTGATGCCGGCAAGGCATACGACGAGTTCCTGCTTGTCAGCAAACTCTATGCTGACTTCAAAGATATTGATGTTCAGATGCGCAGGGCACTGGGCAAAAGTGCCACCCTTGCCAGGCTGGAGGTGAACAATCTCAGCGGTGCCAGCCTTCCACCTGATTTTATTGCTGATATCGAAGATATAACGCTGACATACAGGGAAAAACAATACCTCGACTATGTGGTCAGGGCTAAGCCCGGGCAGCAGTATTCCCTGATTCTTGCGATCGATATCAATTCAGTAAATGTAACCCCCGGTACAGTGAACGAGAAGGAATATACAACTTCACATAAGAACCCGGAAAGCTTTGCAGCGAACTATGATGATCCTGAGAAGTTTGAGCAGGACAAGAAGCATGAGGACTTCAACAAATGCAAGGTAAAAGAGATTTACCAGATCAAGACTGCCGTTATCAAAGGCAAGGTGAAATACATCGACAAAGAAAGCAAAGCGATAATGTATGCTATCCCGGTAACGGCACGCTCGGTATTTGAAAATAAAACGGCCACTGCTTCAGGCGATCTGTATGCATGCCCGCCCGAGATCGTCGAGATACTGGATACGCCCAAGCTCAAATTTCCCAAGAATGGCGAGATGGTGACGAAAGCAGGCAAGGAATTCAAAATGTTGGTGAAGGGTATCATATGGGACCCCGACTTTATTAAGTAAATTAAATGCCGGAGCGAACAAAGAACGATAAGATCCTGCTGCTGGATACCAACCATGAGATCCTTGAAAAGGGGTTGACCGGGGCCGGGTTCAGCTGTGACTACTTTGATGATCTTGACCGCGACGGACTGGGGTCAATTATTGGAAACTACTCGGGCATTATTGTAAGGAGCCGTTTCCGGCTTGACAAAGCGCTTTTGGAAAAGGCTGAAAATCTGTCCTTTATCGGGAGGGTGGGGGCAGGTATGGAAGGTATCGATGTAGCATTTGCTGCGGAAAAAGGGATACGGTGTTTTAATGCTCCCGAAGGGAACAGGAATGCTGTGGGTGAGCATGCCATGGGCATGTTGCTGTCGCTGATGAACCGCTTGCTTATTGCGGATGCGGAGGTCAGGAAGGGCATCTGGTTGCGAGAGGAGAACAGGGGCATGGAACTGCAAGGGAAAACAGTGGCCATCATCGGTTATGGGAACACGGGTGGTGCATTTGCCAGGAAACTTTCCGGCTTCGAATGCCCGGTCATCGCCTACGATAAATACAAAAGTGCTTATTCCGATGAATATGTTGAGGAAGCCCAGATGGAGCGGATATTCGATGAAGCCGATATCCTCAGCCTGCATATACCCCTGACAGAAGAAACAACATATCTGGTAAGGGCTTCTTACCTGGAAAAGTTCAGAAAAAATTTGATCCTGATCAATACATCCAGGGGAAAATGTGTTCATACCGCAGATCTGGTCACGGCCATCGAAGAGGGAAAAGTGATCGGGGCAGCGCTCGACGTGCTTGAATATGAAAGCCAGTCGTTTGAGAACCTCTACAATACACAACTGCCGGATACCTTCAAATATCTTACCTCAAGCCAGAAGGTGATCCTGTCGCCACACATAGCCGGCTGGACGCATGAGTCGAAGCTTAAGCTGGCGAAAACCATACTTGAGAAAGTTGTATCAAATTTTATACCAACTATTTCACAATAGACTTTGGATTGTGGATGTTGGATGCTGGGTTATTCAAAAATAATTCCTCATAGACTTTGGATTTTGGATGTTGGATGTTGGATTATTCAAAAATAATTCCTCATAGACTTTGGATTTTGGATTTTGGATGCTGGATTATTCAAAAAAAATTCCTCATCAATAGTGTGACATATTTACTTTTTAGGTATTAATTAATAGGTAGAATCTATGAATTTAATAGCTATGGAAAATGATATTGTAAAATTATCCTATTGCTTTTCATTAAGAATAATACAGCTTTACAGAGAACTTGTCAAAGAAAAAGAATTTACTCTTTCTAAACAATTGCTGAGAAGTGCCACAAGTATAGGAGCGAATGTTTGTGAAGCTACTGCTGCAATCTCTAAAAAGGAATTTGTACACAAAATGTCAATTGCTTCGAAAGAAGCGAGAGAAGCATATTACTGGCTTAGACTTTTAAACGACAGCAAGTTGGTAAATATTGACTTTTCAAGCTATTTGGCAGAGATTAGTAGTATAATAAATGTGCTAACCAAGATTGTTAAGACTACCCAGATGAGGATACAAGAAGGATGAATTGCTTTAAATGATCCAAAATCCAACATCCACAATCCAAAATTTATCGGGGTTACCAATTAAGTATTTCCCTGAAATCAAAAGTTTCAGGTTTCGCCAGGTACTCTTTTGCCAGTTCATAATCCCCCGGAGTAAGGTATTGAAGTCCTTCGTCAAGCACCATCCTGGCGTTTTCGGTATTGATGTTCACCATCCGTGGCTCGACCTTACCATGCTCGTTGGTCACATCTTCAAGGAAGAGGGGATGGATGTCGCCGATATGATCGGTGGTGACCATGCATCCGGTGTGGCCTTTATCGAACAGTTTTTTTACACCCATGCCGAGCATGGAGCAGTACACCAGGTCGAATGCAACAGGGTCAACACAGCGCACTTCGTATCCCAGCTCAACGGGACGGCTTTTGATACTTAGCTTAAGTTCTTTAAGTTTCTCCTGGAGCAACACATTAAATATGTGTGCTTTACTTACGTTGCCGAGTTCCGGATGGCCATGGTCGTCGAAGGTAAAATGAATGCCCGATGATTTGATCTCATTATCCGACATGAAGTGAAATACCCCCTCACTGATGATCGCGATACCATAGGGTATCCCCTGGATCTTTCTTTTTATGATCGTTGATATCACCAGATTGATGATGGCATCGAAGGTGACTTCGGTTTTATCGAACATTTCCGGTATGATGATCATGGGCGCATGCACAGCCGTGCCTATCCCGAAAGCGAGGTGCCCGGCTTCACGTCCCATGGCGGATATCACAAACCAGTTTCCGCTGGTGCGGGCATCTTCATAAACGGTCTGCGCGATCTTAACGCCTGCTTCCTTTGCCGACTGGTAACCAAAAGTAGGTTGTCCTTCCGGGAGCGGAAGATCATTGTCGATCGTTTTGGGGACATGGATGTTCTGTATGCTGACATTCTTCGATTTCAGCCATTTGGATATGCGATTTGCTGTTGAGGCCGTATCATCTCCGCCGATGGTCACGAGCAACTCAATATTATGCTTTACGAAGAAATCAGTTCTGAACTCCTCATCGGTCGGTTTATGACGGCTCATTTGCAAGGCGGATCCTCCCTGGCCGCGGATATGATCAGCAAAAGCAAAATCAATATCCTGGAACACAGGTTCGTCGGAAAACAGACTCTTATATCCCCCGTGAAGGCCCAGCACCCTGTAACCGCTTTTTAAAAATATTTTTGAAACAGAACTTATAACAGAGTTGATCCCTGGAGCCGGGCCACCTCCGCATACGATTGCTATACTTCCGGTCATACTTTAATTATTTAGCGCGAAATTAATTAATTTTCATGTTCAAGGGACAAGGGGCAGGGTTCAGGGAAATATTTAGTCTCCCTGCACCATGTCCCTTGCACCTATTTTATCACAAACTGCGCCGTAGTCCTGCTCTTCTGTTCAAGCAGGATATCTTTTCCGGATGTCAGCTTATCGATGGTTCCCTGATCGTAATGCCTGATGGTGACCAGGCGGAGGCCCTTATTGTATTTTACCTTAAAATCGTGCTGGAGATCGGCGATCAGTCCCTCTAACCGTTCATTGTCGTCGAGGCAAACTGAAAAGCTGATGGCAGAATTTTGCATCAGGTTAATACCACAGCGGTGCCTCACAAAAAATCCGAATATCTGGTGCAGGTTATTTTCGGCAATGAATGAAAAATCCCTTGCTGAAATGGATAGCAATACCTGGTCTTCCTTAATGATGCATGAGGGCACCCTGGCATCGGATTCACCGTTTTCGTGGATAAGGGAACCCTCGGAGAGAGGATTGAGAAACGACTTGACTTTAAGCGGGATGTTCTTGTTTTTCAATGGCCTGATGGTCTTGGGGTGTATGATCTTTGCCCCGTAGAATGCAAGCTCAATTGATTCGGTATAAGAAATACGGTCGAGCTTTACCGTATCTGCAAAATATTTCGGGTCGGCATTGAGGTAACCCGGAACATCCTTCCATACAATAAGCTCATCGGCATCAAGAGCATTTGCAAAAATGGCCGCCGAGAAATCAGATCCTTCCCTTCCTAGGGTGATGGCAAATTTTCCGTTTCCTCCGATGAAGCCCTGTGTAATGCATAGTTTACCTCTAACATGATCCCTGATCCTTTCAATGGTTTTTTCCCAGTTCACCCTGCCTGCGCGGTAGGTGTCGTCGGTAATGACCAGCTCACGGGCATCCAGCCAGGTATTCCCAAATGAATGTTCATTCAGGAACTGGCTGATGATGGCAGTTGAAAGCAATTCTCCGGCCGAAACGATCTGGTCATAGTAAAGATCATATGAATATTCGCGTTCGGGGACACTTAAAACACCAAGCCATGATTTGATCGAGTTGAAGAATTCATTCAGCTTCGGGTATATTGCGTGCTTTTCGTCCGGGAACAAATCTCGCACAATATTCAGGTGGTATGCATAGAGCTTAGCGTAGATCTCATCCGTGGCGCCATCCATCTCCCAGGCCGAAAGCGTGAGCGACTCCAGTGCATTGGTGGTCTTACCCATAGCCGATATGATGACGACGATCTCATCCTCCCGGTAATGTTCCAGTATACCCGGAATAGTCCTCACCGATCCTGCATCCTTTACCGATGCTCCGCCAAATTTAAAAACTTTCATTTCTTAATTCTAAGTTACCTGATGCCCGGCGCCT
Organism: Bacteroidales bacterium; assembly: GCA_036351275.1. Lineage (GTDB taxonomy): Bacteria > Bacteroidota > Bacteroidia > Bacteroidales > B18-G4 > B18-G4. The sequence goes on from JAZBOU010000143.1 coordinate 7,828, forward strand.
GTTGCCTGTTGCCCGACAAATATAACAAATCCCTATCTTTGCCCACTCATGCCGGTATATAGAAACAACGCTCCCTTGCCGGTGATTTATTGCTATGAAGACTGACGAATTCATCCAATTCTATTCTGAAACCGGCATAGCCCGTGATCTCATGGATCACCTGTCCTCAGGTCAATTGCAGGGAACATGGTTGAGCGGTATGGCCGGATCTTCCGTAGCCGCATTGTCGGCAGCGGTCACATCCGGATTGAAGGGAACACATTTGTTTATCCTGAACGAGAAAGAGCAGGCTGCCTATTTTTTTAATGATCTTGAAAGCCTGTTCGGGGAAAAGGATGCCAGCTTTGTTCGTAAAAGGGTTCATTTTTTTCCGACCTCCTACAAGAAGTCGTACGACCTGGCCCACACCGACAGTACCAATGCGCTGGAAAGATCGCAGGTCGTTGGCAAACTCAGTTCCCAATCATCAACCAGGATCGTGGTAACATTTCCGGAGGCACTTGCTGAAAAGCTTGTAACACGTTCATTCCTTTCAAAGAGCACTTTCAGGACTAAGCTGGATGAAGAGCTGGATATGGATGAACTGATCGATTTCCTGGATGAGCAACATTTTGTGCGCGAGGATTTTGTGATCGGCCCCGGACAATATGCCGTACGGGGCGGTATCGTTGATGTATTTTCATATTCCGATGATTTTCCGTACCGGATCGAATTCCGGGGAGACAAAGTCGCCTCGCTCCGCTCCTTCGATCCTGAAAACCAGCTATCAGTGGATAAGCTGAGCAGGATCTCCATTATACCTGACCTTAACGACCGGCGCATAGATCATCGCAGGGAAAACCTTCAGGCTTTGCTGCCTGAGGATGCTGTGATCTGGGTGGAGGATATCACTTTTACACGGGAAAGGATCAACGAGGAATTTAAAAAAGCTGCCAGGATCTTTAAAGAACGTGGCGATCTCCCGGAGGATGGCGAGGTGGGGGATATGTTCCTAAACGGGGAAGAGTGGCAGGCCGGCCTGTATGATTTTTCCCTGGTAACGTTTTCCCGGCGCTCACCGGGGGATGACTTCCTCAAGCTGGAAGCGGACATCGCTCCCCAGCCTTCTTTTAACAAGAATTTCGACCTGCTTTCTGCTAATCTAAAGGAACTGAATGCCCTGGGATATACTAGCCTGATCCTCTCATCCAACCCCAGGCAGCTCGAACGCCTGCATACCATATTTGAGGACATTTCATTTCGTGAAAAGGACATGCAGAAGCCGGCTTTTGACACGATGGGCATTTCCCTCTACGAAGGATTTATTGACAGGCAGGCGAAGATCAGCGTATATACCGACCACCAGATCTTTGAGCGCTACCATAAATTCAGGTTGAGGGAAAGCTTCACCAAAAAGGAAACCCTGTCGATACGTGAACTCCACGATCTTAAACAGGGCGATTTTGTGACCCACATCGACCATGGCGTAGGGCGTTTCGATGGCCTCGAAAAGATCATGAACAATGGCAAGGAACAGGAAGCCATACGCCTGGTATACAAGAACAACGACCTCCTGTATGTTAGCATACATTCGCTCCACCGCATCGCAAAATTTACCGGTAAGGAAGGAACAATACCTAAACTGAATAAGCTTGGATCCAGTGCCTGGAATACACTGAAAAACAAAACCAAGAGTAAGGTCAAGGATATTGCACGTGACCTGATCCGCCTTTATGCGCGAAGGAAGGCTTCTGAGGGATTCGCGTTTACCCCGGATACATACCTGCAAACCGAACTTGAGGCTTCATTCTTTTATGAGGACACTCCCGACCAGATCAAGGCAACGAGAGATGTGAAAAAAGATATGGAGGCGACCTACCCCATGGACCGCCTGATATGCGGGGATGTAGGGTTTGGAAAGACTGAAGTGGCGATCAGGGCAGCTTTTAAGGCTGTTGCAGACAGCAAGCAGGTAGCCTTGCTGGTTCCCACAACCATCCTGGCTTTGCAGCATTATAAAACCTTTTCTGACAGGTTGAAAGATATGCCTGTAAACATTGATTACATCAACAGGTTCAAATCAACAAAAAAACAGAAAGAAACGATCCGGAAACTTGCAGAAGGGGAGATCGACGTCCTTATCGGGACACACCGCCTGATCAGTAAGGACTTGAAGTTTAAGGATCTCGGCCTGCTCATTATCGATGAAGAGCAAAAATTCGGCGTAACCGCCAAGGAAAGACTGAAGGAGATGAGTGTTGGTGTGGACACCCTCACGCTGACTGCAACACCCATACCCCGCACACTGCAATTCAGCATGATGGGCGCCCGCGACCTTTCGATCATCAATACTCCTCCTGCAAACCGCTACCCTGTGCAAACAGAACTGAGATCATTCAGCGAGGATACTATCCGTGACGCCATCACATATGAAATATCCAGGGGTGGACAGGTGTTTTTCGTGCATAACAGGGTACAGAACATCATGGATGTCGACCATATGCTGAGGCGTTTCCTTCCGAATGTGAAGATCGCTGTTGCGCATGGGCAAATGGAAGGAAGGGAACTTGAAAGGCGCATGCTTGACTTTATCGAAGGGGATTATGATATTTTGCTGGCTACGACCATCATCGAGTCGGGCCTCGACATACCCAATGTAAACACCATCATCATCAATGATGCCCATCAGTTTGGCCTCAGCGACCTGCACCAGCTGAGGGGCAGAGTAGGCCGGACAAATAAAAAGGCTTTTTGCTATTTGCTCACCCCGCCGCTTTCGGGCCTTACCAGGGAAGCAAGGCAGCGCCTGAGGGCAATTGAGGAATTTGCAGAACTTGGCAGCGGCTTCAACATTGCCATGCGCGACCTGGATATCCGCGGAGCAGGGAATCTCCTTGGAGCGGAACAAAGCGGCTTTATCTCAGAGATCGGGTTTGAGATGTACCATCGGATACTTGATGAAGCAATACAGGAACTGAAATCGAAGGAATTCAATGAACTTTATGAAAAAGAAGAACAGGAAAGATTTGTTTCTGATTGCCAGATAGAAACGGATCTTGAGCTGCTCATTCCTGACGATTACATCACCAATATTAAAGAAAGGCTCAGCCTCTACAAAGAGCTTGACAGCATCGAGGATGAAGACGGACTCATGGGCTTTCAGGAAAAGCTGATCGACAGGTTTGGGCCGCTTCCGCAGCAGGTGGCAGGCCTGATGAATGCCATTCGCCTGCGCTGGCTGGCAAGAGAAGCGGGATTTGAAAAAGTTGTCCTCCTTAACAAGCGCATGACAGGATACTTTATCCAGGACCAGGAATCGGCATATTACCAGTCGGAAATATTTACACGTATACTGCGGTTCGTACAGGCCAATCCCAAACGATGCCGCATGAAAGAAGCCAGGGAACGGCTTACCCTGACTTTCATGAACGTAAATACGGTTTTTGACGGACTAGAGCTTTTGAAACTTCTTCAATCTACCATTCCGGTGACCGGTGACCGGTAACCGCTTTACAGGAATTTTTAATTGCATTTCTTTTCAAGGTATATGTATACCGGCAGGTGATCACTGTACCCGGATATGTAGTTGTCATACGAGTATGTCCTGAACGGAGAACCTTTATATTTCCCATCCTGCTGGATCAAATAATCCTTTTTAAAGATACCGGCTTCTCTGAATGCATAAGAAGAACTCCCTTTCTTTGTCAGTGATGGTGAAACCAGGATCTGGTCAAAAAGATTCCATTTACCCCTGTAGGTGAGTGTGCCGATGCTATCGGGCTCATGCATATTTTCAAAAGGGTTGAAGAACTGGTATTCTTTCAGTGATCCCTGATCATTGCTGGTATTGAGATACTTTTTTATGCTGACATCCGCAGGGTCGTCATTCAGGTCGCCCATAACAATGATCTTTGCCGTGGGGTCGATGTTGAAGATCGAATCAACGATCGACCGGCAAAGTTTTGCTGCCGCGATTCGCAGTGGCCTGCTGCCTTCTTCCCCGCCTCTTCTCGATGGCCAGTGATTCACGATCACATGAACGGTATCCTTGTTCAGTATCCCGCTAACCAATAATTGCGCGCGGGTAGTAAAATTTTCCATGTCAGGCATATTCAGCTCATGGCTGGATGAGCTGAGAACGGTAAAATATTCAGGCTGGTAAAACAAACCCACATCCATCCCGCGATAATAAGGCGAATCATAATGTACATATTCATAATTCCGCTCTTTAAGGATCTCCGTGTTTGCAAGGTCTTCCATGACCCCGGCATTTTCCAGTTCGCAGACCCCAAGCAGGCTTGCCCCGTCGGGATTCGTTTCACTCAACCCGATCTGGTGAATGACCCTGGCCATATGGTCCAGCTTTTCCAGGTAACGGTCCGGGGTCCATTCTTTCTTGCCATCTGCAGTAAATTCCTCGTCCGTAACATTCGCCTGGTTTATCGTGTCAAACAGGTTTTCCAGGTTATAAAAAGCGATGCAGGTACCTGCGCTCTTTCTCTGGCGATCACAGGCTGAGTCCGTAAAAATGACGATGGATGCCAGCAGGAGGATGTAAAAATTAATGTTCAGTTTCACTTTTGTTAAGTTTTTGATAGTGTTCGGGAATAATGAAGATATGCAAAAGTAGGATTTTTAGGGGTTTAATTGCATGTTGATGCATTTTAACAGCTCTGGTCTTGTTTTGATTTTGAAAACTGGCATAAACAATCAGGTTTAGATGAAAAACCTAATTGATTTATATTTATTTTTGTTTTAGAATTTAATCCACTAAAACTCGAACATATGAAAAAATTATTACTCCTTTCTTTCTCCCTTTTCGTTGGGATGGCTGTATTTGCTCAGGATTGCTCCGATCTGTTTATATCGGAATATGTTGAGGGAACAGGAAATAACAAAGCATTGGAATTGTATAACCCGACCAATGCCGCGATTGACCTCAGCGATTATAAACTGGTTCGTTACAGCAATGGAGGCACGACTCCCTATGCTGTCGAGCTGGAGGGCTCAATAGCACCGAAGAGTACGTTTGTGGTGGTCCTCGACAAGAGAGATCCGAACGGAACCGGGTTTGAGCAACCTGTCGACTCTGCCCTTATGGAAAAAGCCGATATCTTTTTGTGCCCTGTGTACGAAGTGAACAGGATGATGTATTTTAATGGCAATGATGCTGTTACACTTGAAAAGATCAGTAACGGTGCCATTGTTGACCTCTTCGGATTCGTTGGGCCACCCATGACCAGTGATGATAACGGATGGGGAGACCTGAACGACACCACGATCACCTATAATAGTGGTGGCGTACCCACTCAGTATACGATCCAGAACTATATTGTGGGACCGTTATTCTGGTTATCCTGGACGGAAAACAACACACTGATCCGTAAGCCGGAGGTCAGTGAAGGGGTCAAGGCAAACCCCCCGCAGTATTTTGTAGTCTATGAAGAATGGGACTCCATTCCTGTAAATACATTTGATTCCCTGGGTTTTCATAATTGTGATTGTTCAACATTCGATATTGATGAGAACATGGTACAGTCAAATGTCAACATTTATCCCAATCCGGTAACAGATGGTGAAGTCACGATCGAATCAGATATGCCGATCGATGATATCAGGATCATTGATGTAACGGGAAAGGTTGTTGAATACACTGAAGTCCGGGGGCAAACAGGAAGCATAAAAATAACCATTGCTGATGAACATACGGGATTCTTGTTCATAAATGTGCAACTAAGCAATGGCCAGAACCTGACAAAGAAGATATTACTGTTGTAAGTTATTATCGCTGTCGCACACCTTATCCAGCCTTTTAATGCGATTTTCCGCCTTCCCGGAGATCTGATTGGAGGATTATTTTCAATGTGTTGTAAACATACTGATATGAATAAAACCTTATTTTTTTTCCTGGCCTTTTTAATCCCGCTGGCCACCTTATTTGCTCAGGAACGAACTGTTAGTGGAACCGTACAGGACGATATAGGGGACCTTTTACCGGGTGCCAATATTGTGTATGGGCCGGGCCTGGGTGTCAGCACGGATATCAATGGCGAATATGTTCTGAAGCTTGCTCCAGGTGAATACGAACTAACTGTTTCTTATGTGGGATGTGAGACCGAGAAAAGACGTATTGTCGTTGAAGATAAAAACCTCTATATCGATTTCACCTTGAAAACCATCACCTTGCGTGAGGTGGAAATCGTAGGGGATGTGGCTAAAACGAGGGAAACCCCGATAGCCTTCACCAATGTCACACCTGCAAAAGTGGAAGAGCAGCTGGCAGCACAGGATATTCCGCTGATATTGAATGCTACCCCCGGCGTTTATGCAACTGCTTCCGGTGGAGGAGATGGTGATGCCCGTATCAATATCCGCGGGTTTAATCAGCGCAATGTAGCCGTGATGCTGGACGGGATCCCTGTTAATGACATGGAGAACGGCTGGGTGTACTGGTCGAACTGGTTCGGGCTGGATGCCGTTATGCGTTATACCCAGGTGCAAAGGGGCTTAGGGGCATCGAAACTGGCCATTCCTTCTGTTGGAGGAACCATCAATATTGCTACAAAAGGGATAGAAAATAAGAAAGGGATTTCACTGAAGCAGGAGTTTGGCAACGACGGATACCTGCGTACTTCACTTGGCCTTACAACAGGACGCATGCCGAAAGGCTGGGGCGTGACCTTTGCCGGGTCCTATAAAAGAGGCGATGGCTGGGTTGACCAGACCTGGACCAGGGGATGGTTTTATTTTCTCAGGGTAGACAAGGAGATCGGAGATCATGTAATCAGCTTAACGGCCATGGGGGCTCCCCAGGAACACGGGCAACGTAGCTATAAGAAGTATATTTCCACTTTCGATGCCGATTATGCCGTGGAGGCCGGGATGGACCAGTCTTTTATCAATCAATTGAGAACAAACGGCCTTCCGGTAAACCGGGGGCTCAGATATAATCCAAACTGGGGATACCTGAGCAGGGCATATGTTACGGCAACCGATACGGTTTTCCCCGATAGGGAAGCAACCAGTACGGCAAATAACTTTTACCACAAGCCATTGTTCAGCCTTCGCGACTTCTGGAACGTTAATGACCGTTTGTACATTTCTAATATTTTATACTTATCGATCGGTACCGGAGGTGGCGAATCTTTTTCAACAACACCGGAAATAGATACCACTACCTGGCAGCAGGACCTGCAGGCCCAGTACAATGCCAACCTGAATATCGTCCCCCCATACTTTAACAGCACGAACAGGTCAA
>JAZBOU010000144.1:0-2448 GCA_036351275.1 Bacteroidales bacterium
GAGCTGATGAGTGGACCGATATAGGGGATGAAATTTAGTATGAACACCAGGAATGCCCACAGAAATGCATATTCGACTCCCATGATCAGCAATACGATATAGCTCACAGCACCCGTTGCGAGGCTGATAGCTGTCATGGACCAGATGTAATAACGGATCGAATCATTCACGCTTCTCAGGTTATGCACGAATTTTGAATAGTCATGTTTTTTAGATGGGAAAAGCTTGTCCATTTTAATATTGTATGAGGCATCTTCCATCAGGAAAAAAACTACGTACACCAGTACCACCGCCGAATTGGCAACAAAACCCGATAACGAGCTGATCAGGGATGTAGCCATGCCGGATAAGTCCATTTTGTTGATCCACTCCTGTAAATATTCGGTATAATTGGGATTATTGATGATACCACTGACCCGCTTTAATGTATCATTGAAATTCTGCATGTATTCCGGCATGGATGCCACGATACCTTCAATATTAATAATTAGCAATTCCGCTATAAGGTAAATGATCACAAAAATAATGGCAAAGGACAGTATGCTTCGTATGACAGATGGCAAGGATTTGCCCCTGATCTTAAGTTTCCCGAGGGATACTTTAAGCTGATGGATGATAAACCAGATCAGGAATGCAATTACCAAAGGCTTCAAAATACCACTGAAGTATATCAATCCCAGGATAGCAAGTGTCAGGGTTCCCAGGGTGAAAAATGCTGATGATGATGTTACGCGGGGGAGCAATGATTCTTCTTTTGGCATGTATTGTATGTTTACATTAAAACTTCGCTGGATTAAGTATATTTATTTTTCTTTCTTTTTCTCATCTGCTTTCTCTTCACTATCCTCTTTAATTTCAACGGAATCATCATTCTTTGACTTGAATAATCCAAAGAATTCCTTGAAAAGATACTCCATTAATGAATACCGTAATAATTGAAGACTTATGTCGAACTTATCTTTATTTGAACTGATTTTTTCCCTTAAGAGTTCTTTTTCAATTTCTAATCCGGCGAGATCCAGCGGCCGATCTTCCTCAATATCAAAAACTCTGGCAATGGACTTGGCAATGGTATTGGATAGCAATGGTTTTTTGGTCTTTCTCATATTCATGAGAATAATTAAAATAACCATGATATATAAGCCTGATACGGCAAGGTATCCCCAAACTGAAGTATTCAGCAAATTATTGAGCACCCCTGCAAGGGCAAAGGAGAAGAATAAAACCACAATCAAAAGGATGATGGATATGATAAAGATAGTGGACAGGAGTCCGAAAAAGCGGGCCAGTTTTTCCGTTTGCCTTATTGAAAACAGCTTCAGGTGATTCATCAATATTTCTTTGCTGTCATCAACTATGTGGTCGATATTATCCTTTAGTGATGCCATAGCTTTCCTCAATTGTCTTAATGATGTTGTGAATCCTTTCCTTCAGGTCTTTTACTTCTTTTGTGTCAATACCCTCAAGCTGTTCGAGAACTTCGCTCAGGGTCGACAGGTGTTTTGAAAGAGGTCTGTGGCTTTCATCTTTTGCACGTAGATACTCACCTAAAAGTAACCCGCCGATGGCACCAATAGCTCCGGCGATAATGAGTTTGTATTTGTCTCTATCTTTATCTTTGCTCATACCCTTGTTTTTATAAAGATAAAGCAAATACCCTAAATTTTCCTGTATTATATTAAGAAAGCAGGCAGCCACCGCCTTTCCTGCTTTTTTAAAAAGAGCGTTTTTATTTTAAGGCAGGCTTGCTTTAAATGCGTTGTAACTATCCACGTATGTATTTCCGGTTTTTCCGCCAAGGTTGGTCCATACTTCGTTTATTTTTTCGATACGGTTCTCGGGCGAAGGGTGGGTGCTCAGGAATTGTGGCGGGCTCGGTGCATCTCCGAGTTTGATAAAGAAACCGGCAATACCACGGGCGTCGTATGAAGTCGCATAGAGGTATTCCACGGCCTTCTCGTCAGCCTCGTACTCATTGCTCCTGCTATACGCGAGCTCACCCAGTCCGTAGGCAAGGCTTGCGACAATATCAGCCAGCTCGCTGTTTGCCTGTCCGAGTATAATCGACAGCAGGATCTGCACCCCGTAAGCTTTAGTGATCATTTCAGTACTGTGCCGCAGGTCAGCATGGGCCATCTCATGGGCCATAACACCTGCAAATTGTGATTCATCATCCAGGAATTTAATGAGCCCGGTATAGAAATACATGTATCCGCCGGGAGCGGCAAAAGCATTCAGAACAGAGTCGTTGTGGATGATCTTTACCTTCCACTCGAATTTGTCTTCATAAAATATTTCACCTGTATTCAGCACTGAATCGCGTATGCGTTCGATGTGCATATATGCATCGGGGTATTGGGCTTTATCCAGCACAGGAAACTCCTGCGGGTTGGCTTCGATCTCTGCTTCAACTGATTTACCGAATTCAATGTCATCGTCGACAGTGAA
>JAZBOU010000145.1:0-9703 GCA_036351275.1 Bacteroidales bacterium
CAAGCAGGGCAGTTGCTTTTCCTGCATCAGGCGTATAAGTGAAGGAATGCCTGTACTTTGCCGATCCTAGCCAGTTGGCCTTCTTACCCTTGCTCAGGGGATTGAATACCACTTCGGTCAGTAAGCTGGTATCTTTAATTCCCGGGCCGTAGAAGTCCGCCGACCTGGCAATGAGCGCAGTGAGGCCTTCCTTTTCAACGGCCGACCAGATCATCCTGACCAACTCAGCCCTTACCTTTCCCTTTTTACTGGCCGGGCTCATTGGCAGATCCTCTGTGATGGGATCGAGCTGATCAGGAGCATACATGTAGATGTTGTCGAAAAATACCATTTTGGCCCGGTGGTGTATACAGGCTTCGATCACGTTTTGCATGACCACCGGCCAGATTTTCTGCCACACTTTAGTTTTGTAAGGAAGACCAACCGTAAGATAAACAATTTCTGAACCTTCAACGGCATTCATAACCTCATCAGGATTCACGAGATCGGCTTTAAACAATTCATCGTCCTTGTTGACCATTTTCGGATTGCGGCTTACAAGCCTGATTTTATCTGTATATCCGGGTAGTGCCTTTGCAAGTTCTTTGCCAATCGCTCCCCCGGAGCCTAATATCGTTTGCATGCTGCTGGGTATAAGTTAACACTGTAATAATAACAATTGAAATGGATAAGTGTTGCTGATGAATATAACCTTCCAGGTTGCCAACCTTCCAGGTCGTTTTGATGCATGCTACTCGGTATAAGTTAACATTGTTATAATAACAATTGAAATGGATAAGAAAATAACCTTCCAGGTTGCCAACCTTCCAGGTCGTTTTGATTTATGGAATTCCCCACCTCAGCGCATCATCATTACAAAATCACATTTTTTGTTTAATCCCAAAACTATCTAAAATGAAAACACGAAAATTATATCAGACCGGACTCCGGGCCCTGTCCGGCATTATCATTTCGCTGCCCCTGTTAGCATATACAGTAATGGCGCAGGAGGGCCCATCGGACGGCAATTCACAGTCGCCATATTTTTTCATCCCCGACGGGAATCCTGCACTTGATAAGATCCCTCTATTATCCACTTCTGCAGAAGTGAACATCGCCGGTGTGATCGCCGATGTAAAGATCAACCAGGTATACAAGAATGAAGGGGAAAAGCCAATCGAGGCTATTTATGTCTTTCCTGCATCCACACGTGCAGCAGTGTACAGCATGCAGATGACAATAGGTGAGCGTACCATTATTGCAAAAATTGAAGAGCGTAAGGCAGCCCGGGAAGCATATGAGGCTGCCCGTGAGAACGGTCAAAGCGCTTCCCTGCTCGAACAGGAACGGCCAAATGTTTTTACCATGAATGTGGCCAACATCATGCCGGGGGATGAGATCCTGGTGGAAATGAAGTATACCGAATTACTGATCCCTGAAGAAGGCGTTTACGAGTTTGTATATCCGGCTGTTGTCGGACCAAGATACCAGCGTGCATATGATGATATCGCTTCCAGCATGGACAACTGGGTTTCGAATCCCTATACACGGGAAGGTGAATCCCCGCTATATACTTTCGACATCAGCGTCAGCATCTCCGCCGGCATGCCCATACAGGAGATCAGCTGCAACACCCACAATATGGATATTCACTATGATGATCCGGCCCTGGCTTCCCTGACACTCAAGGAAGGAGAATGGGCGCAAGGCAACAGGGACGTGGTCGTCCGTTATCGCCTGGCCGGGGGTCAGATCGAGTCGGGCTTGTTACTTTATGAAGGTAAAGAGGAAAACTTTTTCCTTGCCATGGTTCAGCCTCCCGAAAGACCCGAAGCCAAACAGATCCCGCCCAGGGAATATGTGTTCATTGTAGATATAAGCGGGTCAATGCATGGATATCCGCTTGATGTTTCAAAGAAGCTGATGCGAAACCTTCTTTCGGATCTTAATTCGCGCGACATGTTCAATATCCTGCTTTTTGCTGGCGGGTCAAGCCTGTTTTCCGAAAAGTCGATATCTGCCACGGAGGAAAATATCCGGAATGGCATCGATTTTATCGACAGGCAACATGGTGGAGGAGGTACGGAACTTTTGCCTGCCCTGAAACGTGCACTTGCCCTGGAACCTGCTCAAATGAGCCTGAAATTCAAGGCAACAAGAGCATATGCGAGAAGTTTTGTGATCATTACAGACGGTTACGTAACCGTTGAGAAAGAAGCATTTGACCTTATACGCAATAAACTCGGGGAGGCCAGTTTTTTTCCCTTCGGTATCGGGTCGGGAGTTAACCGTTTCCTGATCGAGGGGATGGCACACGCCGGGATGGGAACTCCGTTTGTGGTAACTGAGGGAGCCGAAGCCAATGCAACAGCAGAAAGGTTCAGGAAATACATCAGCCAACCTGTACTGACCAATATCAAAATCGATTATGATGGCTTTGATGCGTATGATGTGGAACCCCTTTCCATGGCCGATGTTTTTGCCGAGCGCCCTCTGATTATCTTTGGTAAATATAAAGGAAAAGCGAAAGGCAGCATCAGGATCAGCGGAACATCAGGCCAGGAAGAGTATAGCAAGCAGCTTGCATTACATAATTTCGAAGCGGCAGAGAAAAATGCAGCACTCACCTATCTCTGGGCCAGGGAAAAGATCAGGATACTCGATGATTATGCTTCTCTTGATTACTACACCGGGGAGCATGAGCAGGCCATCACCGACCTTGGCCTGAAGTATAACCTGCTCACGCAATATACTTCTTTCGTCGCCATCGACAACCTGGTACGAAACGAAAATGGCACCTACACCACCGTGAGTCAGCCACTGCCACTGCCACAGGGGGTGAGTAACTGTGCTGTCGGGGGTGTTGGGTCATATAGTATGCAAAAGTCATCACGTGGCCTGGTTCGGTCAGGTGGTTCGACCAAATATACAGCAGTTGAAATTTGCGAGGATGCCACAGAAATATCCCCTGCGGCAGAAACAGAACCGGTATTCACCCTGGTTGAAAAGATGGCCGAGTTTTCCGGCGACCCTGACGGGATAGAAGCCTTCATCAGGAAAAACCAGGTTCATCCACCTGCGGCTTTCGGAATGGATGGAACAGTATGGGTTGAGTTCATCATAGAGGCAGATGGAAGCCTCAGTGAAGTGAAGATCCTGATTGCAACTGATCCCGTTTTTGAACATGAGGCACAAAGACTCATCTGGCTCACCGATAAACGTTGGAAAGCTGCCTTACAGGGAGGTAAGAAGGTGCGTTCGAAAATGATCCTGGAAGTCTCGTTCGATAAGCTTCGCTAAATGCATGGTTTCCTGATAATTGAACTGCCGGCCTGAAATGTAAAATTTAGGCCGGTTTTTTTATGGGATTCAAAAATTTATTCTACTTTTGTGAAAAATTTCACAACAAACAGAAAAGTGATGAAACCATCTCATATTGAACATATTGGAATTGCAGTGAAAAGGCTGGATGAAGCCATTCCTTTCTATGAAAAAATGCTGGGCACGCCATGTTATGCCGTTGAGGAGGTAAAAGACCAGAAGGTCAAGACCGCCTTTTTCAAGATCGGGCAAACCAAAATAGAACTCCTGGAATCGACAGACCCTGAAGGTCCCATCGGGAAATACATTGAAAAAAGGGGAGAAGGCATCCATCACATTGCATATGCGGTGGAAGACCTGGAGAAACACCTTGCAGATGCAGAAAAAGCGGGGATCAGGCTGATCGACCAACAGCCCAGGAAAGGTGCCGAAGGGCTCCATATTGCTTTTCTGCACCCAAAATCAACATTTGGAGTGCTTACCGAATTTTGTGAAGACAAGAACCACTAACACGAATATACCCATCTTATGATGTCATTTGCAAATAAAATACAAGAGCTTCTCGATAAAAGGGATGAGGCAAAGGCCGGCGGAGGGAAGGAACGCATCGACAGCCAGCATAGCAAAGGGAAGTACACCGCCAGGGAAAGGATCGATATGTTGCTGGATGATGGCAGTTTTGAAGAATTTGATATGTTCGTTACCCACCGTTGTCATGATTTTGGACTGCAGGATCAGCAGTACCTGTCGGATGGGGTTGTTACCGGTCATGGTACCATCGATGGCAGGGTGGTGTATGTTTATGCCCAGGATTTTACTGTTTTCGGAGGTTCACTTTCAGAAACCTTTGCACAGAAGATCTGTAAGGTGATGGACCAGGCCATGAAAGTTGGAGCTCCGGTTATTGGTATCAACGATAGCGGAGGTGCCAGGATACAGGAAGGTGTTCGGAGCCTGGCAGGTTATGCCGAGATCTTTGAACGAAATATTCTTGCCTCGGGTGTTATACCTCAAATCTCGGCAATATTCGGTCCCTGTGCCGGTGGTGCCGTTTATTCGCCGGCGCTCACCGATTTCATTATCATGAGTGAGAAAACCAGCTATATGTTCGTAACCGGGCCAAAAGTGACCAAAACCGTAACAGGTGAAAATATCTCAACAGAAGACCTTGGTGGTGCCCAGGTGCATGGAACGAAGTCGGGAGTGGCCCACTTCATTGCCGATAATGAAGAAGAAGGCCTGCTCATTATCAGGAAGCTGATCAGTTACCTGCCTTCGAATAACCTTGAAGAAGCACCTGCCATTGAGTGCGATGATCCCATTGATCGCCTTGAGGATTATCTCAATGATGTGATACCAGAGGATCCGAACATTCCGTACGAAATGCTCGACATCATTCACTCCATCACCGATTACGGTGAATTCCTTGAAATACAGCGCAACTTTGCCAGGAATATTATTACCGGGTTTGCCCGTTTCGATGGACTGCCGGTAGGGATAGTTGCCAACCAGCCCAATTTCCTGGCGGGAGTGCTCGATATCAATGCATCGCGAAAAGCAGCCCGCTTTGTCAGGTTCTGTGATGCTTTTAATGTTCCGATTTTAACGCTGGTTGATGTTCCCGGATTCTTACCCGGCAGCGGTCAGGAATATGCCGGTATTATTACCCATGGTGCCAAACTGATGTTTGCTTATGGTGAGGCCACCGTTCCCAAGATCACCATCACGATCAGGAAATCATATGGCGGCGCGCATGATGTAATGAGTTCGAAGCAACTCAGGGGCGATATCAATTATGCATGGCCAACCGCCGAAATCGCTGTGATGGGTCCGGCCGGTGCAATCGAGATCCTCAATGGAAAGGAATTAAGAGAGATTGAGGACGAGAAAGAAAGAGAAGCCTTCATTAAGCAAAAGGAACAGGAGTATAAAGACAAGTTCGCCAATCCTTATGAAGCTGCGAAATATGGTTATATCGATGATGTGATTGAACCAAGAAATACCCGTTTCAGGGTGATCAGGGCACTCAGGACCCTCGCTACGAAAAAGGTTACAAATCCACCCAAAAAACACGGGAATATCCCGCTTTAAACCATGGACTTACTGACTATCAATTTCGACATCAATGCGCTCTATCCTGATGGGATAATTATTGCAGTGGTAGGGTATGTCACAGTATTCCTGGCGCTGGTTGTATTATACATGGTATTCACTTACCTGTCGAAGACCCTGAACTGGCGCGCAAGGATCAAACTCAGGCGGGAAGGAAGTTACGGGGCTGCCGAAGAGAAACAACTCTTTATCCCGGGAGATGTTGCAGCAGCCATCAGTACTGCACTTTACCTGTATCATGAACTCCATGATGAGGAAAGCAATGTGATCACCATAAAAAGGGTATCTAAAACATATTCACCCTGGAGCTCAAAAATTTATACACTCAGGGAATTTCCCGGAAATAACAGATAACACACGATGAAGCATTTTAAGTTTACCATCAGGGGCCATGATTACGATGTAGAGGTGATCAGCCTGGAAGGTCAGGTTGCCCGGGTTGAGGTGAATGGAACAAAATATAAAGTTGAGATACATTCGGAGAAAAAGGCATCCAAGACCCCTAAACTTGTAAGGAAAGATATCCCGAAGCCCAAGGATGCTCACATAATTCAAAAGGGTACGGCTCTTTACCAGGTTAAGGCGCCCTTGCCGGGCATTATCATGCAGGTTAAAGTTAAAGCAGGCGATGAAGTAAAACGCGGTGATATCCTGCTTATCTATGAAGCGATGAAGATGGAGAATAACCTTATATCGGAAAGGGAGGGTATCATTAAGACCGTGCATGTGAATGCAGGCGACAGCATACTGCAGGGTGATGTATTACTTGAAATCGAATAGGGGATGACAAAACGTAAAGCATTTACGATCCTGGGTATCATTGGTATACTGGCAGTGCTCACTGCCGGATTGCATCAGCTGCGGGCATTTGACCTGCCCGCATTCAATAAGCAGGATGAGATCGGTGCCGTTGTACAGGCAGATCAGGAAACCGTGGCACCGAGCGAGAACGGGGCAGTGAGCGGTTTCAGGAAATTCCTTTCATATACAGGCTTTGCGAATGCAAGCCTGGGGCATATCATTATGATATTCGTGGGGCTGCTATTCATTTACCTGGCTATTAAATACGATTATGAACCCCTGCTCCTTGTGCCTATTGGCACCGGGATCATCATTGGGAATATCCCGTTTTTCCAATCTCCTGATATCAACCTTCAGCTTGGAATATACCAGGAAGGCAGCGTGTTGAACTACCTGTATTACGGCGTTACCAAAGGGATCTATCCTCCGCTGATCTTTCTCGGGATAGGAGCCATGACGGACTTTTCTTCGCTGATATCCAATCCGAGGCTTATGCTGTTGGGTGCAGCAGCCCAGGTCGGGATATTCCTTACCTTAATGGGTGCACTGGTCCTGGGGTTTAACCTCCCGGAAGCAGCCTCGATAGGCATCATTGGCGGCGCCGACGGCCCGACTGCGATCTTCCTTTCCTCAAAGCTGGCAAACGGTGAAGTGATCAATGGTATACAAACAGCCAACCTGATCGGGCCGATTGCCATCGCTGCATATTCATATATGGCCCTGGTACCCATCATACAGCCGCCCATAATGCGCTTGCTGACAAGCAAACGCGAGCGAAAGATAATCATGAAGCCTCCACGCTCGGTCTCGAAGCTGGAAAAGATCCTGTTTCCCATCGTCGGGCTCATATTAACCACTTTCATCTCTCCGGGTGCACTGCCTCTGCTGGGGATGTTGTTTTTTGGCAACATCTTGAAAGAAAGCGGCGTGACGAAGCGGCTGGCAGAATCAGCAAGGACTTCACTTATTGATATCGTGGTCATTTTGCTGGGATTGACCGTGGGTGCATCCACACAGGCTGATGTGTTCCTGACCACGGATTCGCTTATGATCTTTTCGCTCGGAGCGGTATCATTTATGATAGCCACTGCCGGGGGATTGATCTTTGCTAAGGTCATGAACCTTTTCCTTTCGAAGGAGAATAAGATCAATCCCCTCATTGGGGCCGCCGGCGTGTCGGCCGTGCCCGACAGTGCTCGCGTGGTGCAGAATGAAGGACTGAAATCCGACCCGAAGAACCACCTGCTGATGCACGCCATGGCCCCCAATGTAGCCGGTGTGATCGGCTCGGCAGTGGCAGCCGGTATATTGATAAGTTTTCTCCTGTAAAATGTAGCTTTTTAGTATCTTAGGTCACTATTTTCCGGAAAGATGACCTTCTTGCATCTGCTCATATTATTCAGCGTCGGAGCCTTTGGCTTATGGCTGGCTATACCGGTCGGACTGGCATATGGGTTCAGCCCCGTGGTGATCGCCATCACCATCATCATGGGTTCTGCAACGAGTACAACGCTGGTATATATCTTCGGGAGCAAGGTTAAACGATACATCCTGAGCAAAAGAGCGGAACGATATCTTGGGAAATCAAGAGCGAGAATGCACCTCTACCTGAATAAATACGGTGTGATCGGCCTGGGCCTGCTGATGCCGGGTGTATTCGGCCCCGCACTCGGGATAGCGATCGGTATCACCATCGTACATGACACCAGGCGCCTCTGGTTGTGGACCCTGGTGGGAAACGTAGTTTGGAGCATCATCATGGCAAGTGTGGGAGCAGTTGGGATTACCTTATTCTGAATAATGAATAATGAATAAAGAACATGGAATGATGAAGATAAACTATTCCTTCACCCGCGGAATTGGGGGATATTAATCACATAACTCTAATAAACCGTCGAGTACATATTTGGTTAGACTCTTCTAATTCAGTATTTCTTTTAGTTCCCAGGTTGATCCGTCATCGAAATCGATCTTAACAATTCCCAATTCAATATTGTAATATATGAATGATGGATGTATCGTGTCAGCCATGTTTTCTTTTGTCGTTGGCGTTCTATCAAGGATTGTGCTACCAACATACACATTGTAATAATACTTATTTAGAATCAGCAAACTATCAAAATATTCTTGATCTGGTTTCATATTATCAGCTGAAAGAGGTAGATTGAAATATGACTTTGAGTTAAAATGCCATCGATCGCTATAGAAATAATCCTGTACATCCAATGATATTTCAGCAACACCATGATCAGTAGCTGGCCTTAATCGAATTACTAGTTTATATTTTTCATGGATATCATCAAAATAACAATCATCTAATTCAATTTCGTAACATTCATTATTCCGACTTGCTTTAGTCACTGAGTTATATCTTCCTTGACCCTTAAATATAAGACTGTCTCCATCAGATTTATAATAAATTAGAGTTTCACTCCCCTGATATGGATTTGTATAAATCAGATCACCTAAGAAGTATTCTTCACATTGTTCTTTACAACTTTGAAATCCTAATAGGACCAACGCTATGATAAAAAAACTTGTATATTTCAAATTCATAATATCCCGAATTGCTCTAATACCCCTTCAATTACATCAGGCTAAACAGCCACTAATTCAGTATTTCCTTAAGTTCCCAGGTAGATCCATCATTAAAATCTACTTTTAATAAAGCACTAGAACTATTATAATAAAGTATTGAAGGCAGCACTGTATCCATTTCTATGGATTTTATTGTTGGAATTGTAGTGATTTTAGGTGTACCTGCATATACATCATAGAACATATTACCATTAACTTTCAAGCTATCATAATATGTCTGGTCATCAGCCAGATTATTCTTATCAAGAGGTAATGTAAAAATTACCAAAGAACTATAATGCCAATTTTCACTATATGTGTAATCTGATATCTCAACACTTAAATGTGCATCAGTATGAAAAGTAATAGGCCTGATTCTGATAATGAAGCGATAGTCGCCCTGTAAATCCCAAAAGATGCAATCATCATTTTCTGATTCATAACATTCCCCACCATAATCTGTTGTTGTCACCCAAACATTCCTTCCATTTCCCTCAAAAGTAACTTCAGCACCATTCGAACAAAAATATTTAAGTGTTTCATTACCTGACATAGGATTATAAGTAGTTAATTCACCAAGGAACTCCTCCGTACAGTTTTCTTTACAGCTATAAGAAAGACAGAGTAGAAAAATTAGAATTAGTAATTTATATATCGGTTTCATTTCTTAAAGGTACGATTTTGTAGAATCTCCGGCAGCATGAGTGATAAAGATGCTTTGAAAAGCAAATACAAATCGAATGCCTTGTCCGGGGTGTCCTTTTTTGGTGCTTTTTTTGGACAGGCAAAAAAAGCACATATAATTAAACGAATGATGATAATATAAAAGAATAGGGTTGCCAACCTTATTAAGGTTGGCAACCCTACCCTAAATTTTCTATCTTAGCATCATGTTAATAATCGGTATAGCCGG
>JAZBOU010000146.1:0-4056 GCA_036351275.1 Bacteroidales bacterium
TATCCCAGTCCCCAGAACCCATTCCCCAGAACCCACCTAACAGCTAAAACCTATAACCTTTAACCTTGATGTCATGAAAAAACTATTCCTCATAAAATCCCTGATCCTGATGGCAGCAATCGCTTCTGCCCAGATCATACACGTACCCGGTAATCAACCTACCATACAGGCCGGGATTGATGCCGCTGCGAGTGGCGATACTGTGCTGGTAGACGAAGGAATATGGTATGAAAATATCAATTTCAATGGGAAGGCGATTACCGTGGCAAGCCAGTTTATTATTGATAACGATACCATTCAAATCAACAATACCGTCATTGATGGAAGCCAGGCAGTAAACCCCGACGAAGCTTCGGTGATTACACTCAATTCAGGTGAAGATACAACTTCTGTGATTAGCGGATTTTCAATTACCGGAGGACAGGGAACCTGGTCCGGAATGTTCTCTACACAGGCAGGTGGAGGAATATTATGTGTTAATGCCGGGGCAAAGATTATAAATTGCAAAATCACTAATAATGAAGTTATTCATGAAGATTATACGCATGGAGCAGGGATCTGCTGTATGATCAGTAATGGTAACTTTAATATTATTATCGAAAACAACACTATTTCTGATAATGCAGTATATACAAGCAATTCAAATTCAATGGCAGGGGGTGGCGGGATTTTTATAGGGTCTAGCACTCCCGCTGCAAATATTATCGCTCACGTTCGTAACAATGTTTTTAATAATAATTACTGCGAAAATGAAAATTCCAGGGCAGACGGAGGTGCTATTAAAATCCAAATTCAGACCCTCGCTTCAGCAACCTATAATGTACATCACAACATTTTTCAAAATAACTCCATTAATGGAGCAAGTTCTTCCCGTGGGGGGGCATTGTGTGGAATAGGAACCGGAGCAAACATCCATAACAATATTTTCAGGAATAATACCATCGATATAAACAGCGGCCAGTTCAGGGGAGCAGCTATATGTTTTAAGAATGCATCAAGCGATATCCATATTTATGAAAATCAATTTATTGAAAACAATTCACCTATTGATGAGGAAGATTGTACTGGCGCTGTATCTATAATGGATAGCTGGGAGGAAGGCGTTTTTATAGACAGGAATTTCTTCATGAATAATGAAGCTTACTGGGGAGCTGCGCTTTATGTAAGAAGAGGCTATAAACTTTCTATTACCAATAATGTTTTCCATGAAAATTCAGCCTGTGGGGGGGGCTGTATATCCCTTTATAATCCAGAAAGCAATAAGGCCAATATCAAATATGGAAGCGAATATGCTCGAGCAGGAATTATAAATAACACATTTGATAACAATTCGGCAACCGATTTTGGTGGAGCAATCAGGTTCTCGGGATATCATACTCCCCCGATAATATTTAATTCCCTGTTTTGCAATAATACTGCTCCTTCTGGAAGCGATATCTACAATGCTGATGATGATAAATTGGAGATTTCATATTCAAGAATATATACTGAGGACATTGAGGGTCCATGGAGCGGAAGTAACAATTTTCCGGATGACCCCTATCTGGTTCCCGGGGATTCCCTGTGTCATCTTAGCTGGCACAGCCTCTGTATAGGCGCCGGAACTGAGGGGATGGCGTTCACTGATACAACATATTCCTGCCCTGATCATGACTATGATGGAGAACCCAGGCCAATGTGTGAACTGGTGGATGTGGGGGCTGACGAAACACCGTTTTGGGTTGGCATTAGCGACCATCAGGCAAATAATGCAGGATTGCGTTTGACCATTAATCCTAACCCCAGCTCAGGTGCCCTACACCTTCGATATTTGATACTTGATACTCGATATTTGATATTTGAAGTGTATTCGGCTGACGGAGTTAAGGTGAAAACACTTTTCTCCGGAAAACAAGCGGCCGGGGAACATACAATGAACGCTGATTTGAGCGACCTGCCGGATGGGCTGTATTTCATCCGTTTGCAGGCAGGAGAGGAAGTAGAAACTGCAAAACTTCTTCTTATTAAATAAAGCGGTTCGGAGGAGGGGTGTGGGGCATTTATTACTTCCCCGTCTCCTGCATCCCACCCCCCGGACCCACCAAACACCCAACACGTAAAACCCAAAACTCAAAAGGGGTTAGGTTTGAGTTGCTGGAGCAAGCAGTTCCCGGGTGCCGCCAGGCCCCGGGGCTGCTTCATTGTCCATTCGGCATTGTCCATGTCTCATGGCATGGGACATGTGAAAAGAGAAATACTCATCGCGAAATAAATACCGCCTGATGCCTGAAGCCTGACGCCCAAATATTTTATTATATTTGTTAAGGGGTCTTTAAAAGATAAATACATCTGGGAAGACCAGGATTTACCAAAACCCATCAAAATGGAACCAACCCGACTCTTCGACATCCTTGATGTTTACCGCACCGATTACGCCAATAAAGAAGATGCATTCGCAAAGAATGTCAATGGAAAGTGGATCAAATACTCTTCAAAAGATTACATTGATCTCAGTACGAATATCAGCCTCGGTTTACTCGAGCTTGGGCTTCAAAAAGGCGATAAAGTAGCTACGATCTCACAAAACAGGCCCGAATGGAACATGATGGATATGGGGATCGCCCAGGCCGGCCTGGTGCATGTACCTGTCTACCCCACCATCAGCTCAGCTGAACAGGAATATATCCTTAATCATTGTGAGGCGAAAGTGCTATGCGTTTCCGACCAGATGCTGCTTAAAAAAGTGAAGAAGGTGCTTAAAAAAGTACCTTCTGTTATGGCTGTTTATACTTACAATGAAATTCAGGGAGAAAAACATTGGCTGTCGCTTGTACAACTGGGCAAGAGTGCGGCCGAAAAACGGAAACCGCAATTAGAAGAGATCAGGGAAACCACCAGGCCGGAAGACCTCTTAACTATAATATACACGTCAGGCACAACGGGTAATCCCAAAGGTGTTATGCTGTCGCACCGTAACCTTATGAGCAATACTCTGATCACCGTGCCACGCCTGCCGCTCAGGCACCCCGACAAGGCCATCAGTTTTCTTCCGCTGTGCCACGTGTATGAGCGCATGGTGAACTATGTTTACCAGTTGAATGGGATTGGAATCTACTATGTGGAAAACCTTGCCAGGATAGGCGATTTTGTGAGGGAGGTCAAACCCCAGATATTCAATACCGTTCCGCGTTTACTTGAAAGGGTATACGACAACTTTGTAAAAAAGGGCAAAGACCTCTCCGGGATAAAAAAAATCATTTATTTCTGGGCCATTAAGGTGGCGCACCAATACAAAAAACCGGGGAAAAACTCATGGTTGTATGAACGCAGGCGGTCTCTGGCCGACAAGCTTATTTACACGCACTGGCGCAATGGGCTGGGCGGTGAGCTCAAGATCATCGTTTCGGGAGGATCTGCCCTACAGGCAAGGCTGATCAGGATCTTCTGGGCTGCAGGCATGCCGGTTTATGAAGGATACGGGCTGACGGAAACATCGCCGGTCATTGCCGTTAATGATCCCAGGTCTTTCAAAGATGTTTGTTTTGGCACCGTGGGCACACCCATGGAGAATCTCGAGGTAAAGATCGCCGAGGACGGGGAAATCCTTTGCAAAGGCCCGAGCGTTATGATGGGATATTACAAAGATGAGGAGCAGACAAAAGAAACCATAAAAGAAGGCTGGTTGCACACGGGAGATATTGGCATACTCGTGGATGATAAATTCCTGAAGATCACCGACCGTAAGAAGGAGATCTTTAAAAACTCTGCCGGGAAATATATTGCACCCCAGGTAATAGAAAATATCATGAAGGAGTCCTCCCTGATCGAACAGGCCATGGTCGTCGGGGAAAATGAGAAGTTCGCCTCCGCCCTGATCGCGCCCAATTTTGATTACCTCCACTTCTGGGCCTCAAAACACAAGGTACACTATGAAGACAACGTGGAACTTGTGCGGAAAAAGGAAGTGATCGAACGCATGCAGAAAGAGATCAATATAGTTAACAAGCGGCTTGGGCAGGTAGAACAGATCAAACGCTTCCGCATGGTTTGTGACCCCTGGTCGCCCGAAACCGGCGA
>JAZBOU010000147.1:0-5674 GCA_036351275.1 Bacteroidales bacterium
GAATTCAAAAATCTCACCTTCGCCTTCCCCGTATACCTTAAGGAATTCACTTCTTAATTCATCATGATCCATCAGGCAAATATAGGAGAGATTTTTGAAGTTTTGAGTGTTGGGTTTCGAGTGTTTAGTTAGCTGACAGTTAACAGTGAACCACAAAAATTTACAGCTAAGTTAATGTTCGTCAACACGATTAACGTCAAATGTTAAACGATATACCTTAAACGAATCATATTATAATTTGAAAGAAAAAACACATTGCTGGAGGTATATTTTAAGAAGCATAGAAGATTGAAGAAGTAATACACCCAACACCTATCACATAGAACCTGACACCTGATCCAGAAAGAATTTCATCCAAAATCCAACATCCAAAATCCAACATCCAAAACCTCTTTCTTCTCAAAGTAAATCTTCAAGTTGGTCTGCTGTTGTTTTTTTTTGATCGTTGTATAAGGGTAAAAACCAATTTGTGTGTATTACATGTGAATCCTATCTAATTCTATTGCGATACCCCCCGGAGTAGATGACCGCTTTTCCGGGTTGCTGTTTAATAACTAAGAACATAAGCATGAAACCTTCACGCCGAAATCTTCAGCCGCAGCAGTATTCAAATGGAAACTTTTCATTGGATAAGCAACAGAAAAAAAAGGGTGGGTATGCACCACATCCAGGTTCAGAAACGCATACGATACCAGAATCATGCAGTATCAAACCCAGGGATATATCATTTCTGAAGGGGAAGATATTGCTTGTGCCCTAGAAGATTTAAGTATACAAGCACTTTATTCCAGCGGGCGATGCATGGTACGTGTCCGGTTTGATCGCATTTGAATTTTGATGATGACCCGGAAACCTGATCATTTCCTGCCATTCGATAACCTTAGGTTTGCAGTCATGAAAAATTCTGGCACGATCATACATTATTTTACATCTGAAAACATACGAATACTTATTATTTTATCCCTAATGTCGCTTTGCTTTTGCAGTATGCATGCTCAGATCCTTTACACCGACATTACGGATACCATGCTGACCTACCCTGAAAATATTGAAGGCACCCTGGATGATGCCACTAATCATTATTATTTTGATCTTAATGGAGATGGTTATGATGATTTTCATTTTAGTGCTCATTACTGGGAACTTTACATGAGTCCTTCATCTCCGGAATATCCTCATTTTGTGATGCAACTGGAATCAAATGCAGGGGCAGGCATAGCATGGAATGACGGTTGTGTGATCGATTTTACATTTGGAGATACCATACGAAGTGAAGCCTGGGATTCCTCGGGATTGATCTATACCGATATTTTCTCATATTACAATAATTGCAACCTTCCGTTTCTGGACAGGTATCTCGGCTTACGGATGATCCAGGCCTCCGATACCAACTACGGATGGATCAGGCTGGATGCTGACCCGGATACACTTGTTTTCAAGGATTTTGCGATAAATACAAAGGCCAATGAACCTATTTATGCCGGTCAAACCAGTTCTGCAGGTATAAATGACGGCCGCAACGCACTTGATGAATCCACGGTTTATTTTGACGGGAATTTGTTGCATTTCGACCCGGGTCTTTTCAACAATTACATGATCCTGAACCTATCAGGAAATCTGAGAGAGAATGGCTCAACATCATCAAATGGCATCCTTGATCTCGGGGAGCTGTCAGCCGGCTTTTATATTATTAACCTTACAGGACCCGGCAAAGTGAGCAGCAAGAAGATCATAAAGTGGTAGCACTAATTTTATGCGGAAACAGGCATAAAAATGCTTCGATTTTAATATTTATTCGTATCTTTGCACCCGCTTTATATAAGAGCAAAATACTGGACCCGTAGCATAACTGGATAGTGCACCTGACTACGGATCAGGAGGTTGGGGATTCGAATTCCTCCGGGTTCACGAATGAAAGATGCCGCCGACAGGTGGCATTTTTTATTTGTGCCGGGATGAGAAGCCCTAATCGGGGTTCGAACCGAAGGCCAGCCGTAGGCTGGACTGAGCTCGGCGAAGCCAATCCCTTCGGGTTCACTTCATTATCAGCCACTTACGAAGATAGATTTGTAGGTGGTTTTTTATTTGCAAACATTTTGCATAACAATCATCTGATATATAGATTAACTATCGCTTCACAAACTTCCCCCTGACCAAAATTCCCTGGTCGTTTTTAAGCACAGCAACATATATTCCCGGGGCATAGTTTGAGATGCTAATCCTGGTTTCTTGTTGGCCTATCGGAACCTCTATCTCATCTTGTTTGTGGCCAAATAGATCATAAATGATAATTGAGTAACGACTATTGGATATCGGATACCGAATATTAACATATTGAGTAGCAGGATTCGGATAAATATGCAATCGTTCAGTGAAATATTTAGTCGGGAATGGGATTTCAAAACTACTAACCAACTGCCCAAGGCTATCTACTTTAATTAGCCAGGCCGTTTGGGGTTCTATCCAAGTACTAACCTGCCCAACCATGGCATAACCTCCATCAGAGGTAAGGCAAAGGTCATATAAACTGTTGAAATCATCTCCCGTTCCATTATAGTATTGATACTCCCTATACCATATGCTATCTCCGTTTTCATTTATTTTAATTAACCAGCCATATTCATTCCACCAGGAGCCTGGATGAAGCTCATTTCTCCTTTTACCGGTGGCAACATATCCTCCATTATGATCAGGGTAAATTGCGTATAGTTTATTATTTAGTTCAGTACCACAATATGTATTTTCCCATATAATTTCGCCTGCCGTTGAAAGTTTCACAATTTTTATCCGAGTGTAATAGTCATCCAAAGCAGTTGAATCAGAAATAGAGGTGCCGGCAATGTAGTTTCCGTCGTTTGCCAGGCATACTTTCGCATTAAAATCCCTCACAGGACCACCTATGTTTTTTTTCCACTGAATAAATCCCAAGCTATCCACCTTCAAAATGGCAGGATCACCACTTGTGTCGTAGCCAGGCATGTATTGATATATGCCAAGTAAATATCCATTACCCGATGTTTGCTCAACGCTGTAGCCATGCTGTATCCATCCGGCCTGCTGGTATTCTTTTCTCAAAATTTCCTGACCAGCACTATCCACTTCAATCAATAGTACACCAGAGTGATATGGAGCAATAGAATACACTCCAGTCGCAACAAAGCCATTATCGTTTGTCGTATTGCAATCCCATAAAATTACTTGATTTCCAATAATATTGTTAGTATATTGCTTCGTCCATAAGGTATCGCCAGCATTGCAATACCTATACAATAGCCCATTGCTACTATCCGATTTAAAGCCGATAGTTCCTACATCAATAAAACCACCTTCATCTACTTTTCTCAATCCTCCTCCCCTATATCCGGCCCAATATGCGTATTGCGTATCACTTACGGTTTTCCAATACTTGAGTGTTCCAAGACTATCAGTACACGCAAGATATTTTGATAAGGTATTGTTTGTACTGTCATAAGTTACGCCAGAAAAGAATATATCCCCTTCATGCTCATTTACTGCCAAAGCGGGTGAAAAATCGTTGTAGTTGTATGCATTGTTAAAACATACTTCCTGGCTAATTGCAGATGCGAAAATTAGTATAAAGCCAACTAATGTGGCATATGCTTTCATATTGTGTATTTTAAATGCTGCCCGAAACCCATAGTGAGTGACCCGGGCAGCATATTGCTGTTAATGTAAAATTATTATTTTCTCGCTTGCTAAAACCTGCCCATTACAATTCAAATATACATAATACAGCCCGGGAACTAAATTATTGGTCGGGATAATTGTGCTGTTTTTAGTTTGCTTCAGGTAATTAGACCGGATTACTTTACCGAGATTATCCAGCAGCAGCAGTTCACCACTACAGCCTTTGTCTTCGATATTGTATTCGATGGTAATATACTTCGATGCCGGGTTAGGGTAAACCTTTAGCAAAGGAGGTTCTGTTTCAATTCTCCTTTGTGGTGCATTAAGGTTTTCAGCTTTTAGGCCGGTATCCGGTAAAATGCAATACACCTCATATTGCAAAACTCCTGCATTCACGAGGATGTTTTGCGCATACATGCTTGTTACAAAGCTGCTGTCGGCATAAATATTGAACAGGGTGTCAAGTTTGTTTGAATCAAGCTGTACCTCACTACAATCATTTGAATAAATGAACTCAAGAACAGGCATAAGTTTCTGGTAGCTAATATATTCTTGCTGTTGCCTTTCATCTAATGCGAAGCAGTTTGGGATATTACTGAATGTGTTAGCTGCATCTTCATACGCTCCGTTTTGCAGGTAGTAAAAGGATAATTCGTATTGGCTTTTTACTGTATTACGAGTTTGAAGTAGTGCGATCAAACTGTCTGCATAATCCGGATACAAAGTATCAAACGAATAGATGCACTTTAATAGATTAAAATGAATGTCCTCCTGATGCCTGTAGTAGCTTTTAGCGGACTCCATGAGCTCTTTTAGGCCCAATGTGTCTTTGCCTTCCTTTATTTCATCAAGCATGTAATCGGGTAGTGGATTCATTCGGCTATCAAGTTCCTCCATAACCGCAGTTGATTTTGCAGATTGTGGATTAGAGACAAGAACATCGGTTACCATCACTTCATTAAGCACATCTTCCTTATCTATGGCCTCAATCATTACCGTGTCTGTTAAATACGGCGACTTCATCATTAGATTACTATAAACACTATATGCTTCAGCGGGCGTGCTGGTAGCCACTTCGCTCTCAAGAGCAGGCGTATTGCCTCCATCTACCACAGCATCCAATAATATGTCAACAGAATCTGCTTTGATGTCATATTCAGCAATTAAACTTTTCACTTCTCCACTACTATGTTTTGTACTTGGTTCGCAGCTTTCATCTTCAACATATGCTAAGTTGGTAGGCATTTTCGTTATGGAGTCGTTATAATCAATAATTTCAAGCTCAACAGGATCAGGATCGTGCTGAAAATAAAATATTGGCAAGCACTCATTGTAATAATCGCTATAATTGCCAGTAGGCGGATAATGGCTAAACATATTGCCAGCGGGTGTTGTATTATCATCATCACTGCCTTGAAGCTTCTTGATACCGGATCCACCATAGTATGGGTTACTTGTAACAGCAATATCATACCATGTGTTCGGGCTACTTTCACCAAATTTATTGCATTTCAATAAAAGCCCCCTGGTTCCAGTTTGGTTTCGGTTTATATTTTGCGCCAGCTGTCAATTCTGTATTTTCAATCGAATTCCCAATGCCAGAAAACCCGCTATCAAGACGCAAAGCTTTGTTTTATATATTTTATTTCATGAGCAATTAGTATATAGACTATATTTGGATTGAAACTATAAAACCAAACTTATGAAATCAAAAGCAAAACACCTGATCGTGGCATTTCTTAGCATTGGCATTATTGCTGCCATTGCAATTAGTTGTAATAAAGATGATGAAGAAAATATTCCCGACCAGGTCCCAACATTGACCACATCGGCTGTTTTCAACATTACGAATAATTCCGCTACATCAGGTGGCAACATCTCTGATAATTATGATTCACCCATTACTGCACGTGGTGTTTGCTGGAGCACTGAACCGGATCCGAACGTATCAGATAGTAAAACAGTAGATGGCCTGGGTATTGGTCCCTTTCAAAGTGAAATGACAGGATTAGCACCCGGACAAACC
>JAZBOU010000148.1:0-55149 GCA_036351275.1 Bacteroidales bacterium
GTCTTCAAACCTGGAAATTTACTAATCTGTCTTGATGAACATTTTCAGCAAGGGTACGCTGTTCGCTGCCTGCAGGCGGACAAAATAAATGCCTTCCGGCAGGTCTGAAATATTGATATCCAAGGTATTATTTCCTTTATAAAGCATATGGCTTTCGCTGTTAAGCTGCTGGCCAAGTTGATTGTAAACCATTACATTAAGTGCATTGCCTTCTTCTGCCGAGATATCCAACTTTATGATGTCTTTGGCCGGATTCGGGTATAATGACAAAATATTGAATGATGGCTGATCCGGCTCTGATATACCCAGTAAAGGTTCCGGCGACATCTCGATAAAAACTGAATCTGCAAAAGGAGTTCCGTCACTCAGGATCACCGTTTCCGGCTGGGAGTACATACCTGTCAGGTCAGCGTATACTTTATATGACCCATAGGGAATACCGCTAAGCGAAAAAGTACCGTTAGAGCTGGCCCGTGTCCATTTCAGGGGCTGGCTTCCCATATCGGTCAGTATGACCGGTACATCGACGAAACCTTGCGCAACAGCGAGGTCCCATCTGCTATCATGCATTATGCGTCCCTTTATACTTCCCGGCCCGGGTGATAATTCACTGATCTGCATCAGGGATATATGCGCTTCAAATTCATCGTCATCAAGCATAAGTGAGCTTGCATCCGTCCATAGCATCATAGTCGGATAGTAGGAGGGGACGACTTCCTCGTAGTGAGCAGAACCCTCTGTCAGGCCGACCTTGATCACATACTGCAATTCCATCATGTCGGAAAACCAGTAATAACCATGCTCATAAAAAATGTTGGTATCGACGGCAACCAGGCTCATGTCTGTGCGCTGCCGGTACAAAACTGCAATACCGGTATCCCCGTCAGGATAAGGATTGTTGATGGGGGATGAACCCAGGAATGCCTGTCCGCCCAGCTTGTAATATTCCGGTGTTTGTATGCTCATACATATTTCGTCGACACATGTTGGGAAGGATGAGTTCCAGCTGTTCAGGCAAACTTCATACTGCCCGTTTTCCTGGTAAACATGAACCGGGTTTTGCTCATGGGAGACCGATCCGTCGCCGAAATCCCATACCCAGTTATCGGGATATCCACTGCTTTCATCATAGAAACTGAATTGATTGACTACCTGGCTGCTCGAGTCGGCCATATAGCTGAAAGCAGCAGAACAGTTCATGCTGTCGGGGATCACAATGGTCTCGCAAATAAAATGAAAGCAAGTTTCCATCGAATCGGCATTGTATACATTCAGGCATACAAGGTAATCTCCCGGTTTGGAGTAAATGTGGACCGGATCCTGTTCGTTAGACAGGGATCCGTCGCCAAAATCCCATTCCCAATTCGTGATATTTCCCCTTGAATAATCAACAAAGGTCACTTCGGCAGGGAAATTCGGATCCTGTTCGTAAGTGAAGATCGCTTCGCAGGCCACGGTGTCGGGGATTTCTATGACCTTACAGATTGAATCTATGCAATAGTTTGGCGGATCATCGTGTTCAATGATAAGACATACTCTGTAGCTGCCGGGGTTTGGGTATGGGTGTACCGGGTTTTGCTCGCTCGAAGTCATGCCATCGCCAAAATCCCAGAACCAGCTGGTAGGGTTCCCTGTAGAAATATCGGTAAACTGCACATATATTGGAGTTGTCGGTACGTAATTATAATCAAAATCGGCCACGCAATCATCCGGAGGGGAATTGCCCAGGCCGGGAAGAGAGAACATCCCGAGTAACAGTAGTATGAATGTTAGCTTGATCGTTTTCATGTTTAGTTGTTTCATTTAAAAATGAAAATACAGCCCGCCCCTGAGTCCGAAAGCATAAGGCGATCGTGCCGGAAACGCCGAGCCGGGTGAATAAGCTGATTTTATATATTGCCTGTAAAATGGTTCAAGTGTAAAGCGCATCTTGTTGTTTATGTGATAATTCATGCCAATGCCTGCTGTATACTGCCAGGTGGTCGTGAGCCTGTCGGGATATTGCCTCAGAACCTCTATATCAACATCATTTCCCTGGTAGGGCGCACCCGGAGTGTCTTTATAGATTTGCACCGAAAACAACAGGCCTGCTTTTAGGTCAAGCGAAAATCTCGGCATCTGTATTACCCTGTACCCTACCCGCAACGGAATCTGCAGGTAAGCGTATTTATTGGTGTTTTCCAATACGGTAAAACGGTCAATGCTGTCGTAGAGGTTTTTTAACCTGGTTTGAAAGATCACTGAATCCGGGTAGTCTGGATTTATTGAAAAGGATGTTACGCCAACATAAAATCCCACACTGTCGTAGGTTTTATAATTAACACGGTATTCTGCGCTTTCACTGGTGTAGTTGCCGCCGATGCCCGTTTCAACCAGGAATCTTGACTTTTCATATGAAGCAACAACCTCCAGCGAATAATCATTTCGGTTCTGTGCGTCAGGGTAGATGTTCACTGCAGGACTGAAAGCTGCACCAAAAAGCACATCGGCTTTTTTAGCATAGTTGTCCCTGATATTGAGGTCGAAGATGGGATCAGGGTAAACCCGTTGAGGCAGTTCCCTGATACCCATAGTTGAGTTAGCTTCGACCTGACCATTAATTGATCCGGCCAAAGGGATCATTTCAAGTGATCTGTTCCCCTGGCTTTCTTCATTTTGACGGCCGGCACCTGCTTTTTCATGTGTTGTAAGAATTACGGGAGTGGTGCCTGCCGGGATTATTTTGGTTTGTTCAGGAGTAAACTCCGGAGAGGAGCTGTGTGTTGTTGTTTCCCGTTGTTCAGCTTCTGTATCAGATCCTATGATCGAGTTGTCAATAGCCTGATTATTTTCGGATTCTGTATCCTTCGGAGAAATAATGACTTCATCTTCCGGAATAATGTTTTCCGTGATGGGCTCTTCCGGCCCGGTAAGCAGCGTGGAATGCATGAAAAAAGTAAAGGCACCTATCAGTATGGCAGATACAAGATACAGTATGGTGCTTTTTCCTTCCCGTACCGGTATGTACGCACTCAGAGATTCCCAGAACCCGGCGGAAGGCTCAATATGCTGGCCTTCCAACGACTCCAGAAAGAGTTTGTCGATACTGTGTTTTCGTTCTTTTTTCATTTCGAACGTATATTGGGTTTCATGTTGTAATCTTCTTCAAGTTTTTTCTGCAATCGCCTCCTGGCCTTTGCAAGCTGGGATTTTGATGTATTTACGGAAATGCCAAGCATGGACGCGATCTCTTTATGAGAAAAGTCTTCAAACACGTACATGTTGAAGACAAACCGGTATCCGTCAGGCAGATCCTGGATAAGACCCAGCAACTCAGAACGGCTTGGTGCATTGCTATATATGCTTTCCTCTTCATGATTAGAGGTCATATCTTCCAACTGCTCGATCCCTGACTGGAAATAATGCTTCAGGCTTGCGTTATAATAGCTCAGGGATGTGTTGATCATTATTCTTTTTATCCAACCTTCAAAAGAACCTTCAGCCCTGAATTTTGATACATTCGCGAAAACCTTGATAAATCCTTCGTGAAGCACATCTTCAGCTTCCTCCCTGCGTTTGCAGTAACGCATACAAATGCCCAGCATCGTTGATGCATATTTTTCATACAACAAACCGAAAGCACGTCTTTCTCCTGATTTGCACCCATCTAATATTTCCTGGTCTGGAACCATTAAAAACTCAACTGTTTGTAAGACTCTTTACCCGATCAAAGGTTGCCTGTTGCCGGATCACATAAACTGACAATAAAAAAGGCATCCCGTAAGCATTACGGGATGCCTGCATATGGTGTAATAAAACTCTTAGTTGACCTTGACAAAGGACTTCACGTGTTTTTCATTTCCGAACAATATCATCATCTTATACAAGCCCGATGAAAGTTTCGAAGTATTGATCTTTACCTTATTTTCCCCTGCATGATGATGGGAACTATATTTATCCACGATCTGTCCACTCTGGTTAAATACGAAAACCTGCACCTGTCCGCTCTGCAATAATTCAAACTCAATATTGATATCTGAACGTGCCGGGTTCGGATATGGGTCACCAAGTCCCGTAAGCCTGGTTACCATATCATCACCTATTCCATGTGCAATATCTTCATCGTAAATTATGATATCAATACCCCCGATGGTAGGATTATTTGCCGAAAGGGTAATGATTGTCGGGTAAGTATACTTACCGGGTACGTCAGCAAGTACCTTGTAGGTGCCAAAAGCAAGGCCGGTGAAAATGAAAGCCCCGTCTTTGTCTGACTTTATGTAGGTAAGGCAATTGTCGGTTTCATTGAACAATATTACCTCTGCATTCTCAATTGTAGATGTTTTTCCATCCACAAATACCCTTCCTTCTATGTTTCCACCTCCCGAACTATATTCGGTATTCTCAACCATTACAATATCGTATTCCCAGCCGGTTTCTTCAAGCTTGATAGACTGGGCCTTGGTCCAGAGCAGTTCATTTCCGAAGTATGTTGGCAGATAGGCCCCGGCATGGGTGGAACTGGGTGAGGGAAAGGTCTTGACCTTGTATTCCCCGCCGATCAGCTGCGGGAATATATAATAGCCGTATTCATCAAATTCAGTCGTATCGATTGGGATATATTCGTCCTCGATGATCTGATAAAGAAAGGCAGTTCCAATGTCGACCGGGAAATAACCGGCAAATGCGTGCCCTCCGAAATGATAATAATCTTTCATCCCAACTTTAAGTTTTTTAACGATCTTGCTGGTTACCATCTCGGCTGAAAGAAGATCGGAAGTAACGGTCAGCGTAACATCAAAAACGCCGGGTTGCTTGTAAGTATGCAGCGGATGCCTGTCGCTGGAAGTATTGCCATCCCCAAAATCCCAGTGCCAGTAAGAGATCCCGCTCCCAATGGATTCATCATTGAAGTAGTATGACATCTGGTTCATATCCGTGGTATCACGGCTGGGATAAAAATTTGCCTGGAAATCACTTGATGCGTGCTCGAAGACAGCAAGTTCCATGTTGCAGTAATATTTATCTTCCCAGTTAAAGCGAAAATATTCCGTGGCCTCGTATTTTACATCGTAAATGTCAAAGGCATATATGTGCAATGATCCCTTCAGGGCAGTTGTGCTGATGGTGTCATAAAAGAAACCGTTGTCGTCGGTATACATGACTTCTGTATAGCTCATACCCCCGCCGATGGCTATATCAGATTGGATGAATACTTTCTTGTTGGCTAGTGGTGCACCATTTTCAGAATTTGTTACCTGTCCTGAGAGGAAGAGGTAATTCAGATCAGATTGTGCAAAGGTTGTTGTGATCGAGATAATGAAGAGCAGCAATACAGGCAATAACATCTTCCTGAGCAGTAGCCAGGGATGCTGAGGTCTCAGCCTGAAATGCAATCTAAGTCGGGGGTCAAAGTGTTGCATCATCAATTCGGTTAAAAGTTAAACAACAACCCGGTCCTTAAGCCAACAGAGTAAGGATGGCGGGTGGTAATATATTTTCTCTGGTATTGTGAACTCAGGTAGTACCTGAATGTCGGTTCTATTGCTATACTAACCTTGGGTGACAACTGGTAGGTCATTCCGGCGCTGAAACCTAGCTGCCAGGTTGAATTTACCCTGCCCGGCATCTGCCTGTCAACACTGATGATCTTGTCGTTGCCGGCATCCGGTTCCGGGATGTTCTCATGTATGAGCAGGGATAATATCGGGCCTCCCTTGATGAACCATCCAAAACGGTTCACTTCCTTCTGGAACCCGATATATACCGGTATCTGAAGGTAGGTATACCTATTTTTGGTTTGCTCCACCTTGTACCTGTCGATCGAGTCATACACGTTTACAAGATTCGTGTGGTATATTGGGACAACTGCACCGCTTTCAGTGGTATCGAAGGTCACATTGTAAACATCATCATATGAACCGAGGAATTTTTCGTAATCGATGGCATAGTTCCCGTCATCGGATGAGAACGACAGTCCGAGGCCTGATTCGATAAAAAACTCATTTTTTACCCACCTGCCGGTTGCTTCAAAGGTATAGCTCCGTTGGTTCGGGATGGAGTCATCAGGATAGAATACTACCTCGGGGGTAAAGAAAATCCCAAGCTGCCATGATGCCCTGCGGTTATATTTCCGTTCTCCGTCGTTAACACCGGAGAACCTGGGATTATACCTGCTGTCGCGTACCTGTATTCCATCTATGTTAAGGAACAATCCGGAATAAAGGGCATTAGAATTCCTGGCCCTCAGTCTAGCCAGTTTTTCCTTTTCTGAGAATGCATCTCCAAAGGTGGTGTTAACATAATATTGATGCAGGCTGTTATGGGGCTGAATGCTCTCCGGGGCCTTCTCCACTGACTTTTCCGTTCCTTCCCCGGCTTCGCCTGGTACATGCTGTTCTTCGGAAATTACAGCGATCCTTTGCTCGATCACTTCGGGGAGTTCAAGTGCTCCGGGATGCATCAGATCAGGATCTTCGAAAAGCATGGCGGTATGACCCTCTGACATTATAGGCTGCTCACCTTCGGTCGATGAATTGTTAATGAGGCTGAACCCCAGCCATCCTGAGATCATGATCAAAGC
Source organism: Bacteroidales bacterium (assembly GCA_036351275.1). Classification (GTDB taxonomy): domain Bacteria; phylum Bacteroidota; class Bacteroidia; order Bacteroidales; family B18-G4; genus B18-G4. Next base: position 6,563 of record JAZBOU010000148.1, read on the forward strand.
TGCAAGTATAGCAAGGTTTACCGGGTTGATGGGGCCACCATTATTGCCATGCAGCTTGTTATGGATATTATCCCATACCGAAGCAGGCGGCTCCGCTTCAAAAGCGGCAAACTTGCTTTGAAAAAGCTCATCCAAATATTTATGTTCTTCGGACACCTTTTACTTTGTTTTTAAGTTTCTCCTGCAGAACACCCCTGGCACGCGATAACTGCGATTTAGAGGTATTCTCGGAAATATTCAGCATCTCTCCGATCTCCTTATGCGTATATCCTTCTATTACATTAAGGTTGAAAACCATACGATAGCCATCAGGCAACTCCCGGATCACATCCAGCAGTTCTTTGGCGGAAAGGGCATCAAGCGCACTCTCCTCGTCATGGTTAATGGGTTCGGACTGGTCAAGGCTCAGGTCTTTATGATATTTGACTTTTTTCTTGTAGGAGTTAATGGCAGTATTCACCATCGTCCTGCGGATCCAGCCTTCGAGCGATCCATCATTCCTGTAGTCTTTCAGATACCTGAATACCTTGATGAAGCCTTCCTGCAACACATCCTCTGCTTCCATCTGGTTCTTGGCATAACGCAGACAGATGCCGAACATGCGGGGTGCATAATGCTTGTATAACGCTCCCTGTGCTTTTGGGTCATTATCCAGACATCGTTTTATGAAGTCCTCATCAAAATGCATACGACATAATAAGCACAACACTCTTAAAGTGCCGGCAAAACATGTTAAAACCTTGACCGCTACACACTTGGGTGTGGATCAGATACTATTTATCAAAGTAAAGTTACGGAAATTTTTACTCGATAGTTACGTAAATCCGGATTTTTTGGTCTTAACATCGCGCGCTTATGTATATGCATTATGGTTCTTACCCTATGTAAAAGAACAATAATTGCATTTCAACACCAAGACAAAAAAATGCTTGAAATGGTTGCATGGGAAGGAAAAACCGTTCTCTTGATACTGTTTAGCGCGTTTTGGGTTTCGGTGCGAAAAACTTCATTTTACCCAGGTATAAAACGTAGTACAGGGACGGCACGATGATCAGTGTCAGGAAAGTGGCAAATGTCAATCCGTATATGATCGTCCATGATATCGGCCCCCAGAAAGCAACATTATCACCGCCCCAGTAAAGGTTACCGTCAAAAGTCTCCAGGAATGATGCAAAGCTTACATTCATACCGATAGCAAGTGGGAAAAGGCCTAATATCGTGGTTATTGCTGTCAGCAGTACCGGCCTGAGCCTGGTCTTTCCGGCATCAACGATACATGTTATGGAATCTTCAATTGAAAGCAATGCATTGGCAGAGAGCCCGAGTTCCTTTCTCCTCCTTCGTTTGAGCAGATCGATGTAGTCGATCAAAACGATGGCGTTGTTTACCACTACGCCTGCCAGTGATACGATCCCGATCCCTGTCATGATCACAACAAAGTCAGCCCCGGTGATATATAAACCCAGGAAAACGCCAATGGTGCTAAAGATCACCGAGAGGATGATAATAGCGGGCTTAACAACCGAATTGAACTGGGTAACGAGGATAATAGTGATCAGGCTCACCGCAATCAGCAGGGCATTGATCAGAAATGCCATCGATTCTTCCTGTTCTTCCTGCTCTCCCGTGAATTTATAAGAATATCCTGCCGGGATGTCGAAATAAAGCATCTGAGCCTTGAGCTGGTCATTTATTTTGGTTGCATTATATCCTTCCACTACATTGGAATATATTGTTATAGCCCGCTCAAGATCCTTTCTCTTCACGGCATTGTAGGTCGTATTATAACTAATCTTTGCTACAGAAGAGATCGGAACCTGGACGATCTTTCCCGTAGCCGGGTCGCGGAAAGTGATCATTTGATTTAGCAGTGCAGGCATATTGTAGCGGTAGGCTTCCTGCAACCTTAGCTGAATAGGGTACTCGTCTTCCCCAACCTTATATTTCGACACTTCTTTTCCAAATAAGGCGGTGCGTATGGTAGAAGCAATTTGTGCCGTCGAGAGGCCAAAACGCCGCGCTTTATCACGGTCAATATCAATAATGATCTCAGGCTTATCAGAATCGAGGTCGATCTTGAGCCCTTCTATTCCTTCAATGCCGGCACCATTCAGATAAGTTCTGATAGAATCGGCCAGGTGCATCAAGACTTCAAAATCACGCCCGGTGATTTCCAGGTTGATCGGTTTGCCTGTAGGGGGCCCTTCAGCCTGTTTTTCTATTGTCATCTCAACGCCGGGATATTTTCCGAGTAATTTGGTGCTTAATGCTAAAAGGATTTCCGCAGTGCTGATACCCTGCCGGTATTCATATTCAAGAAAGGTAATCGTGATTAATCCCCGGAACATTTTTTCTGACAGATCCTCGATATCATTTTCAAGTACCGCTCCTGCACCGACAGTTGTCAGAACAGATTTGATGATCTTGTCATTTGGTTCAAGGATCTCAAAAACATCTTCCTCCAGTTCTTTCATGAACTCATTGGTGGCTGTAATGTCGGTCCCGATGGGAAGGTCGGCCAGGATATTAATATAAGTTGGATCACTGGAAGGGAAGTTCACAACATTGGGATTACTACCGAAATAAAGGCTTACGGCCAGTATGAGCAATACCAGAGTCGCCCCGATGAAATAAAAAGGATTTCGCTTGTACAATGCAAATTTGATAAAGGTCAGGTATCCCTGCTCCAGCCGCAGCAGGAATATTTCCTGGAACCATTTAGCAGCCCTGCTGAGGAAAAAGATATTCAGGATGCCGATCAGTGCAAATGCGGCACTTAACGTCCCCAGGCTGTTTAACCCACCCAGGTAAAAGAAAACAGCAAGCAGGATCAGGATGCCGGCGTAGATGAGTCCTTTTTTCCTGTTGGGCAAGTCGGAATTTTCACCTGCTTTTATGAATGTTGATGACACAACAGGGATGATCACCAGTGCGACAAAGAGTGAGGAAGACAGCACGATGATGAGGGTTTCTGGCAGGTATTTCATGAACTCTCCCATAATGCTGTCCCAGAAAAGGAGGGGAAAAAATGCTGCCAGTGTTGTGGCAGTGGATGTGATGATTGGGACGGCAATCTCACCAACAGCCTGCTTGGCGGCTTCAAACTTGCTGTAGCCGCGATCGACAAATCGGTAGATATTCTCGACCACCACAATGGCATTGTCGACCAGCATACCAAGGGCCAGGATTAGGGAGAACAATACGATCATATTGATCCTTGACCCCATCAAACCGAGGATCATAAATGACAGGAACATCGACATTGGTATCGCAAAACCGACGAAGAAAGAGTTTCTTGCTCCGAGGAAGAAGAACAGCACAAATATCACGAAGATCACCCCTAGGATCATGCTGTTCTCAAGGTTGCTCAACTGGTCTCTTACCATTTCTGACTGGTCGTTGGTAAAGACAATATTGAGATTGGAAGGAAGGCTTTTCGAAGCTACGGCATTGTCAACGATCTCAAAAACCCTGTCAGTTGCATTCAGCAGGTTTTCCCCACCCTTTTTGATCACCTGGAGGGAAACAACGGGGTGCCCGTCCAACCGGGTAAAGCTCCTGGGCTCTTCAAATCCATAGATCACCTCAGCCACATCACGCATATAAACGATCTTATGGTTTTCCCACTTTACAACAATATCCTCAATTTCAGAAGGATCGGAAAACTCGCCTACGATCCTGATTGATCGGCGTCCGCTTCCCAGTTTGATCTCTCCTCCCGACATGGAAATGTTTTCAAATGCTACCGCATTTTCAATGTCATCGAAACTCAGCTCAAAAACACTGAGTTTATGCATATCAACATTGATCTGTACTTCCCTTTCATTGATGCCCGTGATCTCAACTTTTGAGATCTCCTGCACACGTTCAATTTCATCTTCAAGTAATTCTGCATAACCTTTCAGTTCGTTAATGCTATAATCTCCCGAAAGGTTTATGTTCATGATGGGGAATTCCGAAAAATCGATATCGATCACCATAGGGTCCTCGAGCAGGTCATCAGGAAGTTCGCTTTTTGATTTATCTACCGCATCCTTCACTTCCTGCAACGCATCCTCCAGCCTGACATCAGTGTTGAATTCCACAAAGATGGCTGAAACATCCTGTGTTGAAGTGGACCGGATCTCCTTCACCCCGCTTACTGATTCAATTTCCTTTTCAATAGGCCGTGTTATCAGGTTTTCTATATCCAGCGGAGGGTTTCCCGGGTAAATGGTTTGCACATAGATCGTTGGCCATACCAGGTCGGGAAACAGTTCTTTTGGCAGTGAACGATATGAGTAGAATCCAAATCCCAGCAGCAGGATTATCATCAGGAACACGGTATTCTTGTTCCTTAAAGCCCACGAACTGAGTTTGAATTCACGAATGACTTGCTTTTCCTTGATCTCCATTTACATAAAATTTACTTCTGTACCATCCGTTACCAGGTTATATCCTTTGATGATCACCTGATCTCCGGGATTCAAACCGGATACTACCATTGTTTCATCATTGTATGACATTCCTGTGGTGATATAGACCTTTTTTGCCACCAAAGCTCCATCAACATCCCGGGCGACATATATATACCTGCCTTTCATGTCTTTTTTCACGATAATAGAGGGGACAATGAGGGCCTGGTCCTTGCTGTAATCCAGGAAGGTGATCAGGGCCAGGATATTGGGCTTAAGTTTAGCATTTACGTTATCAATCCTGAGTTCAACCGGGAATGTACGATTACCGAGGTTGATAATATTTCCGGTACGATGAACCGGGACATCCATTGCAAGGGAAGGATATGTTGGGAAGGCAAGGTGGACAATATCACCGGGATGGATCACCGGTAAATAATTTTCTGAGACATCTGCAGTGACCTTCATCTTGTCGAGGTTCACCACCTGCATAATCTGAAGCCCGGGCATGGCAAGTTCACCTTCCTCAATATTGATCATATCCACAATACCGTCAATGGGTGATTTTATATAGGCCATGTCCAGCTGGGCCTGCAGTGTTTGCAAACTGCTTTCGAGAGCTTCCTTATTATTCTTTGCCTGCAGGAACTGCACTTCCGATCCAATATTCTTTTCCCAGAGTTGTTTTTGTTTTTCATAAAGGGTACTGGCCAGTTCCAGCTGGGTTTTAACCTCCTCAATGGTGTTTTCAGTGATGCTGGTGTTTAATTTTGCAAGCAGTTGCCCCTTCTTCACTGTATTTCCTTCAGAGACAAGGACGGCTTTTACCTGCCCGTTGATTTCCGGGCTGATGTATGCCTGTTCAACAGCTTCAACAGTTCCGCTTACCTGAAAATAATGATGAAATGTCCGGTACTTCATTGTTTCAATACTGACAGGTATAATGTACTCATCACCTGTTTCCTCCATTTTAGATAGCTCCTGTTCAAGTTCTTTGATCCTGATATTGAGCTGGCTTATCTCATCTTTATGGTCTTTGATCTCCTGTCTGATGGCTTCAGCATCATCGCCTGTACTACAGGCAAATGCGGTGAGAACAATGATGCTTATAAAAAGAAATTTTCTCATTATAGTGGGTTTATAATATGCATTTACGAATCGGGATTATTATTAATTGCCTGGTTCACTGTACATGAGTTTTTCAAGTGCCAGTTTTTTGATCAAGACTTCCTGCATGGACACGATATAGTCGGATGTATTGGTCAGGAACTGGTTGTTGGCCTGTAAAAGGTCCAGGCTGGTTGAGATTCCTTCTTTATATTTTTCGCTGGTGATCCGCAGGATCTTTTCAGCAGTATTCATGGAAAGGGTTTTGTTCTGCATCACCAGGAAGGCGTTGTTGAATTCCGATTGAGCTGTCCTTACCTGTATTGTCAGGCCTGTACGAAGCTGTTCATCTGCAATATTCAGCTTGTCGAGGTTGATCCTGGCCTGTTGCACACGTGCACTTCGGATACCGCTGCTCCATATCGGGATGCTCATTTCAACACCCCAGAATGAAGACCCGTACCATTTCTGTTTTGTTTCAAAGAAATTAAAGCTGTTCCGCTGGGCCTGTGTTGCTACATTAAGGAATGCGGATAGTGATGGCAGGTATTCCGATTTTTCAAGCTGTAATTGCAACTGTGCGATTTCCCGCTGGGTCATCAGCAGGCGGTAATCGATATTGTTCTCATAGTTGAACGGATCGTTCAACAGTGCGGAATAATTGATCTGTTGGAGGAGATCCTCGAGTTTATCCGTGACCACTACATTGTCTTCGATCTTGAGCCCGCAGAGAAAATTGAGATAGGCGTAAGCTATATCTACCTGTGTTTCCGTAAGAATGATATTGGCTTCCAGATCGGAGACGATAAGCTGGAGCTGGTCAACATCCGTTTCTTCCGCAAATCCGGCTTCGTATGTTAACCTGGTCTCATACAACATATCCTGCATGTATGCCATGGTGCTGTCGAGTATTTTAAGGGTGTTTTCTGCAACCAGTACACGATAATAGGCTGCCGAAACTGCCTCATACATATCCAGTTTGTTTTTGATGAACTGCTGCTGGGTTTTCTCGAGCAGACGCCGGGATGCCTGCACACCAACAATGTATTTACCATCGAAGATCAGCTGGGAAGCAGTCGCATCTGCAGCAACATTGTACTTGGTCCCGAACTGTACCTCGGAGCCCGGATCATCCGGGCCAAAGGTGCCGGGAGGAATGATCATGGTTGGAAGAGAAATGTAATCGGTATAATTTACCGATGCATTGACCTGCGGGAACCCGATCGCCATATATTCTTTTACCTGCTTCTCTGCTGCCTCAATGTCCTTGTATGAACTGAGAATATCGTAATTGTTTTCATATGCAAAATCAAGTGCTTCTTGCAATGTAAAACGATATTCGGTCTGGGCCGAAAGCTGCAGTGTCGATATCCCGATCAGACAAATCAGTCCCAGGTATGAGAAAATTATTTTTTTCATTGGCAATAGCACGTTTTTATTCCTCTGAATATAGTTAAGACGTTAAAGGAGGTTTTATTATTTTAATCTATCTTTCTTTAATTCTTTTTTAAAGATCTTTTTCTTTTCTTCCCAGTACTTAAGGCCTTCTTCGTTGGCAATGCTCCTGATATGGCTTTCAAACATGGCTTCAAACAGCGTTTCGAAATTAAATTCCTCGGGTGGGAAAAAATCAGGATTGTGAAGGTCAATGAGCCGGCTGAGGTATAGCCTGGAAACAAGCTCTATGCTGAGGTCGTCACGATAGATACCCTGGTCGATGCCCTTCTGCAGATTGATCTGGATCTTGCTGAAAATAAAATCCATACGGGATTTGAAATGCCTTTTATACACATCCGGGTACTTCGTTTTCAGGTCGTAAGTAATGCCCGGGCTGACGTTGCGGAATTTCTTTGCGATCTCCTTGCTTACCGTGAGCAGGATGTCAATGGCGTTCACACCTTCGAAGTTATGCACATCAAAGATCACTTTAAAACTATCCCGTTCAAATCTCAGGATGTGGCGTATAAGGTCTTTTTCATCATCGACATATTTGTATATCAATTCCGTTGGAATTGCCGTCTTTTCTGATAACTCCTCAATTGTCATATCTCCTATCCCGTCAGGGAAAGAGAAAGACCTGATCTGGGCTATGATCTCCTTAAATTCCTTGTTCATCGTTCTTTGTAAGTTGCGATTGCAATAATATAAAAAAACCGGATGAGTCCTGCTATAAATACCTTGGCAATCAATGACAAGTTAATATTAAAATAGTTGCAGGCCTATCGTACAAAAATCATCTTCTTTTTCATCACCTGCTCTTCGGTTTGCAGGGAGAAATAATAAGTTCCTGTAGCAAGGCTATATTTTTCAGGATCAAACTGCCTGGTATGCTTCCCTGCCCGAATAAAATTCTTTTCATGTATGGCGGCGACTTCCCTTCCATAAACATCATATACTTTAAGGCTGACAACAGCGGGTTTCCTGAGTTTGAATGAGATCACCGTACTTTCCCTGAAAGGGTTGGGGTAGTTCTGCTCCATACTCAATAGTGATGGCACCTCTTCCTCTATTCCAACGATATCGGGATCAATAATGGCTGTATAAATGCTCAGGTCACTGCCTTCCATCCTGGCCCATATTGGCCTCACAACATTGTTGTATGCCGAAACATTGGTATAATCGCCAAAGAAGGTAGATGCAAAAGGGAGGAAGGGAGATTCGCTAACTTTAAAGTTGATAAAGCTTTCCCCTCCGTCGCGCGACACTGCCATGTAAACATCTGTATTGTTGTCATCGTATGCTCTCCTGTCGTACCAGACAAACCAGAGGTGACCGGTGACCTGGTCAACATCCATCCAGGTAAAAAACTGTTGTCTGCCGGGAGGATCATCGTTCACCCTGACGGGATCGGTCCATGTATCGCCTCCGTCTGTTGATTTGCAGAGCCACACATCTGTGTCGTCAAGCCCGTTACGCTGGTCTGTCCAGTTTACGTATATCGTTCCGTGATGGGGCCCGCCACTGAGGTCGCATTTGGTTATTGGTAGACCATTGCAGCGCTGGATACCGGGTATGTCATAGGCCCATCCCCCCGGGAACGGCCCAATATAAATATCTTCATCAAGCCATGTTTCACCCTGGTCGAGAGAGCGGTCGAATACCAGGCCTTCGGGTCCGGCCCAGGCCACATATATTTCCCCGTTGGGCCCCACTGCCGGTACGGCACCTTCCGTAGTATTGTCGTCATCGATACAATCGCCGGAAACTTCGTTGATCCTGAGTGCTTCACTCCATGTTGCACCCCCGTCAAGGGAACGGGAAAAATGAATATCACTTTTGTCATCCGGGTTGGCGCTGTTGTATTCGTCAAACTGGGTCCAGGTTACGTAAATATTGTTGTTGGTCACGTCCACTACCGCCCATTCCTTATCCTGGGCCTTGGTACCGTTCAATCCCATGTATGTCCCGTTGTTCCATGTGCCTCCAATGGTATCCTTTTTCTGGCAAACGATACGGTCGATCCAGTTGCCGCCCGTTGGTGGATTCGACAGGTGGAAGAAATAATAAGCACCTGACGTATCAACGATAAGGACCGGGTCACCCCATACTCCGAAAGAAGATGACAAAACCTCATGTGACCAGCTGAAGCCCCCGTCGGTGGAATAATACATATTATCGATATTGGCTCCACCCACCATATGGTCTGTGTTTTTCGGGTTTATGATTATTGAGGGCTCTTCAGGCTGGATCCAGCTGCCGTCATCATCAATTAAGATGTTAGTATGCTGAGCGTTCAGGTTTAACGATAGCAGGAAGAGTATGATAAGGGGGGTAAAAATTTTCATAATAGGTAAATAGATTAACCTATAAAGATACAAATTTCTGATACCGGTAAACCTGGAAGGTTGCCAACCTTCCAGGTCGGCAGCTAAAATTTCCTTATTTTTATCGCTTATTCCCGAATTATGAAGAAAATCCCGCTTCACTGGCAGATCCTCATCGCACTCGTTCTTGCTATTTTCTATGGATTGTACATGAGTGAAACAGCGGTCAGCTATGTTTCCTGGATGGGCGACGTGTTCCTGCGTGCATTAAAGATGCTTATCATACCCCTGATCGTCAGTTCCCTGATATCCGGCATAGCCAATATTGGCAGTGGGAGTAATCTTGGCCGGCTCGGACTTAAAACAATAAGCTATTATATTACAACCAGTATACTTGCCATTGTTACAGGACAGGTTCTCGTAAACATAATCAAGCCCGGGATAGGAGCCGACCTCCGGTTTAGCCAGAAGGTGGAAGGGCTGGTTGAAAACCAGCGTTCCCTGGGGGATACGCTTATCGAGATGGTCCCGGAAAACATCTTCCAGGCATTCAATAACAATGATATGCTGGCAATCATATTCTTTGCTGTCCTCTTTGGCTTCTTTGTGACCCGCGCCGGGGAGGAGAACAGGAATATTATGAAGAAGGCCTTCAATGCCATCTTCGATGTGATGATGAAGATCACCATGTTCGTAATACGCTTTACACCTTTCGGAATTTTCGGCATAGTGGCAAAAGTGGTTTCTGAGCAGGATGACCTGGCGGACCTGGCATCCCGTATGGGACTTTACATGGGAACAGTGATACTTGCACTTGCAATACACTTTTTCGTTACACTTCCCCTTATTCTCAGATTTATCGGGAAGGTAAAAGTTTTCCGGCACATGAAAAACATGTCGACACCGCTGTTAACGGCATTCTCAACCTCTTCTTCCGGTGCAACACTTCCGCTTACCATCAATGCCGTGGAGAACAATTCGGGTGTATCAAACAAGATATCAAGTTTCACGCTTCCTCTTGGGGCCACCATAAATATGGACGGTACCGCATTATATGAATGTGTGGCTGCCATTTTCATCGCACAGGCGTATGGCGTTGAACTTACCCTTGTCCAGCAGGGGGTGATCGTGCTGACCGCACTCCTGGCCTCCATCGGGGCAGCAGCCATCCCTATGGCGGGACTGGTCATGATCACGGTGATCCTTACTGCGATCGGGCTTCCGCTTGAAGGTGTTGGCCTTATCCTGGCGGTCGACCGTATCCTCGACATGTTCCGTACATGCACCAACGTATGGAGCGACAGCTGCGGGGCGGTCATTATTGCCAAATCAGAAGGAGAAACGCTGAGCGTTTAATGCCCGATAATTCTAAATTCGAATTCCTGATTTACCTCTCAAGCCATAACTTGAATGGCTTTACCTTTTCCCTGGCAACAATAATATCACCTTCGGTTTTGTGAAACAATACTACACGCAGCCGGCTGTTCGAATGGCTGATGATCTCCTTTATGGCCTCAAGAGCTACGATGAATTTCCTGTTAACCCTGAAAAACATCTTTGGGTCGAGAAGGGATTCAACTTGTTCAAGGGAATAGTCGACGGTGTAATGCCGGTCTGCAGTCGTCTGGATGTAGTTCGCTTTTTCCATGCTGTAGAAACACTGTATCTCCTCAACAGGGATGGAGCGGATGCGTTCCCCCACTCTCACCACAAAACGCGATTTATACTGGCTGGTGAGCAACTTCAATACCTGGTCGATACTTCCGGAAGATATAGCCGCATCAGCTGATTTATGGAGCTGTTGGTATTTTTGAATTGCGGCACCCAATTCTTCTTCATCAATGGGTTTCAGCAGGTAATCGATACTGTTTACTTTGAAAGCTTTGAGGGCATATTCATCAAAAGCCGTGGTAAAGATGACAGGAAAGTTTACTTTCGTTTGTTCAAAGATCTCGAAGCTCAGGCCATCTGCCAGTTGTATGTCGAAAAAAGCCAGATCGGGAGTCTCATTTGCTGAGAGCCAGTTCACAGCGGCACTGATGGAATCCAGTACACCCAGCACTTCGACATCCGGAATAGCCTTCCGGATCATTTCCTCCAGCCGCTCGGCGGCCATAACTTCATCCTCAACGATCAGTATTTTCATCTGTTGTTCCGATTAAGGGTACACTCACAACAAAATTGCCTCCGAATTCATCCGGGAAAGGTTCGTCAGTACTTCCATTAACCATAAATTGCCCATCACTAAGATACGTATATCTCGATTTCAGGTTTACCAGACCATGTTTTTCCCAGGCCCCGGTTTTCCCATGCAGGATGCTGCTCTTTTGCTGAAGGTTGTTTTTCACTTCCAGATGTCCTTCGCTAAGCTCCAAACTGATAGTTAAAGGCTTTTCTTTAGAGATGACATTATGTTTGATGGCATTCTCCACCAGCATTTGTATGGAAAGCGGGATGATCTGATAGTTTGTCCCGGAGGGGATTTCTTTTATAAACTGCAGGTTCTCTCCGAAACGGATCTTCATCAGGCTAATGTAGTTTTCAACGAACTTCATTTCGGTCTCCAGGGGTACGAGTTCCCTGTCTTTTTGTTCGAGGATGTAGCGATAGATATCGGAGAGTTGTTTTACGAACAGACGGGCCCGCTCTGCATCTTTGCCGATCAGTCCCGAGAGGGTGTTAAGGCTGTTGAAGAGGAAATGCGGGTTTACCTGGTTCTTTAGTGCTTCATACTGCAGGGCAAGTTTCTCCCGTTCAAGCGATTCCTCATTCTTAACGGATTCCCGCCAGGAATGGAAAAACTCGTTGATATACAAAACGAGGGCGATGATCACAACCGCGACCAGTTCGATGATCATGATCAGTCTGCCGCTGTATTTAAGGTAGTTACTGAACTCTCCTCCCCATAAAACCACTACCCAGAACCAGTTAGCCAGGAATATTATGGTTGACGAGATTAAAAGCATTCCGAACAGGCTAAGTACAAGCTTCCAACCGGGGCTCAGCCTGTTTTTGCCGAATATCCCTTCCAGTAGCGGGTTTACGGAGAAGTTCCCAAACCATAGCGATGTGCCAATAATGAAACAGTATAGCATATTGATGCCAATCTGCCTAAATCCCAGGTGTTCAAGTGGAGTCATCAGAAGAGAGATCGCCGTTCCGATCAGGGTAACGGCGATAATCCCCCTTACATGCTTCAGTAATGTTTTTCCAGTGCAATTTGCCATGTTTACGGGAGCTTTATTTTTCACAACTTTCAGCAATTTCCCGGTTGTATTCCCTGCCCCAATCCGGAGATATACGTGATTCCGGTTTGAAGGTCTTGAACTTCTCAGCTGCTTCAATAAAGTATGGGCAGGCTGCTTCTTTACCTCCGCCAAACATTTCAGGTGTGTACATTACATTCTGGCCGGTCAGGAAATAGATCCTGGGATTCTCAGGATTGATGTTCCTGGCTTTGCCGAAGGATGCAGAAGCTTTCTGCGAATAAACCTGCCCCCGCATAATTGGATCAACTATGATCCTGCCCTGGTAGATCCAGCCCTGCAGCACCTCGATCTCATCGTTCTCCGGGCTCAATTCCCTTGCCTTATCAATATATGCCTCTGCTTTGTCGAGGACCATATCAGTATTTTCAGTGCCTTCTTCCGAAAAAACAGTATTGAGATAGCAATATGCAACGTAATACAGCGGAAGCCATTGGTCGGTATTTTCTTCTGATATAGCTATAAAGTTCTCCGCTAGTGAACGGAACTCGGCCACTTTCTCTGCTTTTTCCAGTTCCTTCACATTCTTTTCCATGGTCTTGAAGTAATCCTTGTCACCTGCATATGTAAGAATAGATGCAAGGATGATAATACTTGATAAAATGATCTTTTTCATAACAATGTGTTTAAGGTTAACAAATTTAAGGTTATTTCATTTGGTTTCTCATCCGAGAAGCAATGCAAACAATCTGACGATCTCATCAAAGATCAGCGTTAAAATCATAAATAAAATTTCCAGGTTCATGGCGTTTGTTTTGATGCAAAGATGGAACAGCAACCGGCATTTCGAAAATTTATCAGGATGAACTGTCGGATATAGTGGATGAAATGTCAAATCGGGCGTTTGGCATTTGGCAGTTGGTTTTGGATTTTAGCTCCCTGTATCATGAATTTGTTTTGGATCCAGGAACCTCGATCCCGGATATTGAACTTTTTATAGGTTCATTTTTATTACTTTTGGTAAAAACATACTTATGGTTGTTACGAAGGGAATGAAGATCGGCATACTCACTGCAGGAGGCGATTGCCCCGGTCTAAACGCCGCGATACGAGGCGTGGGCAAGACCGCCATCGTTGAGCATGGCATGCAGGTTTATGGTATCTCATCCGGTTTTCTGGGAATGATAAACCAGGAATACCGTGAATTAAAAGAAACCGAGCTATCCGGTATCCTTACCCTGGGCGGTACCATACTGGGTACATCACGGGAGAAGCCTTTTAAGCAGGATAAAAAGCAATTCAATAAGATCGACAAGCCAAAATTGATCCGGAAGCACTATGAGGAGATGGGCCTGAATGCGCTGGTGGTAATAGGAGGCAATGGTACGATGCGTACGGCATCAAAGCTTGCTAAGGAGGGCTTGAATGTGATCGGATTGCCCAAGACCATCGACAATGATGTATGGGGTACTGATATAACCTTTGGCTTCGACTCGGCAGTTATGATCGCTACCGGTGCGATCGATCGCCTGCACAGTACCGCAAACTCCCACAAACGTATCATGGTTATCGAACTGATGGGGCACCATGCAGGGTGGCTTGCACTTTTTTCCGGTGTCGCCGGCGGGGGCGATGTGATCCTCATCCCAGAGATCGAGTATGACGAAGACGTGGTGGCGAATTACCTCCTTAAAAGGGCACAGAATAAAAAACCGTATTCCATTGTAGTCGTCGCCGAAGGCATCAGGCATAAAAAAGGCAGGCCGGCTGCCCAGCACATCAGTGATATGATCGAAGAGAAAACAGGGCTTGAAGCGCGCCAAACCATACTTGGCTATATCCAGCGGGGAGGTAGCCCTTCACCTATGGACAGGTTGCTGGCCACGCGATACGGTGCCTCGGCGGTGGAAATGATCAGCAGAGGGGAATTTGGGGTAATGGTAGCCCTGAAAGACAATAAGATCATTGGTGTACCGCTGGAGGATGTGGCCGACAAACTAAGAACAGTGCCAATTGATCACCCCATGATCCATAATTCCAGGAAAATGGATGTTTGCTTCGGAGACGGAAAACGACTTTAAGGTTTTGGGTGTTGAGTGTTTGGTGTTTGGTTAGTGTAAAGTTCAAGGTTTTTAGTTTCTTAGGTGGAGATTGAGCTCGAAGCCAGGCAGATCCATTGTAACGGTCGGGATCAGCAGCAGGAAACCAAGGATCAGCATAATTAGGATCAGCGGCCATACCCACCTAACCCATTTATTATAGGGGATCTTGGCAACGCCCAGCACACCCATGAGGACACCTGAAGTTGGTGTGATCATATTGGTGAAACCATCCCCGAACTGGAATGCCATAACCGTGGCCTGGCGCGACAGGCCGATGAGGTCTGAAAAAGGAGCCATTATGGGCATGGTGATAGCCGCTTTTGCAGAACCTGACGGGATCAGGATATTGATGATGTTCTGGATAATATACATGATGCCAATGGAAGTGACCTCGCCTGCGTTCTGCATGCCCTTTGACATGCTGTGAAGTATAGTGCTAATGATCTTTCCATCTTCCAGTATGACAATGATACCGCCTGCCAGGCCGACAATAACTGCAGCTGACAGGATATCCTTCATTCCTTCGATAAACAGTTTTGTAATGCGGTTGGGGCTGTAATCCATGGCTATGCCGGATAAAATACCCATTGCAAAAAACAGGGTTGCAATCTCCATGATATACCACGAATACCCCATAACGCCAACAATAAGAAAATATATTGTAAAAGTCAGGAGATTCAGGATAAAGAAGTGCACTGATTTTCGAAGTGAGAATAAGCCCCCGACAGCGAACAGACCAACTCCAATAGGTACCATGGGAAGCAATAAAGGAGGATAATCCCCCACTTTCATAGGCGTGGTAGGGTAGATGAAGGCAAATATTGCCAGTGCAACCAGTGTAAGTGCGTAGATGGCCCAGGCTGCCAGAGGTGTATGATATTTCACTTTCTGGCTTCCTTCTGCATGTCCTTTTCTCCAGTATTCATCATCCTCGTACACATATGATGCTCCGGGGTTTTTCTTTACCTTTTTTGCCCACCGCAGGATGTACACGATCCCGATCACATTAATGACCACCCAGCAAAACAATCGGTATTCCAGCCCGGAAAAGAGCGGTAGTTCAGCGATACCCTGGGCAATACCAATGGTAAAAGGATTCAGGATGGCACCGGCGAAACCCAATCCGGCCGAAACGAACACCAGCCCTACACCGGTTATGGAATCGTAACCCATGGATATAGCAAGAGGGACCAGTATGATAATGAAGGCAATGGTTTCTTCACTCATGCCGAACACGGCCCCGAACACGGAGAACATCAGCATGATCAGGGTCATTACAATATTATCGACTCCCAGCCTCCGGATCAGCCTGTTCTTTTCAAGCTTTCGTGTGACATCCAGGAACGAAAAAATACCAACGTCGATCGATTTGCTTTCATTCATGATCCAGAAAGCCCCGCCTATCATGAAAATGAATACAATGATGCCGGCCTGTTTCTCAAAACCCTCAAACAGCGCGGCGAACACCTCCCAGGTCTGCGGCTGGCTTTCAACGGGTTTAAAAACCATTTGCGTGCTTTCCTGCCCATTTACTATACTGATTTCTTCCACGTATTCCCCTCCCGGTATCACCCAGCTTAAAATAGCGGCAATGATAATGGTGTAAAATATGATCACATAGGTGTGGGGAAATTTCAGCTTTTTGGCCATAATCAATTAATCGCTTATCGGTGTTAAAAGAAGTGAATTGAACAAGAGTTTATATGTTGCAGCTGTTGAAGCCCTGAATTGAGGATTGAACCCCAAAAGGACGAACTGGCCCTTGCCTTTGCGTAACCAGGCCATGATGGTGCGCCCTTCCAGTTTTTTTTCATTTTCGATATAACCACTGATGAGAACCTCGTCATCAGCGTAGCTTGCGATCACGCGTCGGTCGGTATCAAATTGCGGAATGGAGGTAAGGAAAAAAGGCTTCCCCCTGGAAAAAACACCGGCTTTGGCCGGCATCCCATAGCTCAGGGGGTGTCCCTGCCTGATGTCAACTGCAAGCCATGAACCGGGGCAGTAAAGATCTTTGGCCGAACCAGAGATGTCCCGGATGGGCAGTTCAAACGCTTCTTCCTCATCGCCCCGCTTTATCTTAAGGGTACCCATGAACAGCTCCGTTGATGCACCCCATGAAACAATAATACCACCTTCATCTGCAAAAGTCATAAGGTTTTCCAGGCCTTTTTTACCGATCCCCTTGACATATTCGGGAGGGTAGGTGCTGGGGGAATAATCGCCCGAGGCTGATTTATATTTCCCCGACATCAGTATGGATTTGCGTGTATTCGGGAATACGATCACATCGAACTTCTTATGAAGATCGAGATCTTCAAATTCACCCGGTTTGACCACAGTGTAGGGTATCCCGTACTCATCGAAAAGGAAGCGCGTCCAACCCGCATCCATGTCATGGGTATTGGTTTCAACCAGGGCAATGTTCGGGATTTCAAATTCAGTTGCTTCAAAGGCCATCTCTTCTTGAAAAACCCAGGGCGAAACACCAAGATTTTCACATACTTCATGCATTTTCCCATCATCTTTACCATGCCTGATGATGAAACTTCCGGCCGGGATGCGGCGGTCGCCGAGTTCAACATCAGCATCAGTCCTTTCAACAACAATTCCTTCAGCTTTCAATTTGAATGCAGCTTTAAAGCTGTCATTCCAATTCGCCGGGAAAACCAGGAAAGAATAGTCCTCCGGTACAGGATCTTTAAGTTCATATCTTTCTCCGATATACCTGATCCCTATTTCTTCTTCAGGCTTTGAATAGATCTCATAACAGCTTACTCCATTGTGTCGCGGAAGAGACCAGCTGGTAATATCATAAGGCCTGATGATCTCTCCGTCGGGGGTATAGTGTCGCAGCGGAAAAACCTGGTCTTCCAGTACCTCTTTTATGAAAGGCCGATATGCCTGAGCCAATGAAACAATGATGTCTCCTTCTGTGAATATCCTATTATCTAATTCAACGGACTGAGCCAATTCACTTACCACCACCCCATGTTCTATCAGCAGATTTACCAGGCGCACGAGTTCGCTCGGGTCATGTTGTTTCCGGGGCAAAATGTAATAGAATGGTGCCTCTTTGCTTCCTTTCCTGATCTCCTTGCGTGCAATATCATTCCTGAATTTCAGGATGTCCTTATCATGTGTTGCTGCAGTTTTAATGATCGACATGGTGGATGCGATCTCATAGTCGATGATATCGGATAAACGCCACCATCCTCCTTTCCAGGGACAGGGCATATTAATGCTTTTCTCATATTCTGAGAGCCCCTTACCCCACACATCCAGTTCATTGGGTTCGATATAAACAGGCCTGGCGGTCTGCACACTGGCAGCTTCTGTCAGGAATCCGATCACGTTCTTCCACAGGCAGGTTTCTGTTGAACCTGGCCAGTATTCATCGAACAGATAGTGTTGCGCCACACCAGCAAGGCT
The DNA here is from genome assembly GCA_036351275.1 of Bacteroidales bacterium. Classification (GTDB taxonomy): domain Bacteria; phylum Bacteroidota; class Bacteroidia; order Bacteroidales; family B18-G4; genus B18-G4. The sequence continues at coordinate 24,568 of JAZBOU010000148.1, forward strand.
GTCCCTGGTCATATCCTTTATCATATTTGAACCGAATATCCCAACCCAGTTCCAGATACCGGCATCTACATTTTCAGCTATGGGGTCATGCGGGGGCGGCACGAAATAACGGACTCCCCTCGATCCCATCTGGTGTTTCTCAACGGCAACATGGGGATACCATTCGGTATTGTAGGCAGATGCAATGGCTTTGGTATCTGTTTGTGTTAATGCTACAAAATCGCGGTTATTGTCGTGACCAACATATTTATGATAGACGCGAGGCAGTGAAGCCCCTTCCAACCGTGTGTCTTTGTACTTATTGTAATTGTCTACCACCATATCCATACCATCCGGGTTGTGGCAGGGATTCATCATGTAAACGACTTTATCCAGCCATTCAAGCTTAAGCGGATCTTCGGTTGTAACAAGGTCGTAAGCGATCAGGGGTGCTGACTGTGAAGGGCCAACTTCTGTGGCGTGCATCGAAAGGGTAGCCAGGAAAAACACGCGTCCGTTTTGGATGAGTTCTGTCCGTTCTTCTTCATTGATTTCTCCAGAAAGGGCCAGTCGACGGTTGATGTCTTTAAGTTCATCCAGCCGTGCAATATTTTCAGGGGAAGAGATGAAGGCAATGTATATAGGCTTGCCCATGGGCGAAGTGCCTATCTCACGAAGTTCAATTCGGTCAGACACTTGTTCCAGTTCCTGCAGGTATGCTATAAGCGGTCCATAGTTGAACAGCATACGGTCAGCACCCGGTTCAAAACCGAAGAAATCTGCCGGTTCTGGTACTTCCTGCGTCAATCCTGATGGCATATAAAACATGCATGATAGTGCCAGGATCAATAGGTATTTAATGGCTTTCATAAAAAGAGGTTCAAAATAAGTTAAAACAGCTCGTCGTATTTGGTCCAGAGGTAGTCACCGAGTTTCCAGGCGTCGAACACCACTTTATCGCCCCACCTGATGGTGTATTCGGTAAGGAATGCCCGCGCTTTCTGCGGATCTTTGTTATATAGTTTAAGCGCTTCCTTTTCAATGTATGCTTGCTTATCGAAAAGTTCTTTTTGCAATGGATCCCAAACGGCATCCACATCATGTCGCATATCGCCCCAACGCTGGGCAGTAAGCGTACCAAGACGGTTGAACGCCCACCAGGCCGATTCAGTGGTGTATCCATTCGGTCTTCCGGGAGTCTTGTAAGATTCCGGCAGGTCATGCACACCGCAGTATACGGGGATATATATGGAACTGGCCACATTGTCCTGGGCCATCCACACTACGCCCCCGATCTCATCGGGGAGCCAGTCACGGCATTGAATGATGGTGGCATACATGGTGTACCAGCGCGCGATAGTCCGTTCACCTAGCCATCCCCATCCTCCATTGATCTTGAACACTTTGTTCATATCGTATGGCATGAACGGGTTTGCCAGTGGTGAAAGCACAGTCTTGCCTGAATCATCTGTTACGGTGATATCTTTAACGAAGTTGAAAGGAGTTCCTTCATAATAATCTTTGAAAATACTGACCAGTTTTTCAAGTGTGACCGGCTTATCGGGCTTTACCGAGAAGGGGTAGTTTTCAGCATTGGGATCAAGATGCAGGGAAGGGGCCACCAGGTCGAATACACGCCATTCACGGCGCCGTGCAGCCAGTGAGGTCCTGCTGTGGGGAGCGTAGGCATAACAGAACCGGAAATCCTCCCTGGATGTGCACCATCCTGAATCCAGGGCCATATCGTAGATGTTTTCGGATGCCATGAAATGGTCCGGATCGTCGAGGTTAATATGCTTAATAGTACTGGCATTGGCATTCACGCTGATATGATTATCAGGAACACGTTGGGCCACCCAGATCGAACCTACGCTGCCTTTTCCGGGCCCGACGATCTCGAAATGCCATACCTCGTTTTTATCTGCAATGGTAAGGCATTCGCCTGCATCATTCCATCCGTATTTTTCTGTTAAGTTACCGGCCATGCTGATCGCCTCACGTGCTGTTGTGCATCTTTCGAGCATGAGCTTACAGAGTCGCTGGCAATCGATCAGGCCCTGGTCGGACTGAAGCTGGGGCCTTCCGCCAAAAGTAGATTCTCCGATAGCCAGCTGGTGATCGTTCATGCAGGGATAGGCAGTATTGATATAGCCATGGGTATATTCTACCTGCGGGATCCCGCCTATGGGATTATGGGCATAGGTGGGCATGGCGAAACTATCGCATGCGACCCGTTTATACATTTCCACCATGCTGCCGGGCTGATGGCTCATTGCAGGAACAATATCCATCCAGGAGCGTGTACGGTGGCTGTCGTCGGTATGCGATGTGATAACCGAACCATCGGCAGTTGCATGCTTCCCGGCCGTGATACTGGTACATTCGTCGGGATCAGGCGATGGTGAACGGGGATCATTCTGGGCAAATACAGGATAGCCGAGCAATAGTGCAAGCAATAAGATACAGGATCGAAAAAGATGGTTTGTCATATTCAGCGTTTTTGAGTGAGTTGATGATGGTTTGAGAAATCTAAAATAGCAATTTCTGAATTGATGATGATGAATGATTGCAGCATTGTTTATAACTGCCTCTGAAATATGATAAAAACCAGATGTTTTATGTTAACTTTGCGCCCGTAAGCAGATCATTTAAGCATGAGTGAAGTCATCAAGCATGAATGCGGGATCGCACTGATCCGACTACTCAAACCACTCGAGTATTACCTCTCAAAGTACGGCACTTCTTTCTACGGATTGAACAAACTGCACCTGATGATGCAAAAGCAACATAACCGGGGTCAGGATGGTGCAGGTATTGCCTGCCTAAAGTTGGATCTGGAACCGGGGAATAAGTACATGGACAGGATCAGGTCTAATTCAGTTTCCCCCATACAGGATATTTTCAAAAAAGCATATAGGCCGATCTCAAAGCTTGCTGCAAAACAGCCTGAACGGTTGAATGATGTGCAGTGGCTGAAAGAAAACATTGAGTTTACCGGTGAGCTGTTCATGGGGCATCTTCGCTATGGCACCTTTGGGGCGAATGTAGTGCAGAACCTGCAGCCGATGATACGCTACAACAACTGGATGACCAAGAGCCTTGTACTGGCGGGGAATTTTAACATGACCAATGTTGATGAACTCTTCAACCTTCTCATCGACCTGGGGCAATACCCTGTTGAAACATCCGACACCATCACCATCATGGAAAAGATCGGTCATTTTCTCGACCAGGAGAACGAAAAGTTATATCGGCAGTTTAAACAGGAAGGAATGGAAAAGCGGGAGATCTCTCCCCGTATCGCAGAAGATCTGGATATAAGCCGCATACTTGTAAACTCAAGTAAAAGTTGGGACGGTGGTTACGCTATCCTGGGCCTGCTGGGGCATGGTGATGCCTTCCTGATGCGGGATCCTTCCGGGATCAGGCCTGCATTTTACTATGCCGATGATGAAGTGGTGGTTGCTGCTTCTGAAAGACCTGTGATCCAGACTACGTTTAATGTACGCGAGCAGGATGTTCAGGAGATTCAGCCCGGACATGCCCTCATCATAAAGAAAAATGGCGAAACCAATGAACAGGAATTCCGTGAGCCTCTGGAGAAAAAATCCTGCTCTTTTGAACGTATTTATTTTTCGCGTGGTACGGATTCCGATATTTACAGGGAACGGAAGAATCTCGGTAGTGCATTGGTACCGGCAGTAATGAAGGCCATTGACGATGACCTGAGCAATACTGTTTTTTCATTTATTCCCAACACAGCATCATCGGCTTTCAGGGGAATGATCGATGAATTACATAATGTTTGCGACGATTTTAAACAGGAAGAGATCAGTAAAATCGATCCGGAGAAGGATCCGGAAAAGCTAAAAGAGATCCTTGCTTTTCGTCCGCGTATCGACAATATAGCGGTGAAAGATGTAAAGCTCAGGACCTTTATCACCCAGGACAGCCAGCGCGATGACCTTGTAGGCCATGTATATGATGTTACCTATGGTGTTGTTCGCCCGGGATTGGATAACCTTGTGGTGATCGATGATTCCATTGTTCGCGGGACCACCCTGAAGCAAAGCATCATTCGAATCCTTGCCCGGCTTGAACCAAAAAATATCATTATAGCTTCATCTGCTCCGCAGATCAGATACCCGGATTGTTACGGAATTGATATGGCAAAACTCGCCGATTTCATTGCTTTTCGTGCTGCCATCGAATTGTTGAAGGAAACAGGGAGGGAGCAGGTTATCAATGAGGTTTATATAAAATCAAAGGAACAGCAGCATCTTCCCAAAGAATCGATCGTGAACCATGTGAAAGAGATCTATAAACCATTCACTGCCCAGGAAATATCTGACAAGATCGCCGAGTTGCTAACACCCCCGGGCCTGAAACCGGGTTTAAAGATCATTTACCAGAGTATAGAAAACCTTCATCACGCCATACCTGCACACCGCGGCGACTGGTATTTCACGGGAAATTACCCGACCCCCGGAGGCAATAAGGTGGTTAACATGTCGTACATCCATTACATTGAAGGGACGAACAGGCGGGCTTACTGATTGAATATGGCCGCGATCGTTGTTGCCAGTTCAGCTAATTCATCCTCACTCATTTCAACGGGAGGTTTCTTGAAATCGATATCGTAAACGCTGTTGATCGGTACGAGGTGAATGTGTGCGTGGGGAACTTCCAGCCCGAGCACCGACATCCCCATGCGTTTGCAGGGAACGACTTTTTCTATAGCCAGACCTACTTTTTTTGAGAATATGATCATTTTGCCCAGGAGATCGTCATCCAGATCGAAAATATAATCGATCTCTTTTTTGGGGACTACCAGGGTATGGCCTTTTGCAAGCGGCCTGATGTCGAGAAAAGCAAAGAACGAATCATCCTCTGCCACTTTGTAGCATGGTATCTCGCCCCGGATGATCTTGGTGAATATGCTTGCCATGGTTGATAGAGGTTTTATTATAAAAAAAGATACTGCCCGGGTACAGCAATTCCCGGACAGTATCAAAGATACACAAATATATAACGCCTAAAATGTGTTCAAATCGGGTGGCCGCATGATACCAAACCACTTCAACACTTTTTCACCAACACCGGTATTCACGTGGATGATATAAATGCCGCCTGCCACCTGGATACCTGCAAAGTTTTTAAGGTCCCAGTCAACTGATGTTTCCTGCGAATCCTTTGTAAACTGGCGTACCAGGGTTCCGTTAATATTATAAATAGTAATTGTTGCCTGCTTTGGAAGATTGGTGATCTTGACCCTGTTATCGAGCGTGTTGTTCTCATAGCTGTCGTAGGCATAATACGGGTTCGGAACAACCCTGATCAGGTCCAGGTCACTTTTGGCCTTAACAGCACTGTAGTTCGTTGTTGATACCCCTGCAGTATTAAAACCATATGACGGACGCCCTTCATTCATTGTGGCATATTGTGGATCAACCGGAAGAGCGTAATATCTTCGGTACGGTTTTGACATCCGGATACTCAGCTTCCAGTCATTGCCTTCCGGAAGCCATTCTTCATTCTCTACTGCAAGCGGCATGCCCACCCACATGGCTGTGGAGAAAATTAAGTCCTGGTACCTCACAGGCCATAGCGGATGCTGGCTCAAGGTATCAAACAGGAGGTTTATCTGCCGGCAGGCATCATAAGCAGGGAATACGAATGTATTTTCGTCAATGGGAGTTGTACGCATAGTATGATTCATAACATATACGTAGTGCATTCCACCGAAAAGAGGATTGCCGAAAAAATCATATTGATTGCTTGTCGGGTTCATTTGCATATCACGCCCGTTTTCACCTGACAGGTATGAATTCTCCCCAAAAATGATATTCAGGCGCTCACCGGTCTCCAGATTTATGGCATATCCGGGAAACCATCCCATCCCTGTGGGGCTAATGTATGCCGGATCATCGGGATTATCACTGGCCTGGCTACCCGGAGCAGCAGGGTTTCCGTTCTTGTCAACGGATGGTGCTGATCTTTGATTGAACCTTCTGACTCCGCCTTCGGAAAGAACTTCGTCAGCGCACATTTCAATAACCATGGATCTGGTCCATTTTGATTTATCGGCAGTGAATACAAGGTCAACAGAAGCCAGGTCACCAATCGGGCAATATTGTTTTGATGACCTGTTATAGGCCGGACCGGCAGTATTTTGTGAATTGTATGCTGTCATCAGGTAAGGCGCCCATGTTCCCGAAGCTATTTTTTCATATACAGCTTCCGGGTCGAAGGGGTGATTCGGTACATTCCAGTCGTTGAGATTTACCGGGTCATCCTGGTCCTGGTAGGTCCCTGAACGGATCCAGTCAGCAGTTGCACCTGGAAGGTCAATGTCTTCCACTCCTCCCATCCAACGTTGCGAACTGTCCTGGTAGGAAGTGTAAGCCGTAAGCAGCCCGTTGTTAACTGAAAGGCTGTCGCCGGGATAATAGGGCTGGTCGATCTGTATTGACAGCCCCAGGTCAAGAAAAAGTTGCTCATAATCCGAATTGATGTCCTTATCCGAATTGTAGATTTCCCCCGTGTTGACATTTGTCATTATCCAGCGGGATGAGTCGATAACCGTCATGTTCGAATCGGCATAGCTTGCTTCAATAAAGTCGAGCCGGTATTCACCATTAATTACATTGAGCGGGTCTATGATCTTCACATTTAATGGTCCCAAGCCATATTCATAAGTTGCTTCAAAGGCAATGGGGTATTCAGGCGAACCCGGTGCGGTTTCAAAATCAGCAGGGGGTTTGGCCAGGATCTCTTCAATTGTTTCATCTGTAAGTTCAAGCAGCATACCCCCGTTTCCATTTCCATCCAGGCGGGTAATTCTTGGTCCTTCGCCATAAGTTGAATTCAGCACGATACCATTTACCGTAGGATGGGGGATGGCTGTGTAGGTTCTGATATTGCGCCTGCCTGCGAGATAGGGCTTTTTTTGCCCGAGCAGGCCACCCAGTATGCCCGGTTCCTGGCTGTAAGGCATATATTCGTTGTATGCATAGGCGATCACCGTGTAGTAATATTGTTTGAAATTTGTTAACTGGCGATTTGTAGTGCCAAACGCATCTTCCGAGATGCTGAAGGAGTGCCTGATACCATTGTCTGATCCTTCCACCTCAACAACGGGTACACTTGCCTGTATATCCTGGTTATAATAGTAGTTTACCAGGCTACCCACACCATTCTTTACATCGAATTGTGCAACCAGCCTTACCATGTCAGGATTGTCTTTGTTCTCAAGAGTAACGGTAGCATTGGCAAGTTGATAGATCTCATAGCCTTCAAAACGGTAGAGTGAATCGCTGCGTTGGGTTGAATCCACCGGGTGGGGCTGTGTTATTGTGTTATCATACTCTGTATAGGATTCCAGATAATTATTAGACACTGAAGAATTTGAAAGGAAGAATATAATTTCTTTGTCGAGTTCCACTATGCTGAGATCCGGGGCATCCGGACCATCAAGGACCTTGAAGCAGTTATCGAAGAGTTTCTGGCACTTATCGTCGACTACACGAAGCAATTCCACCGATGCCCAGGGGCCACCTGAAGAAGCCCGTGCCCATGGTATTCCAACCGTAATATAGTTGACCGCACCGGGTTCAAGTGTAAATGGCCCCGCTGATTGCATGAAACGCCTGTCGAACGGATTATTGTCAGCGGTTTCCTCGGTCCAGTAGAGGCCATTCTGGTTATATCCTCCGTTTGGAGGTATACCGGCCGTCCCCCAGTTACATGGATCAGAATCACCCGGAAACATAAAATCGCACTCCGGGCCAACAGCCCCTGAATTGAAATGTGCATTACCGCCATACAGCATCCGGGTGTTGTCCCTCCAGATACCGCGGAGGTAATTGTAGTACTCCGGTGCTATGTCAGGATCACCCTGGGGCCCGTTGGAATTATTATGGTAAACAAAACGCCGCATACCAAAACGTTCATCATCCATGATACCGTTCCCGAAGTTCACGCCGTTAATGGCCATTGGGTCCCATTCCCATTGAGAATTAATGATGGAGCAATCGCCGGTAAAAGCAGGATTATCCCTACCGTCGGGATCAATATAAGGGCCCTGGAAAAAATCAACGCCAACTGCCGGTGGCTGTGAGCCATAGGCTTCAGGTTGGGAGCTGCCGTCAACCGCAGTTCCGTTGTAACAATACCCCAATCCACGCGCAACATCGCATCCGACATAGTCATCATCGGAAAAGCCCAGGTCAGTATCCACCCAGGGGCTGAAATAGGTTCCCTGCAAGGTGAATGTTGATCGGTTGATGATCTCATAACTGTAAAATGTCATGTTGTTGATCTCATCATTTGTAGAGAAACCGAAAGCCTGCGCTCTGATCTCAAAACCAATTGATGCGCCCTGGGTTTCAGAGTGGAAATTTCCTTTGTCATTAAAGATCCACCAGAGTGTTTGATCTCCCTTCAGTACCTGGTCGACCAGCAGGCTGCCATGCACTGTACCCATCATACTTTCCTCCATGGTTTCCTGTGGTACGTAGTTTGGATCACCGGTGAAGTTCAGGGGGCATAGTTCATTGGTGATATCATAGTAGGGATAATCTCCCTGGCTGGGATTATAATCCCCGTCTCCGTCAACATCCTTGAAAGGGGCCAGGTAGTAGCTCTGGTTCAATGCCACATCGCCATGGGCAGGATATTCAAGGATGGATTGTGGTATGGAATAATCCGGGTATTCTAATTCCCTGTTCTCGCTGTGCCACCACCCCAGGAATTCGTCAATTTCTGCCCTGGTGATCAAAAAATGCTTGTCGTAGGCCGCACAGGTTTCTTCATTGACCGAGGCGGTTCCATCAATTGTAAGTGGACCTGTCCAGTAATCATTGCCTACCTGGCGGAACCGGACGGCAGAAAGCTTGAGCTGGTTGTTAATATCAAGCCCGCCTATCCAGAGCGATCCGGAATACAGTGAGGTTGCCTGTCCATTTGCAGGAATATAATACTGGGAAAAATTGTTAAGATCCCACCACATATCACCCCCGGTGTTGATCCGTGCCCTGACATTATTGATATTAAGATATCGATAACCAGAGGAGGCTGAACAACCTGCAGCATTTTGCTTTATCTCGGGTTTGGCAGGACTGTTGTTATTACCCCGGAATTTTTTGCCATGGCAATCAATGGACAATAAAAATAAGAATGCAATAAGACATGCATAGGGTAAGTGTTTTTTCATGTTAGTTGGTTTTGGTTTGATACGCTATGCACAAAACTGAGAGGATGCAAAGGTGTTCTATTGGAGGATCCTCATTTTGTTTGCTTGATAAAAATTAGAACAAACCAAAACAGTTCTCAAGCATGAAAAAGTGTACGGGAAAGACCGTCCAGTTTACGGTCACAAAAAATAAGAGAACGGGAAGCTTAACGGGAGATATCAATGATCTCTAAAGTGACTTTTCCGGCAGGCACCTGTATGTCAGCAGTGTCGCCAACTTTTTTCCCAAGCAGGCCTTTTGCGATGGGTGAGCTTACCGAGATCTTCCCTGCTTTCAGATCGGCTTCGTTTTCAGGCACGAGGGTATAAGTCATCACTGCATTGTTCTTCAGATTTTTAATCTTGACAATCGACAGTATCAATACCTTGGATGAATCCATCTTGGATTCATCGATGATACGCGCATTGCGTATTTCTTCCTGGAGTTTTGATATTTGCAGTTCCAGCATACCCTGTGCATTTTTAGCCGCATCGTATTCGGCATTTTCCGACAGGTCGCCTTTATCCCGGGCTTCTGCTATTTGCCTGGATATTTCAGGGCGTTGCACTGATTCAAGGTGTTCAAGTTCTTCTTTCAGTTTTTGAAAGCCCTCCTTTGTATAATATTTCACTTCAGCCATCGAACTTGTATTTATTATGAAAAAGAATGAAAGACCCTCATAAAGGGCCTTTCATATTTATTATTTTTAATATCTGGATTAAAGATGGTTTAGAAAACCACGCGTGCACTTATGCTGTGTGTTCCTGAGAATGGATCGCTTGCACGATACGAATAGTCGATATCGATGGATGAACCTTTCTCTTTGTTAAGCGGAACGGCCACAGTTACACCTGCGCTGGGTCCTGTGAACACCGTAGTACGGTCTTCCTTTTTGGTAATCCCGTCTTCGTATGTGTATCCCACGCGAAGCATCAGGTATGTTTTCAGTGCATATTCCAGACCTCCCATGAACTGATCCTTGCCGAATGAATTCGACCTGAAGTTTCCAGCAACGGTAAGCCTGTTCCAGTCGCCGATATAAAAGTCGTATGAAGCTCCGATATCCAGTGCGGTTGGCAACTCGAATGACTCTGAAGGCATATATGTGCTGAATGCAGTTTCCTGTTCCGGCCGGAAGGTCTGATATAACAAACCGTCGCCCGAATACTTCATTGTCGGCCCAATGTTCTTCAGGGTAATACCAAATTTAATCTGGTCCATTTCACCGGTAACATACTGGATACCGGCATCGATCGCGATACCCTGTGCGCTGGCATCAGCTATCGATTCTGAAATGATCTTCACGGTAATACCCCCGTAAATACTATTGGAGAAAGCTTTGGCGTAAGAAACGGCAATGTTCAACAGACTTGGCTTAAAGGTACCTCGTCCCCCTTCCGGTGAATCGGTGGTTGTTACTTCGATCTCACCAAAACTCATGGATGTAACACTCAGGCCGATCACACCTGCATCGCCGATTCGCTGCGATAACCCGAAGGCAAACATATTTATATCAGAGCCTTTCAGGTAAGTGGTGTGGGAGAACACCAGTTCGGTCCTGTTGGTAAAAGCCAGACCGGCAACATTAATGTACATTGACTCAAGCCCCTGAACATTTGCTGTTGATACACTTCCCCATCCTGAACTCCTGGCCCATGGATTGATTAACAACTCAGTGGCACCAGCCTGTCCCGAACGGTCTTTGTTCCCTGCATACAGGCTGTTCTCCGGAATGATCAACATGCCGACTATGACGAGTGTAATTAAGTATTTATAAAAACTCTTCATACGTACTATATTTAGTGTTATTAATTTTATTTCAAACATGCATTAGAAAGTGTTGAGATCTGGTGGACGTAAAATACCAAACCATTTCAGTACTCTTTCGCCTACATTAGTATTAACATGTATGATATAGATACCTCCTGCAACCGGGACACCTGCAAAGTTCTTGAGATCCCAGTCTATATAAGTATCTTTTGAGTCTTTGGTAAGCTGGCGTACAAGTGTACCATTTATGTTATAAATCGTAACTGTAGTCTGCTCCGGCAGATTTGTGATTTTTATCCTGTTGTCAAACGCATTGTTCTCATAAGAATTATAGGCATAATATGGGTTTGGAACAACACTGATCAGGTCAAGGTCGCTTTCTGCTTTTACTCCACTGTAGGTGGTGGTAGCCACACCTTCGGTTTTAAAGGAATATAAAGGCCAGCCCATTTCTGTTGTATCGGCATATTCTCCTTGATTTGGCAGGGAGAAATACCTCTTATACGGTTTCGACATTCTGATGCTGAGCGTCCAGTCGTTACCTTCCGGCAGCCATTCCACATTAGGAACAGACAGCGGCATGCCGGCCCACATTATCGTTGAAAACAACATTGGCTGGAATTTGATAGGCCAGAGTGGATTTGTGCCCAGTGTATCGAACAATATGTTCATTTCAAGGCAGGCATCGTATGCCGGGAATGTCCAGTAGTAATCTGTACCACTGAGGAGCTGAGAGCGTACTGTGTGATCCAGCACGTATACATAGTGCATACCTCCGAATAATGGTGAACCGAAGAAATCGTAGAGATTGCTGGTCGGGTTCATGAGCATATCACGGCCATTTTCCCCAACCAGGTATGAATTCTCACCGAACATGATATTCAGGCGTTCTCCGGTTTCAAGGTTAATGGCATAACCCGGGAACCAACCCATACCGGTTTCACTGATATAGTTCGGATCATTCGGATCGCTGCTCGGTCCACTGCCAACGGGAGCGGGATTACCATCCTTATCAACGGATTGCCCGGCCCTGATATCGAAGCGATCGACACCACCTTCTGAAAGAACCGGATCGGAACACATTTCAATAACGAGTGAGCGGGTCCATTTCGATTTATCGGCAGTAAACACGATATCTACAGAAGCAAGGTCGGCCATCGGGTAATCGGATTTCGATTGCTTGCTGTGGGCAGGTGCAGCATCGTTTTGTGCATTGTAAGCGGTCATCATATATGGTGCCCAGGTTCCGTCAGCGATCTTTTCATAAACTGCCTCGGGGTCAAATGCCTTGACCGGAACATTCCAGTCATTCAGGTTACTCGGATCATCCTGGTCCTGGTAGGTCCCTGAACGGATCCAGTCCTGAGCAGCACCAGGGAGGTCAATATCAGAAACTCCGTCTATCCAGCGCTGTGAGCTATCCTGGTAAGCTACCCATGATGCAATAAGTCCGTTGTTGTTCGAACCGCTGTCGCCTGGAATAACAGGTTGATCTATCTGGACTGAAAGTCCGAGATCCAGGAACAGCTGTTCATTATTTGCCTGGATACCATGTTCTGAATGATAGGTATTGCCAGTTAGCGTATTGGTTAATACCCACATGGATGAATCGATGCTGAGGGTATCGGATGTCGATACATATTGTACGTCTTTGAATTCAAGCTCGTATTCAGCATTGATCACGTTCAACGGATCGATCACTTTTACATTCAGCGGCCCCATGCCATATTCATATGTAGCATTGTATGCAATCGGATAATCAGTGCTTCCCATCACATTCATGCTATCGGCAGGTGGTTTGCTGAGGATCTCTTCCACCGTTTCACTGGTAAGTTCGATCATCATGCCACCGTTACCGTTACCCTGTAACCTGGTAACCTGTGGTCCCTGTCCGTAAACGGAATTGAGCACAGTACCATTTACAGTTGGATGTGGAATGGCGGTGTAAGTTTTAATGTTCCTGCGGCCTGCCAGGTAAGGTTTCATCTGGCCAAGCAATCCATTCAGGATGCCGGGCTCCTGGCTGTAAGGCATGTATTCATTGTAGGCATAAGCAACAACAGTATAATAATATTGTTTGAAGTTTGTAAGCTGACGGTTTGTAGTACCGAATGCATCTTCAGTGATCTGGAATGAATGGACGATACCATTGTCGCCACCTTCAACTTCCACTACCGGAACGTTACCTCCGATAGCCTTATCAAAATAATAATTGACAAGTGTACCAACACCATTTTTAATATCATATTGTGCCACCAGCCTTACCAGGTCGGCATTGTCCTTGCTTTCAAGCGTAACAGATGCATTGGCAAGCTGATAGATCTGGTAACCTTCAAATTTGTACGTTGAGTCGGAACGTTCTCCTTCACCACCTGGCAGGGGCTGTGTAATGGTATTATCCCATTCGTTGTAAGTCTCGAGATAGTTATTTGAAGTTTTTGAATTTGAGAGGTAGAAAATGAGTTCTTTGTTGAGTTCAACAATGCTCATGTCGGGAGCATCAGGTCCGTCGAGTACTTTAAAGCAGTTGTCGAATAGGGCCTGGCATTTATCATCCACAACACGCAACAGTTCAACAGAAGCCCATGGACCGCCTGATGTGGCACGTGCCCAGGGAATACCAACAGTAATGTAGTTTACGGCACCCGGCTCGAGAGTAAAAGGTCCGGCCGACTGCATGAATCGCCTGTCGTAAGGGTTGTTATCGGCTGTTTCTTCAGTCCAGTACAGGCCGTTCTGGTTGTAACCACCATTGGGAGGATTACCCTGCGTACCCCAGTTACATGGGTCAGAATCGCCGGGGAACATAAAGTCACATTCCGGTCCGACAGCACCAGAGTTAAAGTGGGCATTACCACCATAAAGCATCCTGGTATTGTCTTTCCAGAATCCACGCAGGTAGTTGTAATATTCAGGGGCAATTTGCGGGTCACCCTGCGGGCCTCCGGTGTTATTGTGATATACATAACGACGCATACCAAAACGCTCATCGTCCACGATATCGTTTCCAAAGTTCACACCATTGATCGCCATTTGATCCCATGGATAGGGTGAATTAATGATTGAGCAGTCGCCGGTGAACCTGGGGTTGTCACGTTGATCAGGATCGATATAGGGACCCTGGAAGAAGTCAACACCAATTGCTGGTGGCTGGTCGCCGTAAGCTTCCACTTCACCTGATCCGTCAACGGAAGTACCGTTATAACAGTATCCGAGACCCCTGCCAACATCGCAACCTACATAATCATCCCAGGCATAACCAAGGTCGGTATCAACCCAGGGGCTGAAGAAAGTGTTCGTCAGTGTAAAGGTTGAACGGTTGATGATCTCGTAGGTATAGAATGTCATATTGTTGATCTCATCATTGGTTGTAAAACCGAATGCCTGTGCACGGATCTCAAAACCAATGGACGCACCCTGGGTTTCAGAGTGGAAGTTCCCTTTGTCATTAAAGACCCACCATAAGGTCTCGTCGCCTTTCAGCACCTGGTCGACCAGGATACTGCCTTTCACGGTACCCATCAGTTCTTCTTCCATGGTTACCTGGGGTACATAGTTCGGGTCGCCGGCATAGTTCAGCGGGCAGAGCTCATTTGTAATGTCATAGTACGGATAGTCACCCTGGTTGGGATTATAGTCACCATCGCCATCCATGTCGCGGAAAGGAGCCAGGTAGTAGCTCTGGTTAAGCGCAACGTCGCCGTGAGCGGGATATTCCAGAATGGATTGAGGGATGCTGTAGTCAGGATACTCCGTAGCAGGGTCCTCGCTGTTCCACCAGGCAAGATATTCATCAACTTCTGCACGCTTGATTATGAAGTGCTTATCATATTTGGCACAGGTGGCCTCATCAACAGAAGCGGTTCCGTCGATGGTCAGAGGTCCCGGCCAGTAGTCGTTACCGACCTGGCGATAGCGTACTGCGGCAAGTTTTAGCTGGTTGTTGATATCAAGTCCACCGATCCACAGGGAACCTGAGAACAGTGAGGTTGCGGACCCTTCTTTAGGAATGAAGTACTGAGCTCCGATTCCACCCGGGAGGTCCCACCACATGTCACCACCGGTGTTGATCCTCGCGCGGACATTGTTTATGTCTAGGAAGCGATAGCCGGATGCTGCAGCACAACCGGCAGCACCTTCCTTAATGGTTTGTTGGCTCTTGCTTACACTTCCCACATATTCCTCGGCATAAGCACCCTGAACAAGCGCTATGCTGAGCAGCGTAATAAATAAATGGCGAAATATATTTTTCATGGTTGCTGTGTTATTTTTAGTTATTGTAATGTAGGCGCTCATCCTGAAATCCCCTTTACTTAGAAGTTAAAAATAAGTCCGAGACGGATGGTTCTGGGGCTGCTGTAGTACCACGGGCGATCAATAAAGATGGCATACAGGTCACGGTATGACTGCGGATCAAGCTGTTCATTGATCTCACGCTGCCATTCGGGAGCTGCAAGGTAGCCATCATCGTCGGGGTTACCCGTAGCAGGATAAACATTCAATACATTCTTAGTATTCAGGACATTGTTGATAGACAGGTAAACATTCAGGTTACCTGGCCTTTCGCCTTTACCCATTTTAAGCGCAATGTCTTTGTCAACTCGGATATCCATACGGAACTGCCATGGTAAGCGTGAACCGAAATAAGTACCCTGGAGTAGCCTTGAGCCACCACTTAGCTGGCTGTAAATGTTACGTGAGCGGGTATATGGCGTACCGGAACCACCGGTAAGTGTCAGTGACAGACCTGTATTGTTCAGGACCTGTACCGGGGCTTTCCCTTTCTTTTCACGCTTGATGACCGGTCCGTTATAATCTTTTCCCCTGCTAAACCTGTAGTCGAAGAATACATTAAAACTGTGACGACGGTCCCATGCAAGTGGGAAAGTAGTCCTCAGGTTCGGCAAACCTGCAGCCACCAGCGATGCAGCTGTTACTGTACTTGAACCCGTACCATTGGCAAACTGCAGTGTATAGTAAGCGCTGATCCTTGCATTGTTCGTCCTTCTGAGGTCGTACTGTATGGTCATACCTTTTACAGTACCGAAGTCGATATTATTATAAGATGTGTAATCTTTCGGATATGCCCCATTGAAACGATAGATCTGGATCATATCCCTCATTTCCCTGTAGAATGCAACGAATTTCAGGGATGATGTTGGTGACAATTTCTGCTGGAATCCAAGTTCGTAGTCAATCGTTTTCGAAGGACTCAGGCTCGGGTTATTGATTGTGCCACCGATATTGTCGAAGAAATAATATACTCTTGGATCAGATACCAGGTTCGATGTCGGGCGCTGTGTTAGCACGTCATAGTGAGCAAAGAACAGTGCCACATCAGATATTGGGAAAGAAAACGATATCCTGGGCATGACGTTGATCTGTGGATCATAGTCTTCGAACGACTCCAGCGGAGGCCTGGTGAGTGTTGGGTCAACGAGTAAAGGTGATACCCCTGATCCTACATTGAGTGCATTCGGGTCCTGGATCTCAGTACCTTCTGCATTGTACCAGGTGTTTTCATCACGGTAACCTGTGATCTGGGTGGGGTTGTCAACATTGTCAACATAAACAATGTAATCGCTTCCTATGTTACCGGGGTGTGTAATAGCCTGCCCTCCCACACTGCTCACCTCTGAAACGGACTTAGCAGGATAGAGCAGGAAAGGATCCTTCAATACCATCTGGTTTGCGTCGAAACGGTCGATACGTACACCGAGGTTGAAGATAAGGTCCTTAAAAGCAAATTTATCCTGGATAAAACCGGCCATGTAAATCGGTTCAAATGCACCGAATGGACGGGTGTAATTGCCGTTATCATCTGTCTGGTTCCAAAAGTCGGAAAATGAAGGCTTGCTTTTCAGTTTTTCACCTGTATAATCATACCCCTGTGCCGTAACATACCAGTTACCGTCGTTCAGCAATTCATCCGGGCTGAACATGCCAAGGTCGAAGATGTCTTCACCTGCGGAAATGGTATGCGCCACATTGTTCTCGTCAAAATATTGGATGGTGTTGGTGTTATAGTCGTACGACTGGATGTTGATAAAGTCAAGGCCATCAACAGCCAGGCCGAGTTTTCTTCTCAGGTTTTCATCAAACACACGTTGTGAAGCTTGATCATATTTTCTTTTATATTCAACCGTATCCTGGAATACGCCATCGCGATAAACGAATTCTGGATTTTCCAGGTCAAGTTCCTGTATGTGGAAGTTTGTCAGACCGTCCATAAGGGTCCAGAGGCCTGTGGCGCCAACAGCGTACCCACGAGACGAACGTTGTTCATACTGGATACCAAATTTCAGTTCATGGTTGCCAATATCCATAGAACCGGTGGCGTTAACACTGATCTGCGTGTTATCATATTCAGAATATCCCGACTGGTTGGCTCCCGGAAGGGCAAACATGCCATACGCAAATGGTACACCCTGTCCGTTAAGCAGACCTCCGCCTAACTGAACCTGGTCAGCATTTCTCCAGTTCCCTTCTGGATCAGGATACAGATCATAATATGAAGTGGTATACCTGGTGGCATAGGGGTTCTCTGAACCGGGAGAAAATGTATATAAGGTGTCAAAGTAATTATCCATTACATAAACATCCTGGTAGTATTCTCCGCCAATGGTATCTGAAATGAGTGTGTAGTTCTTGGCCAGGTGCGACTGGAATGAGCCCAGGTAACCATATTTGAATACATCATTTTTATGGTCGGGATCCTCTGTAGACCCTGTAAAGCTCTGGTAGTCGGCCTGAATGGAATAATATACGTTTTTGATCAGTGAGTTCTTTTCCTGGTCGTTCTGGAAACGCTGGGTAAAGCGACCGAACACCCTCCAGGTTTGTGAGTAATACAGGGAATTCTTGTCATAGTTAAACAGGGAGTGCTGATAGCTAAAGGCGTTGCCCCTTCCATAATTGTATGAACCACCAAATGTCAGGTTGATGGTTGGCCCTGTCCTGACGTCGATCTTACCGGTGAGGTTGATGTTATACCTTGAAGTATTTGACGTGGTGTTGATCTTTTCCAGTTCATTCATATGGGTGTATTCCCCGTTGAGGAAGGTACCGCCTGACTCAAGTCCTGAAGGACGCAGCGGGTTCTGCTGCAGGTAAGAGATATATTCATCAGTACCACGGTACATATCACCTGAATAGGGTTGACCATCCTGGCGGTATGTAAAGTCACCGCCAATAAAATATCCGAGGAGGGATTGGCCTTTCTTGCCGGGTTCATCTGTTTTTCTCCTGAAGATTGGTCCGTTCAGGTTAAGGCCTACGCGGTTATAACCGAAAGGATCGAGAAACTCGGAGGTCTCTACTTCGACCCCGGCCCCGAAGATCCTGGAAGGGCCACGTGTGGTAACCTCAATAACACCACCGGTAGCATCACCGTACTGTGCCGGCAAACCACCGAGGATCACGGATTGTTGAGCGATAGCAGATTGTGGAAGTGAAAGTGAGCCGATCACCGGCATACCATCGATATAGTACCTTGTAGCATCAGTACGGGCACCACGAACGTTGCCGGCTTCGCCATCACGGGAAAATACACCCCCGATGGTCGCGGCAATTGAACTGACATCCCTGTTCGGCATCTTCTGGATCTCTTCCTGGGTGACAGTACCGCCACTTACAGTCTTATCCTTGTCGATCAGCGGGACTTTATAGTCAACAATAACGACCTCTTCCAGTCCAATTGCTGATGATGACATTTCGATATCAAAAAAACGGGTCTGGTTCGCATTGATCTGGACCCCCCTGATGAGCTGGTCGTTGTAGCCGATGAATGAAGCCCTGACATCATACTTCCCGGGAGGGATCGGCTTGATCACATATTTCCCATTAATATCGGAAGATGCTCCACTAATCTGGGAGCCTCCAACTTCGAGTACGACGTTAACAAAGGGAAGTGCTTCCCTGGTGTCCTTGTCAATCACCTGTCCTTGCAGCGTACCGGATGCTTGGGGGAATACCACCAGACTGGTAGCCAGTACAATACCAATAGTTAGAAGTAAATTTCTTAACATACCATGATAATTTTATGTTAGATAAACACTGTGCAATAAGTCGGTAAAGATAGTGAATAAAAAATTTAATATGCAAATATTATTAACACTACATTTAAAAAAATTTAACAATCCCTTAACAACTTATTCGAGGTAAGGACGTTCAAGGATTGCCTTGTAAATAATGGCCTTTCGGAGGTTGATCCTCACCGGTCCGCGGCCTTCTTTCTTCAATGGTTTCATCTGGTCTACAAAGGTGATTCTGCCCAGGGAACTGATCCCTTCTCCCTCTAAAGCTTCAATGCTGTTAAATCCGTAACCTGCATACTGCGTCCGGGCAGTTTGTGTGCGCTTTTTTTTCTCAAGCTCGGAAAGCATGGGTTCTGCATATTCTTCCTCCAACTCTACCACCTCAGGTTCCGGGACCTTAAGCTGTTGCCCTTCGAGAAGTTGATCCAGCAATGACTGTACAGTGGATGCCGGTTTTTCCGGCCGTGCAACTGCCTGCCTGGTTTTCTGGGGACTGTCCTGGGTACTCTTCTTCTTACTCGCCCTGTAGATGGTGGCTGCAAGCCACAGAACACCAAGGATAATGTAAATATATTCTTCCATTGTGCAATCAGATTTTTGGCTAAGCCTATGTAAAAATATTAAAAATATGCAATTTTAAAAGTTTTAATCAGTTTTCGGTGGATGACAATCAGTTAACGGTCAAACATGTGCAGTCTACAGATGTGTGATTACTTCAATGATCTGCTCCCGCTTGCGCCTGGATACCGGTATCCTGCTACCGTCAGTTAATTCAATATAGCCACCATCGCTTCTCAGGAAGCCTTTGATATACTTTATGTTTACCAGGTGTGATTTATGGGGACGGATAAAGTTATGATCGCTCAGCAATTGCTCATGCTCCTTCAGGGTTTTTGACACCAGTATCTTTTTACCATCGGCCAGGAAAAAGTTAGTATAGTAGTTATCGCTTTCACAACGAATGATCTGATCCGTTTCTATGATATGGATCTTCTCAGAAGTAGATAAAACGATCTTATGCGGTTCCGTTTCTTTTGATTTGATGTTGTCGAGCAGGACCTGTATGTTCTGGTTTACCTGCCGGTGGCTTAGCTTTTCTTCAACTTTTTTGACGGCCCTCACCAGCTCATCCGGATCGATGGGTTTCAAAAGGTAGTCGAGGGCGGAGTATTTGATCGCCTTGATCGCGAACTGGTCGAAAGCTGTCGTGAAAATGATCTCGAAGCTGATCGCTCCAAGTTCTTCCAGCATCCTGAACCCGCTTCCGTCCGGCATCTGGATATCAAGAAACACCACATCCGGCTGATGAATTCTGATGGCTTCAAGCCCACCCCTGTAGCTTTCGGCTTCTGCCAGGATACTCACATTTTTGCAATACCGATCCAGCATTCCCCTCAGGGTCTCCCTGGAGTGTTTTTCGTCTTCGACAATAATGCTTCTGATCATAGATTTGTTATAGTTTAGTTTAGCGTAAGAATCGGATAATAAAATTAACAATGTTTTTTAAAGCTCCTATCCGGTCCTTCCGTTATTTGGTAATTATTCCTCAACATATAAAATATTGATCTCGACCCGGGTGCCGGAAGGATGGCCATTTTTATCATGAAGGTCGACCACATTTATGGCAAGTTTATCTTTGTTTTGCTTGTTCAGGATCTCAAGCCTTTCCCTGGTGATCAGCATTCCCCTGGATTCACGTTTGATCCCGGACGCATCCCTGATCTCTGCTGATCTTTTACGTCCAATCCCGTTATCCTCGATGGTGCAGAAGATAAAATTGTCCTGCAGCTGCAATTCAAGCTTGATATGGCCCTGTTCCGGGCTATGAACAAGCCCGTGCAGGATGGCATTTTCAATAAACGGCTGAATGACCATGGGCGGGATCTCCATAAATTCTTCATCAATGGCGCTGTCTGCTTTTATGCTGTAATCGAACTTATTGTCGAACCTTAGCCGTTCAATATCCATATAATGCTCAACCGCCTTGAGTTCATCCTTAATGGGTATGGTGGTTTCCCGTGAGTTGGACAGAATGAGTCGCATCAATTGAGAAAATTTCGACAGGTAATGGATGGCCTTATCTGTGTCGTTCCCGATCACAAAGCTCTGAATGGCATTCAGTGAATTGAAGATGAAGTGCGGGTTCATCTGCAGCTGAAGCGCTTTTTGCTGCACATCAAAAAGCTCTTTCTCAATTGCCAGAACTCTTTTCTCTACCTCATGTTTTCGTTTGATCATCCTGATCCTCCAGTAGATGAACGACCAGAGCAGGGCAAAGATCAGGGCACCGAATATTAACCTGAATATAAGGGTGTCCCACCAGGGAGGAAGGATGATGATTGACAATGCACATCCATCTTCATTCCATACGCCGTCGTTATTCGACCCTATGACCCTGAATACATAATTGCCCGGTGATACGTCCGTGTATTCGGCTATCCTTCTGTCGGCATCGCGAAAATTCCAATCCTCGTCATAATTCTCGAGCTTGTAAGCATATTTGTTCTTTGCAGGGTTGGAGTAATCAAGTGCAGAAAACTCAATTGAAAAAAAGTTGTCGTCGTAATTAAGCCGGATGGTATCCCCATTGATAAATTCCCGTTTCACAGCCCTGTTAAACTTTTTGAATGCTGTGATCACAATTCGCGGCGGACGCTCGTTGAGGGTGATCTCTTCAGGATAGAAGCTATTGAAGCCATCCATTCCGCCAAAAAATATCTCTCCGTCGTTGGCATGGTACCAGGCCCCACCATTGAACTCATTACCCTGCAAGCCATCGTTTATATCATAATTGACAAACTCGCCCGTTTTCGGATTAAACTTCGATAAACCCCAGTTCGTCGTAAGCCACAGATTTCCGTTCTTATCTTCCAGTGTGATATAAACCACATCGTTTGGAAGGCCGTTATCTTCATCCAGGTGCAGGAAGACTTCCCTCACGGGATCAAAATAGTTTAATCCGCCGCCCATGGTAGAGATCCAGAAATTCCCCTTTCTGTCCTCATGTATCCCGAAAACAACATTAGAACTAATGCTGTACGGATCGTCGGGATCAGAGAGGTAAGAAACAAATGCATCACGTTCCCGGTCATACCTGTTCAGGCCATTGTTGGTCCCGAACCACAGCTTATGTTCCCTGTCTTCATAAATGGTCCATATCCGGTTGCTTGAAATGCTGCTGGTATCGCGGGGATCATGCGACCAGGAGCGGATCCTCATCGTATCGGGGTGGAATGCATTCACACCCCTGCCGGAACCGACCCAGATATAACCCAGGTGGTCTTCCGTCACCCATAACAGGTTGTTATCATTCAGGGTGTTCGGGTCATAGGGTGATGAGGTTAAACGCAGGTATCTGCCGGTGGAGGGATTGTATCTCAGCAGGCCGTAGCTGTCTGTTGCAATCCAGACATTGCCCCTGCTGTCCTTGTGTATTGAACGGATCCTTACATCCGCCAGGTCGATATGCTGATCGATCATGTAGTGAAGCCGGGAATACCTTCCGCTTTCACGGTCGAGGATGTTCACCCCTTTTCCGCTTGCAAGCCATATCAAGCCTTCTTCATCTTTGATAATATCGTGAATCACATTATCGCTTAACGAATGCGGATCATCGGGATTGCGTTCGTAGAGCTTGAATTTACTCAGCCCCAGGTGAACTTTGTTCACTCCTTTGTAGGTGCCGATCCAAACCGATCCCATATCATCTTCGAATATGCAGTTAATATCGTTACTGCTGATGCTACTGCTATTGCCTGAATGCTGATGGTGGCTGAAAGTCTCTTTTTCCCGGTCGAGTATATTCAGCTTGTCATGAGTTCCTACCCAGAGGATACCCTGGGAGTCCTCATAAATGGCCTTGACAATATCATTGCTCAGACTGTTGGGGTCGTTATGTGAATGATGGTAATGCTTAAACCCCTTCTGGCTTCCCAGGAAAAGATTCAGGCCGTACTGGGTGCCAACCCAGATATTGCTTTCACGATCTTCATAAACATCATTTATCGAATTGCTGCTGATGCTTTTCGGGTCATCCTGTGAATGAAAATAGGGGGTGAACAATTGCGAGGACTTGTCAAAACACAAAAGACCAAAACGTGTTGCTATCCATAGTAAGCCTTTACTATCCTGCGTAACCATGTTGATCCAGTTTGTGCGTATTGTATCAACATCGGCAAAATTGAAGTTGAAATGTTTGTAAGTATGATTCTTCTTGTCGTACCTGTTGAGGCCCTGCACGGTACTGATCCAGATATATCCTTCCCGGTCCTGGTAAATGTGATTTATAGTATTGTTACTTAGGCTGTTACTTTCGCCGGGTATGCTTTTTATCACAGTAAAGGTTTTGTCTTTCCTGTTGAAGAGATTTAGTCCGTCCTGTGTCCCGATCCAGATCAACCCGTCATCATCTTCCAGCAGGGAGTTAACGGTCGGATTGCTCATGCCGTCCACTTTGTTGAAGATGGTAAAGTTGTATCCGTCAAACTGGTTAAGACCGTCCCATGTGCCGAACCAGAGGTACCCAAGGCTGTCCTGTATAATGGTGTTCACCATATTTTGACTAAGGCCTTTTACCCGCTTGATATTTTCGGTTTTATAATTCTTGAAGCTTACCTCGGGCAATTCCTGGCCTAGGCCAATCCTGCTAAGAAAGCAGAGCATAGCCAGGAAAATGATAAGTGACAGGTATATTCTTTTAGTTGCCATCGCAGGATTTGGATCGTTTTCGTTTAAAGGTCCTTTTTACCCAGGAATCCGTTTTGTTCAAATTAGTCTTTTTAGCCCGCTTCCTCGATTTCCGCATCATTTTCTGTGTTTCCACATGCTGTATCTCATAATGGTGCTTTAGGTATTCCTTCACCATCTTTTCATTTTCTTTCTTCATCTGCTTTTCCATTTTATAGGCCTGTTTCTGGGCAGGGGACATCCTTGTCCGGCAGGAAGTTCCGGCAGCGCTGACAGCGAGAAAGAAAATGATGAAAATTATGTAACGCAGACCAGCCATTTTGATGTTAAAATCTAGCACTAAGTTAGTACTTTGCATAATACCATCCGAATACACGGCAGATGGAGGTAATATTATTCCTATTTTTGCGTTCGCAAGTATCTGGTATAACAAGTATTTATGATGATCAGAAGAATTCTGCCCCTGCTGTTGACGCTAACGTTTATGGCATTGATCTTTTTCACTGCGTGTAAAAAGAATGGTGATGATCCCAACACTGATATTCCCTATGCGTATATCAATGTGGTGATCAACCCCAATTCAACACTATACCAGGAATTGAATATTGTAGGTGGCTGGATGTATTATCCTTATGTGAATCCGCCGAGCCGCGGTCTGATCATTTACAGGCTGACGCAGAATGATTTCCTGGCATATGAACGCACACCACCGGTAAATTCGAATGCCTGCTGTGATCCTGAAACGGGTTTATGCACCTACCTGATCGTGGATGACTATTTCCCTTTTGTTTATGATACCTGCTCTGATTATTCCTATCAGATCATTGATGGTTCTCCTATTGCTCCGGCAAGCGTACCGCTCAAGCAATACTATACCTCCTACGACGGGCTGAATTTGTACATCAATAATTAGTACTACGTATTACGTACCACGTATTACGAGATAATTATTTAACAGAGATGGCATCTAGTATTAATTACGTAATACCTGATACGTAGTACGTAATACCTAATATCTATAATGGTCAGGCTTATACGGTCCTTCTTTCGGCACTCCCAGGTATTTTGCCTGTTCGTCGGTCATTACGGTAAGCTTCACACCGATGTGTTTGAGGTGCAGGCGAGCCACTTCTTCATCCAGGTATTTCGGAAGCCTGTAAACGTTGATCGCGTAATTATTTTTCCAGAGGTCGAGCTGGGCCAGGGTCTGGTTTGTGAATGAGTTACTCATTACAAAGCTGGGGTGGCCTGTTGCACAGCCCAGGTTCACCAGGCGGCCTTCGGCCAGAAGATAGATGCTGTGCCCGTCGGGGAAGATGTATTTGTCGACCTGTGGCTTGATGTTAATGCGTTCCACTCCCGGTGCATTGTTCAGTTTATCCACCTGGATCTCGTTGTCGAAGTGTCCTATGTTGCAAACGATGGCTTCGTCGTTCATCCTGGCCATGTCTTCAAGGGTGATAACATCTTTATTCCCGGTCGTGGTCACGAAGATGTTGCCTTCCCTGAGTGCTTCTTCCAGGGTGGTTACCTCAAATCCTTCCATGGCCGCCTGCAGTGCGCAGATGGGATCGATCTCTGTTACGATCACCCTGGCGCCATATGAGCGCATCGATTTGGCACTCCCTTTACCAACATCACCATAGCCGAGCACCACAACGACTTTGCCTGCGATCATTACATCCGTGGCGCGTTTGATGCCGTCGGCCAGTGATTCCCTGCAGCCGTACAAGTTGTCGAACTTGGATTTGGTCACCGAATCGTTCACGTTTATGACAGGGAAGAGGAGGCTGTTTTCTTCAAGCCTCTGGTAAAGCCTGTGCACCCCGGTTGTGGTTTCTTCCGAAACTCCCTTGAGCTCTTTTACCGTCCGGTGCCATCGTGTATCGTCTTCTGCAAGGATATCTTTCAGCCTTTGCAGGATCACGGCTTCTTCATGGTTATCAGCTTCTTTTTCGAGTGTTGCGGGATCCTCTTCAGCTTCATAACCTTTGTGGACCAGGAGGGTGGCGTCGCCACCATCATCAACAATGAGGTTCGGGCCTTTCCCGCCTGGAAATGCAAGTGCCTGAGCGGTACACCACCAGTATTCTTCAAGTGTTTCGCCTTTCCAGGCAAAAATGGGCACCTGTGAATCGCGCACCACAGCAGCAGCAGCATGGTCCTGTGTGGAAAAGATGTTGCAACTGGCCCAGCGAACATCTGCTCCCAGGGCTTTAAGGGTTTCTATCAAAACGGCTGTTTGCACAGTCATATGAAGGGATCCCGTAATACGTGCACCCTGCAATGGTTTTTCATCCTGGTATTTGGCACGTATGGCCATCAATCCCGGCATTTCCTTTTCTGCAATGTCAATCTCTTTCCTGCCCCAGTCTGCCAGTTTTATGTCTTTGATCTTATAATCGGTCATCTTTTTTGTAGTTGCCTGTGTCATTACGTTTCAAATTTTGGAATGCAAAATTACTCATTTTAGTTGACCTGGCAAAGCGAAGTTTGTACTTGCCCCTGGCCTCTGGCTGCTCGCACTCGATTCTTGATACTCGTTGCTAGTTACTCGTTATTTGATACTTGATATTTGATATTTGTTATTTGATTCACCTAACACCCAACAACTAGTTTGTATCTTTGCACCATGCCTTTGCACACGAATCGTAATATCGGACGGGATTCCAGGTTGTTGATCTGGGAGATCGCTGAATCGCCGGAATGGTTCCTGGACGCCCTGCAGCTTGATGAGGATGAGTTGCTGCAATACAACGGCTTCCGTACCGACCAGCGGAGGGTGCACTGGCTTGCATACCGGCATCTGCTGAAAAACGTAGTTGGAAAGGGCAAGCAGATCAGGGTCAAATACGATCAGCACAGTAAACCCTTCATCGACCTTTCAGACGAACATATTTCGGTGTCGCATTCGGGAAGATACGCTGCCGTGATCACGAGCAAGAGATACCGGGTCGGTATCGACATCGAACGGCTTCATTCACGATTGCATAAGGTGGCTGAAAAGTTCATCAGTCCTGAAGAAGCATATGATGATATTAAAAAGCTTTCCACAGATTACCTCTGCCTGCACTGGTGCGCCAAGGAGGCCCTTTATAAGCTGCAGGGCGAGCATAAACTCGATTTCAGGGAAAATATACGTATTATGCATCTCCCGCCCGGGAATGAAGGAGCTTTCAACGGACGGATACTTAAAGATGGCTCGGCAAATGAATTTCAACTGAAGGCCGAAAAGATAGATGACTACTATCTTGTTTTCGCCATGAACAAGCCCAATGATTAATTTTGGATGAAACACACAGGGAG
Organism: Bacteroidales bacterium; assembly: GCA_036351275.1. GTDB lineage: Bacteria > Bacteroidota > Bacteroidia > Bacteroidales > B18-G4 > B18-G4. The sequence goes on from JAZBOU010000148.1 coordinate 51,578, forward strand.
GTAGCGGGAATATGGCATTTTAGTATATTTGTTATCTCCAATAAAAGACATGGATATATACAAGCAGATCACAGGGTCGGGGGGGAAGCAGTTTGCTGTGCTTGTCGACCCGGAAAGTTGCCAGGAGGCCATGATGAGCAGGCTGATCGCCCTGGCGGGTGAATCTGCTGTTGACTATATCTTTGTAGGCGGAAGCCTGCTGGTTAATGATAGCCTTGATCAATGCATCAGGATGATCAAGAAGGAGACCCGTTTGCCGGTGATCCTGTTCCCCGGGAATGAAATGCAGGTGCATGGCATGGCCGATGCCATACTGTTGCTCTCGATGATCTCAGGACGGAATCCCGAAATGCTCATAGGCAAGCATGTGGTTGCAGCTCCGTATATCCGGTCGAGCGGGCTGGAAGTGCTGCCTACGGGTTATATGCTGATCGAAAGCGGGAATTCTACCTCGGTACTCTACATGAGCAATACCCGGCCGATACCCAGGGATAAGGATGATATTGCAGTTTGTACGGCCATGGCAGGGGAGATGCTTGGCCTCAGGCTGATCTACCTGGATGCAGGAAGCGGAGCTGAATACCCCGTACCTGCTGAAATGATCAGAAAGGTGAGAGGCAGCATCAAGCTGCCCCTGATTGTGGGCGGAGGGATAAAAAAGCCGGAAATAGCCCTGGAAAGTTGTCAGGCGGGTGCAGACATGATCGTTGTTGGCAATGGGATAGAAAAAGATGTTAACCTGATCAGGGAGATCGCCTCGGCGGTAAAGTCGGCATAGATCAAAATCACTAAACAGATTTGAACATGATCAACCTCTTGAATGGAAAAAATGCAAGGTCCCCTTTTTTAATCTTGATCATGGGCCTGTTCCCATTGTTGTTGCAGGCACAGCTGACCGATATTACCGCGATAAATGAACAGCTGACCGAAAGGCCCTGGCTGGATCACAGCGAGCACGATATTTATGGCTACCGCATCACACAGGTATTTGGCGAGAGATCCAGCCCCGACCGCCACTCAAACCTTGGATCGATCACGAACATTGCATACCTTGATCCTGCACAACTGGAAAATAAATACGACAGGCAGGCTGAGGGTGGTGCCATTGAATTGTTTTTGACCCGTGCAACGGAAAGCAGGGCAAATTTCAAGTATTTCTTCATTGTGATCCGGGGAGAAGACGACAGGGGAAAACTCATGGAGATAGACCTGGATAACCAGCCGCCACAGCTTCCCGAAGCAAATGGCTGGTGGAATTATACCCTGGTATTGCTGCCCGATACAGTTGAATTTCCTTTTTATGTTTATGTTAATGACCGGCAAAGCCGGCACCTATCGGATTTTAAATTCAAAATACAGACTATATCAAATAAATAAACCATATCGGCATGAAAAACTACACCATTATTCGCATCATCCTGGTGATGCTGTTACCCATTTCTTTATTGGCCCAGCAGAAAGAGCTGAGCATTGAAGATGCTTCTTATATGAACAGAAGCCTTTTCCCTGAATATATGAGTGGATTGAACTGGATGGGAAGTACCAATTATTTTGTCTACAACGAGGATAATTCTGTGATGGCCGCCCAGGCAAATTCCTATAAGCCGGAACGCTTATTCGGGCTGGAGGACATCAATGGCAACCTTAAAAAACTTGATGCGGATACCCTTCGCCGGCTGCCTTCGTTCACCTGGTTTGATGATAAGTCAGGCTATTTTGTTGCGGGGAACAAGGTGTATATCTATAACATCAGCAGCAACCAGATCAGAGAAGTGAATAACTACCCTGCCGAAGCAGCAAATACCGATCTTGATGCCAATACCTATGCCATGGCCTACACCATAGACAATAACCTTTATATTGCTTTCGAAGGCAGGCAGATCCAGGTTACCAATGATGAGGATCCGGGTATTATCAATGGACAAACGGTGCACAGGAATGAATTCGGGATCAGCGGAGGGACCTTCTGGTCGCCGCGGGGCAATTACCTGGCTTTCTACCGCAAGGACGAGACCATGGTAAGCGATTACCCGCTGGTGGATGTGAATGCAAGGGTTGCAGAAACGGATAACATCAAGTACCCCATGGCAGGCATGGCCAGTCATGAGGTAACACTGGGCGTTTATGATGTGGGATCGGGTAAGACGAGGTTCATAAAAACCGGTGAACCTGCCGACCAGTATCTTACGTGCGTGACCTGGGGACCTGATGAGCAATATATCTACATTGCGATACTTAATCGCGACCAGGATCATATGAGGATGAACAAGTATGACATCCGTACAGGGAACCTTGTAAAGACACTCTTTGAGGAAAAGAACGAAAAGTATGTCGAGCCCGAAGATGACCTGGTTTTCTTAAAAACCAACCCGGAACAATTCATCTGGATCAGCGAACAGGATGGTTACAGGCACCTTTATTTATATAATACACAGGGTGAACTGATCAGGCAGCTTACTTCGGGTGAGTGGGTGGTTCGGAACTTCCTGGGGCTTGATTCCAAAGACAAGCTGGCTTATTTCACCGCTACCAAAGAAAGCCCCCTGAATACCGATATTTATGCAGTGGAACTGAAATCGGGAGATGTTACAAAGGTCAGCCAGAAGGACGGTACCCATGGTGCGCTTCTGAACAAGAACGGGAAATATTATATTGACATATTCAACGATACCATCACCCCCAGGGAATACAGTATTATGAGTACAAAGGGTAAACTGCTGGAAGAACTCAAAGTAAGCAAAGACCCTATGGCGGATTATGCCATGGGCGAGATGAAGATATTTACGATAAAAGCGGATGACGGGACTGATCTTTACTGCCGGATGATCACCCCACCGGGATTCGACCCCGCCAAAAAATATCCTGTTATTGTTTATGTTTATGGTGGCCCCCACGCACAGCTGGTCACCAATTCATGGCTGGGAGGAGCTTCGCTCTTTTTGTATTATATGGCACAGGAAGGCTACATCATATTTACTCTTGATAACCGGGGATCAGCGCATCGGGGACGTGATTTTGAACAGGCCATTCATCGTAAGATGGGCACCATTGAGGTGGAAGACCAGGCCGATGGCGTGGAATACCTCAAGTCATTATCTTATGTTGATGCGGACAGGATCGGGGTGAGCGGATGGAGCTATGGCGGTTTCATGACCATTTCGCTGATGCTCAAAAAAGCCGATGACTTTAAGGTAGGCGTATGCGGAGGACCGGTCACCGACTGGAAGTATTATGAGGTCATGTACGGGGAGCGTTACATGGATACTCCCGAACAGAACCCTGAAGGATATGAAGAGGCCCGGCTGCAAAATCATGCAGACCAGCTAAAAGGCAAACTGTTGATCATTCAAGGTACACATGACCCTGTGGTAGTGTGGCAACATACCCTGACATTGATCGATGCATTCATTAAGAAGGGCAAGCAGGTCGACTACTTCGTGTACCCTGGGCACGGGCATGGGGTAGGCGGCAGGGACCGCATACACCTGAATACGAAGATGGCAGATTATTTCATCGATAACCTGTAAAAAAAGGCTGCCCGCGGGCAGCCTTTTCGTTATCTTTTAATAAAA
>JAZBOU010000149.1:0-5893 GCA_036351275.1 Bacteroidales bacterium
CGCGATCCCCAGGAAGTACTCCGGCACTACCATACCTTTGTCAAGCCCATGCACCTGCAGTTTATCGAACCCTCGAAAAGATATGCCGATATCATCGTACCGCAGGGAGGGGAGAACCTCGTTGCCATTGATGTGCTGGCATCTAAAGTGAAAACACTGCTGAAGGAATCTTAGAAAAAGCCTGTTGTTATCTCCTTTCCAGGAATAAATTCCGCTTCATTGAAATTAAAAGCAGCTTCGTCTTCTTCCGGCGTCAAAATGATTATTTCCTTATCGCGAGGGTACCTGAAAAAGCTGTAGTATTCCTTATCGCCAAAATATTTCATATAATGCTGCAAAAGGATCAATGGAGCATTGGCCTGGTTTAATGAAGGTTGCAGGTCGCTGTAAAGAGCTTCAATATTTGTTTCCGGGATCTCTTCAGGCAGATGTACTAGTTTAATCAACCTGGTGTAATCAGGACCGGCTACCACAAGTGCTGGATTGTCGGGAGTATATACCTGCCTGCTACCCTGAATGTATTCAACATATGCAGAAGCACCGCTGGTGTCGTGTAAAACGATCCTGAAAGGCCAGCGGCCATCAAAGCCCAGGTCATCATATATCCGGATATCCCATATGGCCAGCAGGGCAGTATCAATGCATTTGAAATGATCGATGAAAAAGTTAACCGCCAGGGAAGCCGCAATGGGAATAAGTACCTTTTCTTTCTCCGGAAGTTGACTATACTGCAGATAGATCAGGGAAGCTGAAAACCCATGTTCGTTCATTCCTTCATACACGATACCATCATGGGTACGGAAATAAATGGTATTGTATTTTGATTCCCAGCCGTATGAATAACGCCGTTTGACATCACTTTGGGATGATCGTTTCATCCCGGCAGGACTGAAAACCACCTCGGTATTATCGACGAATGCTTTTTCGATTAAATGCATCGACATGGGCAGGCTGTCGTAAATACTGAGGTCGGAACCGCTTCCAAGCTGCCGGAAGCGCTCTTCCTGCGCATTCATCATAAGCGTAAATACCAGGAAAATGAAAAATATTTTCATCCTGAAAACCTGCATATTGCAAAGGTAAATCATATTTTATTTACAAATTCCTTGACTTTCGGAAATTGCTGTTATATCTTTGTCCGATCGGTTTAACCAAATGGTTAATTCATATAGTTAAACTAAACGGTTAATAAATGGCAGGTCAAAAATTGAGCACAGAGGAGCATATTTTGCAGGTGGCAAGAGAAGTATTTATGCAAAATGGGTATGATGGCACCAGTATGCAGATGATCGCCGACAGGGCCGGGATCAACAAATCCCTGCTACATTATTATTACAGAAGCAAGGAAAGGCTGTTCAGGGAGATCTTTGCAAAAGTCTTCAGCCAGTTTATTCCCCATCTTGGGGTGATATTCATGTCGGAAATGAGCCTGGAGGAGAAGGTGTATGCATTTGCCGATCGCTACATAGATGTTTTTCTGGAGAATCCGCTCATCCCTATTTTCGTGATGCAGGAACTGAGTAAGAACCCGGATTACCTCGCAGAGCTGATAAAAGAAGCAGGGATAAATCCCGGCCTCATGATAGCAAAGATCAGCCAGATGCTCGAAGATGAAGGTATTTATATGAAGGACGTGCGTCATTTCTTTGTGAATCTGCTCGGGCTCTGCATCTTTCCTTTTGCTGCGAGGCCCCTCATACAGCGGATGATGTTCGACAATGAAAAAGAAGCATATGATAATTTCCTTCTTGAACGAAAAAAGGAGGTTCCCCAACTGATCTTGAATGCAATCCGAAAAAGATGAAAAAATTAATATTGATAGTCTCATTCGCAATTTCAGGAATGGCATACGGACAATTGCCGGATACACTGAGCCTGGCACAATGCCATGAAATGGCCGTGAACAGGCATCCGGCAGCCAGGCAAACAGGCCTGCTGAATTCAGCAAGCGAATTACAGCAGAAAAAGTTGAATGCAAATTATCTCCCCCAGGTACAGATCAATGGCCAGGCCAGTTACCAGTCGGATGTTCCGCAGGTGGATGTGGAGGTCCCGCCATTTTATATCCCGCCACCCATCGACATGCAGGTCAGCCCGGCACCCCTGGAAACCCCCATCCCTCCAAAAGACCAGTACAAAGTGACCATGGACGTTTACCAGGTGATCTATGATGGTGGCATCACCGGAAAACGGAAAGAACTTGAACTTGCCAGTTATGAAATGGAGAAAAAGCAGGTTGAAGTAGCCCTGCATAAGCTGAAGGAAAATGTGAACTCGGTATATTTCAGCATTATCCTGATGCAGGAAAATGAGAAATTGCTGAATGTTCTCCTTGATAATCTGAACAATAAGCTGAAGGATGTTAATGCTGCTGTGGAGCATGGCGTAAGCCTTCCAACCGACAGGGACGTGCTCAGGGCAGAGATCATACGGGTGGAGCAGCAGCTGGAAGAGACAAGCATACAGCGGAAAGCTTTCATTACGATATTGTCAGAACTGATCTCTCAGGAACTTCCATCGGGCATCACACTGGCATTGCCGGATAATATGGTGTCGGCCACAGCTTACAGCCCTCAAAGGGCTGAACTGGAGATCTATGAACTGCAGGGAAACATCCTTGAAGACAGCAAAGACCTTGTGACAGGAAGCTGGAGGCCGAAGCTATCCGGTTTTGGCCAGGTGGGATATGGGAACCCGGGACTGAATGTGCTGAAAGATGAATGGACCCCGTTTTATATAGTGGGTGCCCGTCTGAGCTGGCAGGTATGGAACTGGAACCAGAACAAAAAGGAAAAGCAGATACTCGGACTGAGGCAGGAAATGGTGAGGCATGAACGGGAAACATTTGATAAAAACCTGAATGTGGCCCTGGAGCAGCACCTGGCCGATATGCGTAAATACAAGAATATGATAGAACGCGATGCCGAGGTAATTGAACTGCGGGAAAACATAGCCGAAACAGCTTCATCTCAGTACGACAATGGTGTGATCACATCCTCTGACTACGTCGGCAGGCTGAATGAAGAAGCGCAGGCACGGCTGAACATGGAAGTGCATCGTGTAAAACTGGCCAAAGCGCAGGTGGATTATTTAACGAGTTTAGGGATACTTTAAAAATCGATAAAATGAAAAAGATAATTTGGATACTGTTACTCCTGACGGGCGCCGTGGCATGCAACAACAACGGGAACAGGTCAGATGCATACGGAAATTTTGAAGCGACCGAGGTCATGGTATCGGCATTGGCACAGGGTGAATTGCTTTCCCTGGATCTGGAAGAAGGCGATCGGCTTGAGAAAGGACAGATTGTCGGATTGGTCGATACCACCGACCTCTGGCTCAAAAAAGAACAACTGCTCAAAAGTATAGCTGCTGTGCAAACCAGACTGGTGACCATCAAGGCACAAATGGATGTTCAGCAGCAACAGAAAAAGAACCTGCTGGTTGATAAGGGGCGCCTTGAAAACCTTTTCAACGACGGGGCTGCAACACAGAAGCAGATGGATGACATAAATGGTGCGATCGACCTTGTTGATGCCCAGATCACCGCCACCAGGTCGCAGCAACAACAGGTTGAAGCAGAGATACAGACTATTTATATCCAGATCGACCAGGTGCGTGAAGCGATTGACAGGTGCTTTGTAACCAATCCCGTTGCGGGCACCGTACTGGTAAAATACGCCGAAGCCGGGGAAGTGGCCACCCCCGCAAAACCACTTTACAAGATCGCTGACCTGCGCACGATGAAGTTGAAGATTTATGTAAGTGGTTACCAATTACCCCATATTAAGATCGGGCAGAACGTAGAAGTGCAGTTTGATAAAACAAAAAAGGAGAATACAAGCCTGGATGGGACGGTAAGCTGGATATCCTCTACATCTGAATTTACACCAAAAACCATACAGACCAAAGATGAAAGGGTAAACCTCGTTTATGCGGTTAAGGTAGCAGTTCCCAACGACGGAAGTATCAAGATCGGGATGCCTGGTGAAGTAAATTTTAAGTGAATTACAGGAACAAAAGAATATAAACTAAAACAATGATTATGAAAAAGTTTCAGATTACGCTGATGATTTTCACAGCCATGCTTTTTGCAGCGGCCAATGTAAATGCACAGGAATTTCAGCCTGATGACATCCTGGGTGTCTGGCTGAATGAGGACGAAGATGCTCACATAGAGGTATACAAAGATGGTGACCTGTATTTTGGAAAGATCATCTGGTTGAAGTTTCCCATCGACGAAGAAACGGGCAAACCTAAACTGGATAAGCACAACCCTGACCCGGAACTGCAGAAGCGCCCTTCACTGGGTATCAAGTTGCTGACCGATTTCGAATGGGATGGCGACAATGAATGGGATGAAGGGGATATCTATGATCCCAAAAGTGGCAAAACCTACAGCTGCTATATCGTCATGAAAGAATATGACCTGCTGAAGATCAGGGGATACATTGGAATATCATTAATTGGAAGAACGACCTATTGGACGAGGGTGGAAAAATAAATACTTAAGCCTCTGGCTGCTGGCATCTAGCTGCTGGCAGCTAGTTGCCAGTGGCCAGTAGCCAGAAGCATCTCAAATAATGCACCAACATTCAGTTATAATAGAGAATTTGTCCAAGTCCTACAAAAAAGTAGAGTCTCTCCGTGATATTTCCTTCACTGTTGACAAAGGGGAGATCTTTGGATGCATTGGCCCTGATGGTGCCGGGAAAACCACCCTGTTCAGGATACTGGTAACCCTGCTTCTGCCGGATGCCGGCTCAGCATCTGTAGAAGGGCTTGATGTGGTTAAAGATTTTCGGAAGATACGGAAGATCGTCGGTTACATGCCCGGAAGGTTCTCCCTGTACCAGGACCTTTCGGTGGAGGAAAACCTGAAATTCTTTGCAAGCAGCTTTAAAACAACGATCAGGGAGAATTATTACCTCATTGAGGATATTTACCGGCAGATAGAGCCCTTCAAAAAAAGGTTGGCCGGGCGGCTCAGTGGCGGGATGAAGCAGAAACTTGCCCTCTCATGTGCCCTGATCCACAAACCGGAAGTGCTTTTCCTCGATGAACCGACCACAGGTGTGGATGCGGTTTCAAGAAAGGAATTCTGGGAAATGTTAAAACGCCTCAAGGAATGGGGCATCACCATACTGGTATCGACACCCTACATGGATGAAGCGGCCATGTGCGACAGGGTGGCATTGATGCAGGAAGGCAATATCATGAAGATCGATACACCTGTAAATATCATCCAGGCACATGAAAAGCCATTGGCTGCAGTGAAGACGGATAATATGTTCAAGCTTGTGGAGGACCTGAGATCAATGGATGATTGTCATTCGGCCTTTCGCTTCGGGGATTCGATACATTATAGCCCTGAGAATGTCCTGAATGAGAAAGGGCTGGTGGAGGTGCTGCAAGCTAAAGGACACGGGAATATTGAGGTTGATGAAATTGAACCCGGGATAGAAGATTGTTTTATGGAACTGATGATCGAAAGATAGGATGAACAGGGAGGAACATATCATACAGGTGGAGCACATGTACAAAAAGTTTGGCGCTTTTACTGCCAATGATGACCTGACTTTTAATGTGAAAAGGGGGGAGATATTCGGTTTCCTGGGGGCGAACGGGGCAGGCAAGACAACGGCGATAAGAATACTCTGTGGACTGCTTATGCCTACTTCGGGTAAGATAGAAGTGGCCGGGTATGACGTCTACCGGCAGTCGAACAAGGTAAAACGCAGCATAGGGTATATGAGCCAGAAATTTTCTTTATACGAGGATATGACCGTAAAGGAAAATTTCCGCTTTTATGGCGGGATATATGGCATGAAGCCCCGCGATATCAGGCAAAGGACCGACCATTACCTGGAGAAACTTGGACTTGAAAAAGAAA
>JAZBOU010000150.1:0-10446 GCA_036351275.1 Bacteroidales bacterium
CCGGGATTTAGCCTTGTTGAAGGATCATCAGCCTTAGCTTATTCAATGCAGTAAGCGCAGTTATCCTGATGATCCGCTGCCTGTTGTTGCCGAACAGGAATTTTTCAGCAACGACACTATCCGGTCCCGCAATCGCTATCCAGACGGTTCCTACCGGTTTTTCGATAGTCCCGCCTGCAGGACCGGCCACACCCGAAACGGCAATTGAATAGTCGGTATTGAATTTTTCTTTGATACCCAGCGCCATTTCTGTTACACATGCTTCACTTACGGCACCATGATCGATCAGGGTTTTATCACGAACTCCCAGCACATCGGTCTTGATCCGGTTCGAATAAGCTACGATGCTTCCTGTGAAGTATTCTGAACTTCCGGGGATACTGGTGATAAGGTGGGCGATATATCCACCGGTGCAACTTTCCGCCGTGGAGAGTGTCCGCCCCTTTTCGCTTAAAATCCTCCCCACTACTTCTTCCAGAGGGCTCTCCCCATAGCCAAAGATAAGTTCCGGGATGATCTTTTTTAGCTGTTCGATCTTTTCGTCCATTTGCTGTTCAAGCTTTTGCCTGTCATCACCTCTTCCACTCAACCTGAGCCGCACCATCCCGGGCTGAGGGAGGTAAGCCAGTTTCATGTTTTCAGGAAGGCTGTCTTCCCATTTGCTGATCCTGCGGGCCACCATTGATTCACCCATACCCTGTGTCTGAACCTTACGATGAAGGATAATATGCCTGTCAAGTTTTTCAAGGATCGCAGGCAACACATTTTCGCTCATCATGGCTTTCATTTCATAGGGGACTCCCGGCATGGAGACAAAGATCTTTCCCCCCTCTTCAAACCACATTCCCGGGGCGCTGCCATGCTGGTTCAGTATGGGGGAGCACTTATCGGGAATTTCAGCCTGTTCCTGATGTTGCCTGCCGAAACGCCATCCCCTCATCTCATACATCTTTTTCAGGTAAGTAAGGGTTTCCGGGTCGGGCACAAGCCTGGAATCGAAATACTCGCAGAGAGTAGCCTTAGTGATATCGTCACGGGTTGGCCCCAGCCCACCCGTGATCAGGATCACATCGGCCCTGGAGGCTGCTTCTTTCAGGGAGGAGAGGATATCTTCGCGGGTATCTGAAATACATGTGATGCGAATAACCTCTATTCCGGCCAGGTTCAACTGCTCTGCCATCCAGGCAGCGTTGGTGTTCACTACCTGTCCGATCAACAACTCATCGCCTATGCTGATGATCTCGGTATTCATGGATCAGTTGATCATGGATGCAAAGCCAAGCTCCTTCGGGATAATGGTCATGACCGGGACCCTGGCATGGGAAATAATATAGTTTGCCGATGACCCCAGGAAAAGGTCGAAGAGCCCTGCCTCACCCTGTGTCATGATCATGATGAGGTCAACATCTTTCTGGGCTTCGGCGTATTCGAGGATCAAGGGGGCCAGGACTTTTGAACTGCCACTTTTTTCAATGATCTTCCCGCTGCACTCGATCCCGTCCTTCTTGATAAAAGCAGTTACCTGGTCCATCTGGTGCTTTAGTTTCTTCAGCACATCTTTGCTTCCGGTCGACCAGTACACGGAGGCTACCTTTATGCTAGAGCCAAACATTTTGGCCATCTCTATGGCGTGGCCCACCTTTTGCCTTGTTTCCTGGGTAAGGTCGAGCGGCAGCAGTATGCTCCTGCAGCCATTATACGAATGGGAATTCTTGACCGTGATCACAGGGCATTCCGATTTTTTGATGATGCGCAGGGCGTTGGTCCCGATCTGCGTGGATGCACTGCCCGGCTTTTCACTGTTGAACCCCTGCATAATAAATTTTGAATGCAGCAGGTGGGCACCTTTCAGGATCTTGTCGTGCGGTTTGCCGTGTGAGACGACCACATTCACTTTTGTTCCGGATTTCCTGGATGCATTGGCTGCGATCTGTTGAAGCTCATCCTTAACCTGTGCTTCGTATTCCTTTCTCATTGTCTTGGAGCGTTCACCGCCAAAGGAGGAAAATAAGCTCTGGTTATCCCTGATCACATGGAAAAGCGTGATCTCCAGGCCGGTCATCCTGGCAAGGTTAAATGACTCCTCCAGGGCCGCGAATGATCGTTCTTTCAGGTCGGTGGGAACGAGTATGGTATTATATATGTTCTTCATAATCCTTTTATTAACGGAGCAAAGTTATTAAATTTGTAAGATGAAACGGCTCAAAGAGTCCGAATTGATACTTAACCCGGATGGAAGCCTTTACCATATTCATCTGCGTCCTGAGCACCTGGCCCGTAAAGTGATCCTGGTAGGCGACCCCCAGCGTGTTCCCATGATCTCATCATTCTTTGATAAGATCGAATTCGTGTTTGAGAACAGGGAGATCGTCACCCATACGGGCAAACTTAACAATGTACGCTTAACGGTCATGTCGACTGGCATGGGACCGGATAATATCGATATCGTGATGAATGAACTGGATGCGCTGGTGAATGTCGATCTGATCAAACGAAAGGTTAAGGAAAAGCATACCTGTTTAGATATCATCAGGCTGGGTACCTCCGGGGCCCTTCAGGCGGACATCCCCGTCGATGCATTTGCCATGTCGACCCACGGACTGGGTATCGACGGGTTGCTGCATTTTTATCATCACCGCTACGTATGTGATCGCAAGATGGCAAAGGCCTTCATCAGGCAGACCAGGTGGCCGAAGATACTCGCCGAACCTTATGCCGTTAAGGGTTCAAAAATGCTGGAAGAGTTACTGGGTGAGGGTTTCATCAAAGGGATCACCATCACGGCTCCGGGCTTTTACGGCCCGCAGGGAAGGGAGATCAGGCAGAAAGCGGCCTATCCGCACCTTAACGATCGCATCTCGGCCTTCCGCTATAAGGACCAGCGTATCATCAATTTCGAAATGGAAACTTCTGCCCTCTATGCCATGGGACAGATGCTCGGGCACAATACCATTACCGTTTGTTCTATCCTGGCCAACCGCATAAAGGAAACCTATTCGCGCAAACCCAAAGAGACGATCAAAAAACTGACGCGCCTGGTTCTGGAAAGGATCAGCGGTGCTGATCTCTAGGGTTTTCCGAGCAGCAATGATCTTGTATCGTGGGGGATATAATTCCTGATGATATTGCTTACCAATTTCACGTATGCTTCGCCTTTTATGGAATAACTCTCAAGTCCCCGTGCCATGGACAGGGCATCAATAGCTTTGCCTTTTTTCCGCAATTCCCGACGGGTTTTCCGAAGCTCCTTATAGGCATAACCGGTATTGAGTATCCATAAATAATCATTTATGCCTGCCATCTCGTTTGGGTAGGTCTTAACATAAAATGTTGCACTGTCGATTCCTGATGGTTTTACCCCGCAACCCTCGGTATAGCAGTGAACTCCAAAGTAATTGTTGCCATCTTTCGCAAATTTGGAACTGCCCCACCCTGATTCAATGATGGCCTGCGCCATCACCAGCTTAACTGGAACGATATCGGCCCGTATCAGCAATTGCTCGATAGAGGCAGATATCTTTTCGGCGGAAGGCTGTGGATCAGTTGGCAGGGGATCGAGCCTGTATTGACTCAGAAGGCTGTTCAGTTCCGTTAGATTGGCATTGCTCAGATAATCTTCATCCTCCAGGCTGTCCCTGATATCGAGGGCCCTATTTCTTTGAAAAAGTATATTGTTATTGGCTTTATGGATCTCAGGCAGGAAACGGGCCAGGAACTCTTTGTGCGTTTGAGGGATATTCTTTTTTGTTTTGATTTCGCCGGCATGTATAAATGATGGTTCGATGATCTCATGGCGTTCCTGTTTGCGGCTGCAGGAAGCCATGCACAGTATCATGGTGAGGATAATGAATTGTTCAAATATTCGTTGAAAACGTATTTCGTATTTTCTCAAAGTGCCCTGAATTAATATTATTTTTGAATGCAATAATATTAAAAAAAGCAACGGGTTAAACCCGGCACCTTCCTGACAGATGGGAGAAACTGACAAGAATAAGGAACTCAAAGCGCTCATCAGTTTGCTTGATGAGCCTGATGGTGCTGTTTATGAACAGATCAGGAGCAAGATCCACGCGTATGGTATCGATGCTATGCCCGTGCTTGAGTCGGCCTGGGAATCATCTTTTGATCCGTTATTGCAGGAACGCATCGAATCGATCATTCACCTGATCCAGGTTGATGATCTATATGCCGGGATAAGCAGCTGGTCTCAGCTGGACAGTGACGATCTGTTAAAAGGATTCCTGCTTGCCACCCGTTCACAATATCCCGATCTTGATTCGGAAAAGATCATACACCAGGTTGGCCAACTGGTGCAGGATGTCTGGTTGGAACTCAATGATAGCCTTACCGCCCTGGAAAAGATAAAAGTGGTTAACCACATTTTATTTGATGTGCATAAGTTCAGGGGAAATAAGAGCAATATCCGGAGTCCCGAAAACCTTTATATGAACATACTGCTGGAAACCAGAAAAGGCAGTCCTTTGTCTATCGGCATCCTTTACATCATCATCGCACGCAGCCTAAAACTCCCGGTGTATGGTGTCGACCTTCCAAATCATTTTGTGCTGGCCTACATGGACATGGAACAGGGTGTGGAGGAAGTTACGGAAGAACACAGCGCCCTTTTTTATATCAATCCTTTCAATCGCGGGGCCCTTTTTACCCATAACGAGATCGAAGCCTATATCCGCCAGATGAAACTCATCCACAATGAAACATATTTCAGTCCCTGCAGCAACCGCACCATTATTAAAAGGGTGTTTGGCGAACTCATTGCCCTGAATGAAGAGCTGGGAAATGCCGAAAAAGCGGAAGAGTTGAAGAAATTGGCTTCGGCGCTTTAGCATTTCAAAAGTCTATTCGTACAAATGGTCATTTCGAACGAAGTGAGAAATCTGTACTCCCTGAAAACTCAGATTTCTCGTTTCACTCGAAATGACTCTGATAAATCAAACTTTTATTTGAACATACCGCCCAGGGTCTGCAGGATAATGCGAACATCCTTGCCCATTGTCCTTTCACGGATGTATTTCAGGTTGAGTTCAAGTTTTGCGGGCATAATGACCTCAATATATGCTTTCTCAGGATCATCGTGTTGTGACAGGATCTCACTTTCATTGATGTATTCGAGTGAAGCATAGTCGGTGAGCCCCGGCCTGACATCAAGCACCTTCATCTGGTCTTCATTGTAGAGGTCGACATATTTCCTTACCTCCGGGCGCGGACCGACGATACTCATCTGACCGGCCAGGATATTGAAAAGTTGGGGCAACTCGTCGAGCTTGGCTTTGCGCAAAAAATAGCCTGCCCGTGTGATACGGGGGTCGCGACCGCCAACGGTGAGCAGTCCCTTTCTGTCGGCTCCCGGATGCATCGACCTGAATTTCAGCATACTGAAATTACGATTATGCCTTCCTACTCTTTGCTGGCGGTAAAATGCCCCACCTCTGGAATCGACAATGATCCAGATGCTGATAATGAGCATGAAAGGCAACAAAATTAAAAGTGCCGGGAGGGAAAGCAGTATGTCGAATAAACGCTTGATCATAGGATGACTTCCTCGACGGATGTGGTGACCGCATCAATGACGGTTTCGACCTGATCGTCAGTCAGATCGTAATATACCGGAAGCGAGATCACCCGGCTGTAATTCTCATAACTTTTCGGATAACAATCGATATTATAACCGGCATTCTTGTAATAGCTTAACATCGGCAACGGGATGAAATGCACGTTCACAGAAACCTGCTTTTCGAATATTTTGCTGATGATGTCATTCCGCTGCTCTTCGGTGATGTCTTTTATCCGCAGCAGGTAAACATGGAATGAAGAGCGTTTCTCATCCGTCTCATATGGAGGCACTATGGCCCAGTCCCTGGCGGAAAAGGCCTTGCTGTACATATCGAAGATATGCCTCCGCTTCACAAGCATGTCACTGTCGTACCTCTCCAGTTCCACCATGCCCATGGCCGCCTGTATGTCGGTCATATTGAATTTATACCCGGCTTCGATCACATCGTATTGCCAGTTTCCGGCCTGTGTTTTAGAAAGTGCATCCTTGGTTTGTCCATGGAGTGATTTTATGCAGAGGTATTTATAGATCTCTTCATTATCAAAAGGTGCCGGCAGGTTCAGGCACACTGCCCCGCCTTCAGCCGTGGTCAGGTTTTTAACGGCGTGGAAAGAAAACACGGTAATATCGGTCAGGGCACCCGTATGCATGCCTTTATACCTGCCACCGATCGAATGTGCTGCATCGGCCAGAACCAGTATGCGCCCCAGCGTTTCCTGTTCCGGGCTTCCGGCTGTGAATTTGCTGCTGATCGCAGGATCGTCTACGAGGGCGTTGAGTCCCTCGTAATCGCAGGGCAGGCCTGCCAGGTCGACCGGGATGATCACTTTGGTTTTCTCCGTGATGGCTTGCCTGGTGTTTTCGAGATCGATATTGAAATCTTCCCCTACATCGACCATCACGGGAGTGGCTCCACAATGAACCACCACATTGGCCGTAGCGGAATAAGTATATGCCGGAACGATGACCTCATCGCCTTTACCGACGCCATACCACCGCAACATGAGTTCCAGCCCGGCCGAGCCTGAGTTTACGCACAGGGTAGATCGGTGACCGGAATAGGCCGTGATCATTTTCTCGAACTTCTTTGTGCGCGGGCCGGTAGTGATCCATCCCGACCTCAAAGCCTCATTCACTTCGTCGATGATCTTCTGGTCGATACGGGGTGGGCTGAAGGGTATCATATAAGGTGCCAGGTGTTAGGGTTAGGTGTTAGGTGCCAGGTGGGTCTGGGGCATGAGGCCTGGAGCATGAGGCTTGAAACCTGAATCCAGAACCTGCAAGCGGCCAAAAACCAGCAGCCAGCAGCTTTATTTCGAAAGGTAATCAATAATATTTTTCTCGACCCTGTTCAGTACATCCGAGATGTCGGATTTCACGAATTTTTCGCCCGTGATGTTTTCATATAGCTCGATATAACGTTCCGAAACGGAGTTGACAAATTCATCTGACATAAAAGGTACTTCCTGTCCTTCCTGTCCCATGAAGCCCTGATCCATCAGCCATTCGCGCACAAACTCTTTACTGAGCTGTTTCTGGTTCTCACCGGCATCCTGGCGTTCCTGGTAGCCGTCGGCATAGAAATATCTTGATGAATCCGGCGTATGGATCTCGTCGATAAGGTAGATCTGGTCTCCGATCTTGCCGAATTCATACTTGGTGTCAACCAGGATGAGTCCCATTTTGGCTGCAATTTCCGAACCTCTTTGAAAAAGTTCCCGGGTATATTTGTCGAGCAGGAAATAATCCTCTTCCGAGACCAGCCCCTGTTTCAGGATCTCTTCTGCCGAGATATCTTCATCATGTGCACCCTCCTGTGCCTTGGTGGTAGGTGTAACGATCGGTTCAGGGAAGGCCTGGTGCTCCTTCATGCCATCCGGTATAGGCACCCCGCAGATCTCACGGGCGCCTTTTTTATAGGTCCGCCAGGAACTTCCCGTCAGGTAGCCCCTGATGATCATCTCTACCGGGAAAGGCTTGCAATAACGGCCCACGGTAACCATGGGGTCGGGCACGTCGATCTTCCAGTTGGGAACGATGTCGGCAGTGGCATCCAGGAATTTGGCTGCTATCTGGTTCAGTACCTGGCCTTTGTAAGGGATGCCCCTCGGCAGCACTACATCAAAAGCAGAGATGCGGTCGGAGACCACCATCACCATAAGTTCGTCATTGATATTGTATACGTCACGTACCTTTCCCTTGTAAACACTTTTTTGCCCGGGAAAGTTAAAGTCGGTTGCGGTTATTGTATTCATAGTTGCAGATTTATGGCTGCAAAAATAACCGAAATCTGTCAACCAGCCAAAGGATGAAAAATAACTTAGTTGCCCAATCCGAGTTTTTCCAGGCCTTTCTCAAGTTTATCGCCTATCTCCTCAAAACGCTGGGCATACTTTTCTTTTGAAGCGCATTGTGCGTAACTTACCCAGTCGGTAGCCCAGGTGGAAAGTGATTCAGTAAGCTCTACATAGCGCTTATTCACCTCCATGTTGGCCGGATCTTTTAAATACGATTCCACTACCTTCAGGTATTCGTCGGTCCACTCGTCATACCGATCGAGGAATTCGTCACAATCCTTAATAGTGAGATCACCAGCTTCATCAACTGCATCACTTTGTTCTGTTTTTACTGCTTCATCGGTATTGTCGGCAGCTTTCTCTCCGCCACCTCCGCAGGAGAACAGGAAAAAGCTCAGCATGATGAATGCATACAATAAATTTTTCATTGGAATTGTTTTTGGGTTAATTATATGTTGATGATAAAGATACTAAATTCGGGTGCAGGGTGCAAGGGGCAAGGAGCAAGGAGGGTTTGGGGCCCTAAACATTGTCCATTCTGCATTGCCCACTTTAAATGCTCCATTTATTCTTGAGATATAACAGAGCTAGATAATTTCAATATCTTTACGCAAAACCATTAGAAAACTCGTTTAATGAATCGCAGAATTATACTATTGGTAATAGCACTTGTTGTAGGCACATCTTCCATGTCTCAAGGCATTGATAATGAAAGTAATAGATGTAAAATATCAATTGCTGATCAAGTTATAAAAGAGTCTGAAAATAATGAGACTGTTGGGGTTACAGTATTTAAGGATACCGTAATGGCTATTCCTCCTAATTGCATAAACTTTATAATTTCCCCCAAAGCACACAGTATTGGATTTGTAGAATGTGTTGATGGTACGTGTGAAATAAAAGTTTATGATACATTAGGCAGATTAGTAAAAACGCACTCTAACCTTCCTCATTATTTCACATCCAATATGCTTTTATTCGAGAGTGGTTACTTCTCATACATAGGGCCAAAGCGTAAACCAATAAGATCACTTAACGATACGATTAAACTTTTTGTATATAACGATAGGGGGGAATTAGTCTTCCAAAATGAACCCTGGGGTATGCGATCCTTCTGTTGGTATCCAATGCCTCCTGCGAGTACCTATATCTTTTCTGGTTCCATCATTGGAACAGATCCTATTCGGTACCAGCTTGTTTTACTACAAGACTCAGAAGAAGAAACCATAGTGCTGTCAAAAATCTTAGATCCATATCCTGACCCCAAGATTTGGTTATATTCTACAGTAAATTCTAAATATGGCTTGATTTCAGTTTATTATTACAATGACCCTGATTATAATATCGATTCATTGTTTTTTAAATATACCTCATCAAGCATTCTGGAATTAGGCATTGACTGATTCAATATTCCCATTTTGTTTTGAAGGATAATCATACGTTAAACGCTAAACGATACATGCTAAACGTTCAACGATACAACTTCCATGTTCCCTGTTCATTATTCGCTATTCAGGCATGTTGGTTACGAAAAAAAACAGCCCTCCCCCAGGGATATTTGATCGGAGACAGCAAGCTGACATGGGGAGGGTTTGGGAGGGGTGATGGATTATTCGAAGTAGTGATATGGTAATTAGCCAATGTGATAAAATATTAGTATTTTTAATTCAGAAACGACAAATAAATCAATAAAGAATAATAATGAATTTTAGAAAGCCAATAACAGTATTTGCCATATGCTTTGCGCTGGCGATAAATTCCTTATTTGCACAACAATATACACCCTTCCCAACTTCAAATGCATATTGGTTAGAGTATGTTGGATGGTTTGAGATCGGTTGGGATCAGAAGTATTATTTGTCAGGTGATACTATTCTTGGGAATCAAACATATTCAAAAGTTTATTCAAAACATGAGCATGGGATAAACGATACTGTAGGTGGGGAATATATAGGTTGTATTCGTGAGGACTCATTAAAACGTGTCTATTTTTTAGCAGCACAAGAAACTGAAGTACCCTGCATTGTTAATGTAGTGAACGAATTGATTTTATATGATTTTAATGCTCAGGTCGGGGATACCTTGAGTCATTTAATTGATCCTGCTTATTATCCTTATTTGGATACCTTACTATATGTGAGACATATTGTTACTGATATTGATTCTGTAGAGGTGCTTGGTGAATTCAGAAAGAGATTTGCTTTTTATACCTACGAGCCAATGGCAAATTCCAGATATGGCTATTGGATTGAAGGGATTGGCAGTACATTGGGATTGCTTAGTCCAATACATTTTGAAAATTGCGGTCCCGGTTTTTTTACAACAGAATTCATATGTTTTTTTCAGAATAATATGTACGTATATAGTGAGCCCTGGAACGCTGCGTATTGCAATGCAATTGGAGTTGATGATGAATTGACTGAACAAGAGCCAATCTTTATCTATCCCAACCCTGCAATGCATACTTTGAATATTCGATATTCAACATCCAATATCCGATATTCAATGTGTATTTACGATCTGTTAGGCAGACAGATGTATGAAATTCGAATTCCCGCTAAAGAAGAAGGTATACAG
>JAZBOU010000151.1:0-2125 GCA_036351275.1 Bacteroidales bacterium
CGAATTAATATCCACCACCGGGGCAAAATTCATGTGCACCCCTATCCTGCGGCAATCTTCGGCAATGCGTTTGCCCATGGCATAGATCAGGCTATCACCGGCGATGGCTCCGAGCCCCATCTGGAATGGAAACACCGTAGTACTGTCGAGCCGCATGCCCAGTCCCCATTCGGCATCTATGGAAATAAACAGGGGCGTTTTGGCCAGGTTTTGCCATTTGTTGGTGATCAGGGCCTGCTCCATAATATCATTTCTGAAGAAGGTCACCCCTCCAATATTGTATTTCCTGATATACCGGCTTACTTCATGGTTGTATTTTTTACCCGGCTGGTTCGCCCTCACGATCATGAGCTGTGCAATCCGTTCTTCCCCGGTAAGACTGTTAAAAACAGAATCCACCCACTGCTCCATCCCTGTCTGTGAATAGGACTGCGATATAGAGGCTAATAGTAACCAAAATGAAAACAGACAATAAAAAACAGCCTTCATCGATATAAAATTGGAGGCTAAAATTAAACATTTCTGTTCAGTGATCAGTGATCACTGATCACCGACAATAATATTATTCAATTTTATTAACAATGTACTTGTGATTATTCAAATTCAAGTATTTTTGATTGAAAAATGGCGAGGTACACAGTCGAAGAGCTAGAGCGAATTGCATCCCAGGTGAGGAGAGACATCATCAGGATGGTAAATGGTGCAAAATCAGGACATCCGGGAGGATCACTGGGCTGTGCTGATTTTTTCGTTGCATTGTACTTTGAGATCATGAAGCATGATCCCGGGCTCTTCGATTTAGATGGTAAAAATGAGGATATTTTCATATTGTCCAATGGCCATATTTCCCCAGGGCTTTACAGTGTGCTTGCCAGATCAGGATATTTCGGGATCGAAGAGCTGGCTACTTTCAGGAAGATCGATTCGCGGTTGCAGGGGCATCCTTCAACCCATGAGGGATTGCCCGGTGTGAGGATCGCCACGGGTTCCCTGGGACAGGGCCTTTCCGTAGCCAATGGTGCAGCACTTGCAAAGAAGCTGAACAGGGATAAGCACTTGGTGTATTGCCTGCTTGGAGATGGCGAGTTGCAGGAGGGACAGATCTGGGAGGCAGCCATGTTTGCTGCCGGTAAAGGCATAGACAACCTCATCGTTACTGTCGATTACAACCAGAAGCAGATTGATGGTCCGCTCCGGAAGGTGCTCGACCTTGGGGACCTGCGTGCCAAATGGGAGGCTTTTGGGTGGAAAGTGCTCGAGATGAATGGCAACGAGATGAGCGATATCCTGAGCACCATGAAAAGAGCAAAAGAAGAAACTGGAAAAGGCCGGCCCCTGATCATAGTGATGCATACCGAGATGGGATACGGCGTTGATTTCATGATGGGTACGCACCTCTGGCATGGCGTGCCGCCCAACGATGAACAGGCCATGGATGCCCTGGCCCAGCTTGAAGAAACTTTAGGTGATTATTAATAACTCCTGTACCACTCAATGTTGAACAGAAGAAGTACATACATTCTATTTGTATTGCTATTTCTATTTCTGCTATCCTCCACAGCACAAGCGCAGGGGCAGCAAAACAGTAAAGCCAAGACCGTAACGCGTATCCTCTTTGTTTTTGATGCTTCCCAGAGCATGTACGGTCGCTGGCAGAGTGATATCAAGATCAATATTGCCAGGAAGATCATGTCTAAGGTACTGGACAGCCTGCAGAACTATGAAAACCTCGAATTAGCATTAAGGGTTTACGGCCACCAGAAACATTATCCCCCTCAGGATTGTGACGATACACGGCTGGAAGTGCCTTTTGGCAAGGATAATTTTGAGATGATCAAACACAGGCTGAACAGCCTTACACCCAAAGGCACCACACCCATTGCCCATTCGCTCCAGAAGGCCGGAAGGGATTTCCCACCCTGCGACAACTGCAGGAATATAATTATCCTGATCACCGATGGCATCGAGGAGTGCGGCGGAGATCCCTGTGAGGTATCCAAGGAACTTCAAAGGCTTGGCATCATCCTGAAACCATTCGTCATCGGGATAGGAAGGAATTTTAGAGATGCATTCGACTGCGTGGGGACTTATTTTGATGCCTCAAGTGAAAAGCAATTCAGCAAAG
>JAZBOU010000152.1:0-23289 GCA_036351275.1 Bacteroidales bacterium
ACCGGGGCCATTGGCTGGAATATCCACAGCGAAGAATTCATGAGCGGAGTAAACTGGCTCGACCAGTTGAAGCTCAGGGCAAGCTATGGCGTTTCCGGTAACCAGGAGATCGGTGAATACCGCAGCCTGGTGGTCTGGGAGCCTTCAGGGAAAGCAATAAACCCTGAAACAGGACAGGAAGTGGTTACCTTCTCTCCTGCCTGGAATGCGAATCCCGACCTCAAATGGGAGGAAACCTCCGAGATCAATATCGGTGTCGATTTCTCATTCTGGAAAGGCCGGTTGAGCGGTAGCCTTGAGGTCTATCAGAAAAAAACAACCGACCTGCTGGGTGAATACAATGTGCCTGTTCCACCGAACCTGGCATCCAGGACATGGGCCAACTCGGGTGAGATGGAAAACATGGGAATTGAATTGTTCCTGCAGGGTTTTCCGGTTACAACATCCACCTTCAGCTGGAAAACTTCATTCAATATTGCGCACAACAAAACAGTTGTTAACGACCTGGGTGAATATTTCAATGAGGAAGATGGTGTGAGGAAGGAAGGATATATTTCAGGACGTGGCCTGGTTGGGGAGGAATATTATACCATTGGCATGATCGAAGGGGAGCAGATCGGTGCGTTCTACCTGCCAACCTATGTTGCACTCCAGGATGGTGAATTCGTTTATGAATCCGCTTCAGGTGGCTTCACCAAGAATCTGTCAGAAGCAAAACGTACTGTGATCGGGTACGCCACACCGGATCTTGAGTTTGGATGGTCGAACTACCTGACATATCGCAAGAACTGGCACCTCGACTTCTCGTTCAGGGCCATGATCGGGAACAAGGTGTACAATGCCACACGGATGTTCTTCGACGATCCGGGCCTGCTGGAGTCGCTGAATGCCAATCCTGATGCCCTCGACTGGTACGACCAGGGAAGGACCTCTGCTGCCAGCCTGGCAGATTTTTATGTGGAAGATGCAAGTTTCTTCAGACTTGACTACCTTGCGCTTTCGTATGATTTCCAGTTCGGCGAAAATCATAATGTCTTCAAGAAATTAACCCTTTACATTTCCAGCAATAACCTGTTTACGATCACCGGCTACTCGGGTGCCGATCCGGAAACCAAGATAGAAGGCCTGAGCTTCGGGATCGACCAGTATAACGTATATCCCAAGACAAGGACGTTTACAATCGGAATCAGGGGTAAAATATAATGAAGGAGTAACAACATGAAAAGAATATTCTTAATAGCACTCGGTTTTATTGTCATAGCTTCATGCACCAAACTTGAAGAGAAAGTCTATGACAAAATACCTGGGGATGAGTACCCCGAAAATGAAGCCCAGGTCGCTAACCTGACCGTAAATGCATATTCCAAGCTAAGGACCTATGCAGATGATGAAGGCTGGTGGTTCCTGGCACAGATCATGACCGGTGACCTGGTTTGTGGACCAACTCGTGGTGCCGACTGGTTCGATGGTGGCAAGTGGGTGAATATGCACCGCCATGAATGGACCAACGACGATGAAGGCGTGAACCGGATGTGGGATCACTTCTGGCAGGGGATCACCACCTGCAACAGTACCCTCGATATGTTGAGGGATCTTGCAGAGAATGAAACGGTTAACAAAAAGATCAAGGAGATGGAAGCCCTTCGCAGCTTTTATTACTATCTGCTGATCGATAACTACGGCGATGCACCTTATCTCACTACCTCGAGAGGTGTGCCCGAAAAGCCGTTTAAAGAGCCCCGGGCCGCTATCTTCGACAGTATCGTACAAACTGTTACCGATGCGCTGCCATATCTAAAGCCCATTGATAACAAATACATGATGAATAAGTATGCCGCTTATGCACTCCTGGCCAAACTTTATCTCAATGCTGAAGTGTACACCGGAACCCCGCAGTGGGAAAAGGCAGAAATGTATATCGACAGCGTACTGGACGGGCCATACAGCCTGGCCGGCAACGTGCTGGATCCGTTTAAAACCAATAACGAGAATTCTTCCGAGATCATCTTCAGCATTCCTTATGATGAAGATAACTTCCAGGGATTCAGGATACACATGCGTACGCTGCATTACCAGAGTAACCTGACATATGATATGCCGGTAGGGCCATGGAATGGCTTTGCTATTGTTCCCGACCATTTCAATGATTATGAGAATGGCGATATCCGGAAAGACGCATATAACATTTATGGACAGCAATATACCAGCGGTGGCGCAGAGATCTACGACGGAACCACGAACGAACCACTCGATATTGATCCCTACCTTCCTGCGCTATCCATGTCGGAAGCAGAATATACAGCTGCCGAGATCAGGACTACCGGGGCCAGGATAGGGAAATACGAAATTGCCATGGGGGCAAAGGAAAACCTCAGCAACGATTTCCCGATCTTCCGGATCACCGACTTTTACCTGATGAAGGCAGAAGTGCTGATCCGCCAGGGAATGAATGGGGATGATTACATAGTTGATATACGCGAGCGGGCTGGTGTTGATCCTCTTGGTGGCTGGGACCTGGACATGCTCCTGGAAGAAAGGGGGCGTGAACTTTATTGCGAAAGTCACCGCAGGCAGGATCTTATCCGTTTTGGAAAGTTCGGCATGGCCTGGTGGGAAAAGAGCGCCTCAGGCCCCGACAGGGAAACATTCCCCATCCCGAAGTGGGCGACAGATGCGAATCCGAACCTTTTGGATTAGAATAAACTTAAAACAATCAAGAGTATAAATAACTTTTTTTATTAACTAAAAATTAAGAGAAATGCTTAAACATTCAATTAAAGTAATTACTATGATCCTGCTTGCAGGATTGGTTGTTATGTCAGCCTGTAAAAAGGATGATGATGACGACGATGACACACCTCCAGTTATCGTTCTTGACGGTATCTATGTGACCGGTGCGGCCACTGCTTTCACCGGCTACAATGCCGATGCCATGATGGCTGTTACCCGTAACGAGGTAACCCAGGAAGAACGCGCAAGCCTCTATGAACTCTACATTCCGCTCAAAGGTGGTACCGACTTCAACATCGTAAAAGTTGAAGGTTCAGTATATACCACTTACGGGCCGGGTGCCGATTGGGGTGTTGTTGCCGAACCTACTACAGATGAGCCTAAAGACGGTGTCATCCTGCGCGGTGCAGTCTCTGAAGCCAACAAAGCAGCTTTCCAGGTTGCAGCGGATGGCATGTATCACGTAGTGATCGACATGGATCTTATGATCGGTGTTGTGGCCCATGTACACTGGGGAATCATCGGTGCTGCCACTCCTGATGGATGGGGAACATCTACAGTTCTTGATGAGTCAGCATTTAACGCGACTACCATGAGTTGGGAGATCAACGACATGGAACTCCGCGGCGGCGACTGGAAATTCCGCTATTCAAACGGCTGGAAGATCGAACTCGACACCGTTGGTACAGACGACGTTAAGGTAAACACAAACTTCGGTGGTGCACTTGATGCGCTCGTTCCCGGTGGTGATAACATGGTGAATGATGCTCCGGGCATCTATACCATTGAATTTGATTACACACTCGGCAGCGGCTATACCGCTACGGCAACCAAAACAGGTGACCTCCCGCTTACCAACTGGGACGGCGTTGTTTGTGATGCTGTTGGTACC
Source organism: Bacteroidales bacterium (assembly GCA_036351275.1). GTDB lineage: Bacteria > Bacteroidota > Bacteroidia > Bacteroidales > B18-G4 > B18-G4. The sequence continues at coordinate 3,623 of JAZBOU010000152.1, forward strand.
GGTGTTAGTGCAGATAACCCGAACGCAATCGTTCCTGACCCGAGTGGCTGGGCATGGGGTAACAAACTGCTTGCTGATAACGCTGGTGTTCCTACCGTTAACGGCGACGTTTATACCTGGACATGGACAAGCATGATCATTGAAGCCAACGAAGGTTTCAAAGTTAGGACCGAAAACGGAGAAGCTCCTCCGGTAGGTGGTGCGAACTTCGATGCCGGCTATGGCAACCTCGATGTTAATGCTTCTTCTGATAAGGTTATCGACCTTGGCGGAAACCTTGGTGTCAGCGAAAAAGGCGCTTTCACTATCACTCTCGTGATCGATGCTGCCAACGATGATGCAAAAACGATTACTATCACAGAAGGTTAAGATTAAATAACTGTTTTTATTAAAGGCTGCCTCGGAGAGGCAGCCTTTTTTTGTTTTTTTAACTCTTCAGATGCCCCTTAAATAGCGATAATACCCTAAAAATTAGTATTTTTGCAGCCTCTAACCGATCTTATAATGAAGAAACTTACACTACTTTTCCTTAGCCTGCTTTTCGTTATTTCAGCCCACAGCCAGGTGATCTCCTCCGATCCTGCACTCCCGCTCGCAGATGAAGCCGTTACGGTATACTTTGATGCCACGGGAACGCCACTGGAAGGCTATTCGGGTATACTTTACTCCCATACAGGCCTGTTGAAAAATGGCAATTCACAATGGATGAACGTAATTGGTGACTGGGGCGATAATGACGTCCAGCCGGCCCTCACAGCACTCGGCAATGATCAATACAGCCTTGAGATCACTCCTTCCATAAGGCAATTCTACAATGCGATACCCACCGATGATATCGAAAGCATGGCATTTGTATTCAGAAGTGCCGATACCTACACACAGACAATCGACCTGTTCATCGAAGTATATGAAGAAGGATTGCAGGTGGCGATTGGATCTCCTGCCCAAACGCCTTATTTCGTTGATCCGGGCGAACAGATCCTGGTCGAAGCCGACGCCCTCGGATCGGATACCATTACACTCTACGTGGATAATGTAGAAGTGGCGTCTACCACAGAAAGCTCGATATCCTATACCGTAACGGCCGGCATGCAGGCCGAAACCAAATCCCGTATCAAGGTAAAAGCTGAGGCAGGAGCGGAGGAGGTATATGATTCAACCTATTTTTATGTCAGGGGCGAAACGCAGGTGGAAAGCCTTCCCATGGGTGTTCGGGACGGGATAAACTATATCGACGAAAACACGGTTACCCTGGTGTTGCTTGCTCCCTATAAAAACTCAGTATATGTGCACGGTCACTTCAGTCACTGGGAAGTCGGGCCCGAATACAAATTGAAACGGACCACCGAATCAGCAGATGACGCATGGGCAAGATACTGGGTGACCATCAACGACCTGGTACCCGGTGTTGAATATGCGTTCCAGTATATTATTGACGAGGAACTATATATTGCAGATCCTTATGCCGATAAAATACTTGACGAGGCCAATGATCCATATATCAGTGAACCGGTGTACCCTGGGTTGATCGATTACCCGTCGGGCAAAACACACGGAATCGTTAGCGTACTGGAAACCGGGCAGGAAGCATATAGCTGGCAGCATGATGATTTCAGCAAGCCAAAAATAACCGACCTGGTCATTTATGAAATGCTGGTCAGGGATTTTACAGAAGCACATACCTATGCTGCGGTTGCCGATACCCTTGATTATCTTAAAAACCTGGGAGTGAACGTGCTGGAACTGATGCCGGTGAACGAATTTGAAGGCAACAGCAGCTGGGGGTATAATCCTTCCTTTTATTTTGCTCCCGATAAATATTACGGACCCAAAGACAAGCTCAAACTGCTGATAGATGAGTGCCATGCCCGCGATATAGCTGTAGTGCTTGATATCGTGTTAAACCACTCATACGGCCAGTCACCTCTTGTGCAGATGTATTTTGAAGGGAACAGGCCCTCGGCTGATAATCCATGGTATAACGAGGAACATAATTTTGCCAATCCTGATGCTCACTGGGGATACGATTTTGACCATTCAAGCCAGTACACGCGGAATTTTATCGATAGTGTGAATGCCTACTGGATGGGCGAATATCATATTGACGGCTACCGTTTTGATTTTACAAAGGGCTTCAGCAATACCTATCATGGTGACGATGATCCATGGGGGAGCAATTACGACTCTGGTAGGATTTTTAACCTGAAGCGGATGTCGAACGAGATCTGGGATCATAACGAAGATGCCATCATCATCATGGAGCACCTTGCCGAAAATTCAGAGGAAAAAGTGCTTGCTGATTTTGGCATACTGCTTTGGGGGAACCACAATTATAATTATTCAGAAGCTTCAATGGGCTACCACGACGGAGGGAAATCCGACTTTTCCGGAATGTCTTACCAGGCCAGGAACTGGAATGACCCCAAGCTTGTGGGATACATGGAAAGCCACGATGAGGAGCGGGTGATGTTCAAGAACATCACCTATGGTAACTCCGATACCAGCGGTTCATACGATGTAAAGTTAGTCGGGAATGCACTGGCACGGGTCAGGCTGGCATCAGCGTTCTTTTATACCATACCCGGGCCAAAAATGCTCTGGCAGTTCGGGGAGCTTGGCTACGATTATTCCATCGATTTTAACGGGAGGCTGGGTGAAAAACCTGTTAGGTGGGACTATTTCGATGACTGGCGTAGGAATTATACCTACAAATTCATTTCGGCACTCACCCATCTGACGACAGAACACGATGTTTTCGAGACGGAAAACTTTATGCTGAATGTAGGTGGGGAAATGAAAAGCATCCGCCTGGATCATGACAGCATGAATGTGTTTATTGCGGGAAACTTCGATGTGGAAGAAGGTGGGATTGAAGCTGATTTTGCCCATGCCGGTACATGGTATGAGTATTTCACGGGTGAGGAAATCGAGGTAGCGGATCTCAATATGGTACTGAACCTGAGTGCCGGCGAATACAGGCTTTATACCGACGTGCAGCTGGAGGTGCCGGATATCGGTACGCTTACGGATGAATATATCAATATTCCGAAAGGATCAATGAAAATCTTCCCAAACCCTGTATATACGAATGCTACGCTGTTGATCCATCTTGAAGAAATTACAGACCTGAGGATCGGGGTGTATAATGTACTGGGGGTCAAAGTTATAGACCTGGGTGAACGGTCATATCCTGAAGGAAAACAGCAATTGAATATTGATATGGATGCCCTTGGATCCGGACTTTATTTCATCAACATCAGTTCGGATACGATGAATGATACAATAAAAGTCGTCAAGCAATAAGTTTAGCACGATTTTTGGATATTTCAGCGTGGAGCGGGGCCGTCCCCGGATAACTTAATTGCTGAAGAATGAAACAAAACCGTTTCAGGCGTATACTGCTATTATGTATTTTCTTAGGGATATGGCAGCATACTGCCTATGCACAAACAGTTCAGGTAAAGGATTTTAAGAGCCAGCGACCCATCGAAAATGTTGCGATCTACAATCCGGAACATCTCAAAACCGCACTTAGTAATATTTATGGCATAGCCGACATCTCTTCATTTGCCGATACTGATACGCTTATTTTCCAGCATGCGGCATATCAAACCATATCGTATTCGTTCCGGGAAATCTCAAATGCCGGTTTCTCGGTATTCATGGAGAAGAAGTCGGTGGCCCTTGACGAGATCATTATTTCAGCCACGCGTTTTGAACAGGAATCGGATGAGATTCCCAATAAAGTTATTTCCATCCCGGCCGAGCGTGTGCAACTTGAAAATCCGCAAACCACTGCAGATATGCTTGGATCCAGCGGTGAGGTGTTTATTCAGAAAAGCCAGCTGGGCGGCGGGAGCCCTATGATCAGGGGATTCTCGGCTAACAAATTGCTTATCGTCGTGGATGGCGTGAGGATGAACAATGCCATTTTCCGAAGCGGAAACCTGCAAAATGTGATCGCTATTGACCCGTTCAGCCTGGAGCGTACGGAAGTGATACTTGGGCCGGGAACGGTGATCTATGGCAGTGATGCCCTTGGCGGGGTAATGAATTTCATGACCCTCGATCCGGCCTTGTCCCCCGACAGGAAATTCATGACTTCAGTGAACATTGTTGGGCGGTATTCTTCAGCCAACAACGAACGCACAGGACATATCGATTTAACACTATCAGGCAGGAAATTTGCTTCAGTTACCAGTTTTTCCAACAGCTGGTTCGATGATCTTGTAATGGGTGCCAACGGGCCTGATGAATACCTCAGGAGGCAATATGTAAAGACCGAGGGCGGAACGGATATCATGGTGAACAACACCGATCCGAAAAAACAATATTACTCCGGTTACAGCCAGTTGAACCTTATGCAGAAATTCAGGTACCGCCCGCTGGAATGGCTCGACCTGAAGTACGGGTTTTACTATTCTGAAACCTCCGATGTGCCGAGGTATGACAGGCTGCTGCAATACAGCAACAACGACACACTGAAATATGCCAGCTGGTATTATGGTCCGCAGGTCTGGATGATGAATATGCTTGCAGCTGAAATGCAACTCAATAACATGCTCATTACACAGATGAAAGTAGGCCTGGCCTGGCAGCACTTTGAAGAAAGCAGGCACAGCAGGAAGTTTGCCGATAACTGGTTTAAGGTCCAGAATGAGGAACTCGATATGTACACACTGAATATTGACGTGGAGAAAAGGCTGGATGCAAAGAACCGTTTCTTCTATGGTATCGAGGGCATCTACAATAATGTGGTTTCGACAGCTTTTTTGCGTGATTACATCAGCAGTGAAGAAGCAAAAACAGGAACGCGTTATCCCGATGGGGATAATGATTATTATACCCTTGCAGCATATCTGAACTATGAACACCGTTTCAAGGAGAACCTGAGCTTTTTTGCGGGCCTGCGGTATAATTATGTCAGCCTCTACTCAACATTTGCAGATACTTCCTTAAACAGTTTTCCCTTTGATGAGATCCGGATCAATACAGGTGCATTGAACGGTAGCGCCGGCCTCAGTTGGGAACCCGCTGCAAGCTGGCTGATAAAACTCAACCTGGCTTCAGGGTTCAGGGCACCCAACCTGGATGATGTGGGTAAAGTTTTCGATTCCGCGCCAGGCAATGTGGTTGTCCCCAATCCTGACCTCAAGCCCGAATACGCCTACAGTCTGGATGCAAGCCTGCAAAAGGGCTTTGGTGACCTGCTGGTACTGGAGGTCGCGGGTTTCTATACCTACCTGATAGATGCCATGGTGAGGCGGAACTATACCTTTAACGGGCAGGACTCGATATGGTACGACGGGGAGTATTCGCAGGTAGAGGCAATTGTAAATGCAGGCAGTGCCTCGGTCTATGGCATCAGTGCAATGGGGGTGATGAAACTCGGCACCTATTTTAAACTGAAATCGGGCATAAACTGGGTCAGGGGAGAGGATGATGAAGGCTATGCCCTGAGGCATGTATCACCTCTGTTCGGAAATACATCCCTGATGTTCGAGAACAATTCGTTTATGGCTGAACTATATGCGAATTACAACGGAGCGATCCCTTATGAACGCCTGGCCCCGTCTGAAAGAGATAAGGCTTATCTCTATGCCACTGATGCAGATGGTAATCCCTATTCACCATCCTGGTGGACACTAAATTTCAAGGCTTCATATCGTGTGATCGATGAGCTTACGATTGATATAGGAATAGAAAATATCCTGAACGAACGATACCGTCCGTATTCTTCGGGTATCGTGTCCCCGGGAAGGAATTTCATACTGGCGATCAGGGCTCGTCTGTAATTACTTTTGCATAAGCTACAGGTGGTTGTATGCTGTCGTCGATGCGTATCTCGACAACATCAGAATGCTCTGCCAGTAATCGAGAGAGCCGCCCGTACTTAACGCCCTTTTTTCTCATAAAGGCCCCCATCTTTGCAAGATTGGCCCATCCATTTTCATCGGCACATTTGATAACTGCTTCCGTAATGATGCCTTTAAGTTCAGATTTCTCCATAATACTCATCTTATATTATTCACACTTTATGAACATTGGTCAGTCTGCTCTTTTGCTCAGTTCGATAATATAACCTTGTTCCTGAGTTAATTATAGTTAATCAAAGATAATAAAACAAAGAGGCAAAGTCAATACGTGCCACAGGAATGGCATAAGAAGGGGAATAAGAAAAGAGAGACGATCAGGATGTTCGGAGCACAAATTGATCGTGTAAACTGATCACTTGCGGGATCAAAAGCCGGCCTTCATTATTTTCTATAATATGATCAGCCATGGGAATTTTTTCCTCCTGTGGCATCTGTCGTGCCCGTCGCGTCATATACTCATCTGCCGTTAAGCCATCGCGTTCCATTACACGCTTCATGGCAAGTTCTTCCGGGGCGGTCACTAGTATGCACTGATCAAAATGCCTGTAAAAGCCACTTTCGAAAAGCAGGGCTGATTCGTATAAAATGTACTTTTCACTGACATGGCCGTCTGCCCAGGCAAGAAAATCCTCCAGTACCAGCGGATGGATGATGGCGTTCAGCTGCCTGAGTTTTGTGTCGTCACCAAATACAAGGCCGGCAAGCCTGGAGGTGATGAGCTGGCCGTTTTCATCAAATACGTGGCTTCCGAACAATTGCTTTACAGCATCCCTGACCGCATCACGCTGGTAGAACTTCCTTGCTTCGGGATCGGCATAATATACCTGTATCCCAAGGCTTTCAAATATCCTGCAAACGGTACTCTTTCCTGTTCCGATATTCCCGGTAATGGCTACCTTTAGCATTATTTCTGTATGATGAATTCAACTTTATCCGGTTCTATTCGCGTAATGCGGACAAATTCAGGTTGTTTCTCTGCTCGTACTCGCAGAAATGTTTTGCCCCGGTCCTTTTCAGGATTGAAAAAAGCAGTCAGTCGGAACATTTCCGGTTTTACCAGTGGATAGTCTTTGAGCGCTACCCTGTAAGTGACCTCAACTTTTTCAGGAAAGGTTCGAATGGCGCTTATCCCGCTGTCGTCCGTAATTCCATTTACCGGCAGTTCTATGCTCGACTCTGTGAATTGCTCGACAGCTATATTTAATTCAACTTCTGTTTCCGAATACCTGACTGTCTTATTCCTCACGGGTGGAATGATCGGAATGACTGCCGTTACGTTGGAGCCAAGCCCGGAAAATTTTTGTTTCTCGGTATAGATCACCGAGAGGGTATCAACGATCGATGCCGGGCCGCTGACCATGATCTCTGAAGGGGCGACAGAAATGCTGTCGTAAAGCATGTACTGTGGCTTGAATTCCAGGTCTACATTTACTCTAACGGGAAGTCGCCTGCTTATTATTTCTTCTAGGTCCAGGTAAATGGTATCGGGCGATATGCCAAGGAGTGTATGGTCAAAATCGTACCGGCTGCTGATCTCAGTACTGAATTGTTCAGTTAAGAAATAGTACTTGTCAAAGTATCGGCTTCGGCGGAGGTCCGCCTGGCGCAGGTTTACCGTTATCTTATCTTTTCTTGAAAAGTATTTGACCGAAAAAAGGTCGCTGCCATTTGCCCTGAGCCGAACGCTAAGCTTATCGCCCCTGTTATTCAATTGCTTATCGGCAGGCACATTAGTGTATGCCAGCGGTATGCGTATATCCGTTACATAATCATCGGACATCTTGATCAAAAACCAGATGAACAGTGAAATACCGCAACAGATCAGGAAAATATAGAGGTGGTTCCGGAAATTTTTATCCCGGGGATTCTTTGCTCTGTTGACAAGATTATTGAGCCGGGCGTTCAAAGCGGCTTGTTATTTATTGCTTTTGCAGTTGCTGGCTTCCGGGATCAGCTGAAATGGCCGATTTCTCGAAGGTCATCTTAACCTGGTTCCCCACATCGAGGGTTACAGTTTTTTCTCCCACTTCAAGGATCTTTCCATGAATGCCACCGATGGTTACGACTTTGTCGCCTTTTTTCAGGGCTTCCCTGAACTTCCGCTGTTCTTTACTCTTTTTCATCTGCGGACGGATAAAGAAGAGATAGAACACCAGAATGATAAGGATAAGGGGGAGGAAATTCATCAGTGAGTTCCCTTCGGATTCCTGTCCTCCCATCATGAGGATTATGCTGTTTAGGTTCATCATATTCATTGTTGGATTTATTAGAGGTCTTTAGGTGAAATAACTTTAGCTTTTATTCTTAAAACCGTTTTATTGGGTTGAGTATTTGCTGCCACGGTAATGGATTTATTTTGAAAACCGATCCTTCTTTTGGTATTAAATGAAACGCTTACCACACCTTCATCGCCCGGTTTTACAGCTTCCTTTGTGAATTTGGTCGCCGTGCAGCCGCAGCTCGCGGAAACATTGCTTATGAGCAGGTTGCTGCCACCCGTATTTTTGAATTTGAAGCTGTAAGTGACGGTTTCACCCTCTATCACGGTGCCGAAGTCATGTATGGTTTCAGCAAATTCCATTACGGGAAGCTCTTTCATATCAGAATTCCCGGATGCGGTGATGGGATTATGGACAACATCCGCAGGCACCTTGCCTTTCTTGCTGTTGTTACATGATACGAGCAATCCCATTCCGCTTATGATCAATATGAGGTATAATGCTTTTAGTTTCATCTTATTGATTGTTATATTCATCGTAAAATGGTCACGGCTCCTTTGAATACATCTTCACCCTGGGTCCCCTCGCATTTTAAAACGAAAAAGTATGTTCCTTCGGGTAAATTAGCCCCATCCCAATCGTTGGCGTAGTCCGTCGCTTCATATACCTTCTTCCCCCAGCGGTTGAAGATCACCAGCTCATTACTGATGTAAAAATCGTTTATGGGCTGATAATTCCCCGATCCGGTTCCCATTGCCCTGCCCGCATCATCTTCTTCGGGAGGTTTAATAGTGATGATAAAAGTGTCGTTTGCACCGTCGCCGTTGGGTGTCATCACATTCGGGATCAGCAGTTCAACGCTGGCCGTTGTAACTACTGTAATGCTGGAGTCTTTGCAGCCGTTCATGGTGGTATATACGATCCAGACGGAATCCTGCCCGATGGCATCGAACGAAAATGTAGGGTTGGCCAGGTTTGAACTGATCCCTGTCCTGCTCTGGTACCAGTAATAGTTACTCAAACTGATAGAGTCCTCCGACTGGTTCTCAAACCAGAAAGTTACCCGGGGATCCTGTATGTAGGTTGTGGTATCCGGTGTAGAGACAATTTCGGGCATTTCCCAAACTTCAACCCAGTAACTGGTATCGAACCTGCACCCTGCATCATCATAAATATGCACACCAATAAAACCTTCACAAAGGCCTATGGCATAACTTGAATCGCCGGGATCCACGTTCGGGGTATCCCAGTCAATTTCAAGCTTTCCCGTCCCGCCTGTAGCAAATACCCTTACCTGTCCCTTACAATCCCCTCCGGGACAGCCCTTGTTCTCCTGGTTTTGCTCAAACTCCACGTATATACGCGGATACATGTCGAGCCTCACACTGTCGTAGCAGCTGTTAATTTCATCATAAATCTGAACCGTATAGGTTTGAGAACGTGGAAGGATGACCTGCAGGTTGAAAAGTGTGTCGTCCGGGTTGCCCGTATTCCATTGATAGCGGTAATCGGTTTCATCAACCACCAGGAATAAGGTGTCCTTGTAGCACAGGCTGTCGTCCTGCTGCAAAATGCTGGCCCGGATCACATTGATATAAATGTCACTTTCTTCGATCTGCCCGCCACTGGTACTGGCAGCAACATCATATGTGCCATTTTCCGTGACCTTGATCATGCGGGTTGTTTCCCCGGTGCTCCAGGAGTAAGAAACATATTCGGAACCTGCGTCCAGTACTACCGTATCCACGTGGCACAGAAGAGCCTCGTCCTGCTGGAAGATGTTTATGGTATCATAGGTCGTCTGTCCGTATGATTTACCGATGATCAACAATAATGCAGTGAGGAAGAAAAATTGTTTCATAATGCCCCGTAGTCCGGTATTTGTTTAATCAGGGTTTTGAACGCCAAAAGTACAAATAAATTGTAAATAATATAATATTTAGGCTTCAGGTCTGAGGCATCGGGCATCAGGCCTTTGCCGATGGGCGATGGATGGTGGGCAGTGGCTGGACCTAAGGGACAAAAAGTCACAAAACAGCTGTATTTAGTGACAATAGAGCAGTTTTGTGGGCAAAAATACGTCATGGCAATGTATTTGATGTTTAAGTGGTGGTTTATGACCGGAAAGGAGAATACAAAATGAATTTTAACAACTATACCATAAAGTCACAGCAGGCTATTGAAAAAGCCGGGCAGCTTGCAACTGCAAACAGCCAGCAGGCTATTGATAACCTGCATATACTGAAAGGCGTACTTGAAGTTGACGAGAATGTCGTGCCTTTCGTTTTGAAGAAACTAAATGTAGACCTGAATGTTTTCAGGGTAGCATTGGACAGATCCATAGAGGCGCTCCCCAGAGTAAGCGGAAGCGCAGATCTTTATTTATCGCCGGATGCAAACACTGCATTGCAGAAAGCAGCATCCTACCTGAAAGAGTTTAACGACGAGTTTGTTTCTATCGAGCATATCCTCCTGGGAATACTCTCGGGTAAGGATACTGCCGCCAGATTATTGAAAGATAACGGTGTAAACAGGAAAGACCTCCTGGATGCCATAAAAGAGCTGCGAAAAGGAAAGAAAGTCGACTCCCGGTCGGTGGAAGAAACCTACAACGCACTCAACCGTTATGCACGGAACCTGAACGACCTTGCCCGGTCGGGGAAGCTCGATCCGGTGATCGGCAGGGACGATGAGATCAGGAGGATACTGCAAATCCTGTCGAGAAGGACAAAAAACAACCCTATCCTCATCGGTGAGCCGGGTACAGGTAAAACGGCCATTGCAGAAGGGATGGCACACCGTATTATCAATGGGGAGGTGCCCGATAACCTGAAGGACAAACAGGTGTTTTCCCTTGACATGGGTTCCCTCATCGCCGGTGCGAAGTACAAGGGTGAGTTTGAGGAACGCCTGAAAAGCGTTGTGAAAGAGGTTATTGATTCCGACGGTGAGATCGTGCTCTTTATAGATGAGATCCATACGCTGGTGGGTGCAGGTGCCTCTGAAGGTGCCATGGATGCCGCCAATATCCTGAAACCGGCACTTGCCAGGGGTGAGTTGAGGGCTATCGGGGCAACAACCTTGAAGGAATACCAGAAATATTTTGAAAAAGACAAGGCCCTTGAGCGCAGGTTCCAGGTCGTAATGGTCGACGAACCGGATACGATGGATGCCATATCCATATTACGGGGACTGAAAGAGCGTTACGAAACACACCATCATGTGCGCATTAAAGATGAAGCTATTATTGCTGCCGTAGAACTTTCGCAGCGTTATATCACTGACAGGTTCCTGCCGGATAAGGCGATCGACCTGATCGATGAGGCGGCATCACGATTGAGGCTCGAGATCAATTCTGCTCCCGAGCCCCTGGAAAATGCCGAACGCCGGATCAGGCAGCTGGAAATTGAACGCGAAGCCATTAAGCGTGAGAAGGACAAGCAGAAGCTCGAAAAACTGAACCAGGAACTGGCAAACCTCAATGATGAGCGTAACCAGCTGAAAGCCAAATGGCAGGCAGAAAAGGATATTGTTGAAAAGATCCAGCAAAATAAACAGGCCGTCGAGGACTTCAAATTTGAGGCAGAGCAGGCCGAAAGAGCAGGCGATTTTGGGAAAGTAGCGGAGATCCGTTATGGGAAGATCCAGGAAAAGCAGGGTGAACTGGAAGCCCTGAAGCTGAAGCTGGAGGAATTGCAGGGCGACACCCCAATGATCAATGAAGAGGTAGGTGCCGAGGAGATCGCCGACATCGTATCCCGCTGGACAGGTATCCCGGTAAGCAGGATGCTTCAGAGCGAAAGGGAGAAGCTGCTGAAACTTGAGGAAGAGCTGCATAAACGTGTGATCGGGCAGGATGAGGCCATACAGGCCATCTCCGATGCCATCAGGCGAAGCCGCGCCGGCCTCCAGGATGCCAGAAAGCCCATAGGTTCTTTCATCTTCCTTGGCACGACAGGGGTAGGGAAGACCGAGCTTGCGAAAGCACTGGCCGAGTTCCTTTTCAATGATGAGAACTCCATGGTCAGGATCGATATGTCGGAATACCAGGAACGTCACTCGGTATCCCGCCTCATTGGTGCGCCCCCGGGATACGTGGGATATGATGAAAGTGGTCAGCTGACGGAGGCCGTCAGGAGGAAACCCTACTCGGTGGTTCTGCTGGATGAGATCGAAAAAGCCCACCCCGATGTGTTCAATATCCTGCTCCAGGTGCTGGATGACGGACGTTTGACCGATAATAAGGGGCGCACGGTGGATTTCAGGAATACCCTGGTCATCATGACGTCCAATATCGGCTCTCACCTGATACAGGAAAGAATGGAAAAGATGGACAAGGGGGATAACGAGCTTCTTTTGGACGAGATGAAGGCAGCGGTATTTGAACTGCTGAAAAAGAGTATCAGGCCGGAATTCCTGAACAGGATCGATGAGGTGATCATGTTCACGCCCCTGAGCAAAGAGGAGATCAAGCAGATCGTAGAGCTTCAATTCTCCCAGCTGGAAAAGATGCTTGCAGCAAACGATATCAGCATCAATATTACTGACGAAGCCCTTAAGTTGATCGCAGCCATGGGCTATGATCCGCAGTATGGTGCCAGGCCGATCAAAAGGGTGTTGCAGAAAAACCTGGTGAATGAACTGTCGAAGATGATCCTGGCAGGGAATATTGATCGGGATAAGGAGATCAAAGTCATCGCAAAAAATGGAAAGTTAGTTTTTGATCAATAAAATAGGTGTCAGGCATCGGGTTTCGGGCATCCCGATGAGTGATGATATCCTATTGATCATTGATTAGTGAAGATTGGTAGTCGAGGCATTGCCGGCATGAAACTCCTTTGCAAGCCCCCCAATTTTCCTCTTCACCAAGGTCCTTCCAATAAAAGACTATATCGCATTACAATAAATTATCCCGGACAGCAATGGATTCTGAATTCAGAATAATCGAATCTATTCATTCCTGATCTTCAATAATTAATAGGATATAATCAATATTCATTCAGTTTAGTCCAGGATGAAAATTTTGTTTGTACGAATAGTTTTTTCATATATTTGCTCTAACAAGACAAATCTATTAACCAAATAACACGCATTATGAAAAAACTATTACTATTTGCGATTGCCTTCTGCCTTATTGCGGGAGCATCTTACGGCCAGATCATGTTTGGCCCGAAAGCCGGTGTAAACCTTTCGAAGTATAATCAGAACTTCGATGATCCAGACATGGAAGATTACCTGGCCTTTCGATTGGGTCCCACCATCGGAGCAGTTATGGACATGCAGATACTCGACTTTTTATCATTTCAGCCAAGTGCACTGTTTTCCATCAAAGGTACAGCACACAATCTGAAAAAAAGAAGCGATGAGCATCCAAATCATACCTGGGATGGATATGATCGAGACCGGATCATGTACTTCGAAATTCCGGTAAATTTTGCCGGTAAAATGGAATTAGGACCGGGTACAGCACAGATATTCCTCGGCCCCTATTTTGCTTTTGCTATGGGAGGAAGGAATTTTTATGATTACACCAAAACCAATATGGATGGAACGAAAGAAACAGAAAAAGGGGATGAAAAGATCAAATTCAGGGGTACTGTAAGTGAGGAGGATATGGATATCGAAGGAGTAGGTAAATTCCTGCGTCCATTAGATTTCGGTTTTGATTTTGGTATCGGATATCAGTGGAAAGCATTACTTTTTAATGCAGGTTACCAGATGGGTATCAGCAACCTAACACCTGACTATGAAGGTGCAGATTTTGACCCTAAGGACTTCAAACAGAAAACTTCAACGATATTCTTCAACGTTGCATGGCTCTTCGGTGCAGAATAACCGGATAAAAACGCATTTAAAAAAAGGGCTGAAATTCAGCCCTTTTTTTTATATTCACATTTTAATTTGTGTATAACCGAATGTTTTTATTATGAAGAAAATTCTTTTGCTGATCCTGGCTGTATGCTTAAGTCTGAATCTGATCTCGCAGGTTACTTACGGACCAAGATTGGGGTTGAATATATCCAAATATGCCTATAACTGGACCGATGACTGGGATGAACCACAGGTGAAATTTAAAGGTGGCTTCAGTGTTGCCGGTCTTTTAAACTGGCAATTCAACGATTTCCTGGCGCTTCAGCCTGCACTGTCGATTACCAAAAAAGGAACAGCGCATGATGTGGATAGCTGGAATTCGGGCCTGTTTGTTTATACGGGCTATGATCGTGAAAGGGTAACCTATCTCGAGCTGCCAGTTAATATCGCGGGAGGTATCAGATTAGGTCCCGGACAAATACAGTTGTTTATCGGGCCATATATTGCTTTTGCTATTGCAGGGAAAAACCGCTGGGATTATGAGGAAAATGACAATGGCATCAGAACCGATTATAAGGACAGCAAGAAGATCAAATTTAAAAATAAGATAGAGGCCGGTGATCACGATGATGAAGATGTAGCCCACTATCAGCGTCCGCTTGATTATGGTGTAAATGCAGGATTGGGTTACAGATACGATCAGCTGCTGTTTAATCTTGGCTTTGCCATGGGACTTGCGAACCTTCAACCCGACCGGGAACTGGAAGGATTTGATCCTGTTGATTATAAGTATAGTAACCGCACCATATTTATCACAGTTGCCTGGCTCTTTGGCCAGGATTAAAAAGAAATTATTATCTTCATTGTTTAACCAAAAACCCATATTATGAAAAAAGTACTTTTACCGGTAGTGCTGCTTTTATTATTCAGCTTTACCTCCTTCTCACAGGTCTCGGTCGGTTTCAAAGGCGGACTGACCATGGCAAACCTGAGTTTCGATGACCTGCACCATGCCTCCGCTGATTATGCTTTTGGCTGGCATGGGGCGGTATTCCTGAAATCAGGATCCGGACTATTCTCTTTTCAACCCGAAGTGATGTTCATTCAGAAAGGGACCCGTATCAATTCAACACAGGATGCCACCTATTCGCAGTTGACCATGAATTATATTGATGTTCCCCTGCTCCTGAGGGCAACGATCGGGATCAAGATCGTAGAGGTGTATTTTAACCTGGGCCCATACGGAGGCTACTGGATCGGCGGAAAATATAAGAACTATTTCTATGATGATCAGCAAATGAAATGGGTAACCGACAAGGATACCTACGAATTCGATGATGATCATGATGTACGCTATGATGCGGGCATTGTCGGGGGTGTTGGCGTCAAGGTGCTTATGTTATTGTTTGAAGTGCGTTACGGACATGGATTCATTGATGTTTTTGACAGCGAACAGAGTTCCGACAAGGAAACCAATCGCTACTTTAACTTTACTTTGGGCATACAGTTATAGGTGATTTAATCATTAATGAGTATTTGTAAGGAACATATCCGTTGTATTTTTGTTATACAGGTACAGTTTATTAATAATTAAATCCACGATGAAATGAAAAAACTACTATTATTCTTCGCCGGCGCCTTCTTCACTGTTTTTATGTATGCCCAATCCAATGTTGAGGAGATCGATTATTACCAGTCCATTTACGGAATGGAAAAGAAAGCCATTGTTGAACAATTTGTTCAGCCTAAGGCTGAAAACCGCGTGCCCTTCTGGGAAGTGTACGATGCATACGAAGTAGAACGAAAGGAACTTGGAAAACAACGCATTATTCTTCTTACTGATTTTGCTGAAGCTTTTCCTGCACTAACAAATGAGCAAGCTGATGCCTGGATGAAAAAAGTGATCAGCCTGGCGAAAAGTCAGGATAAACTGATCGACACTTATTATAAGAAAATCACCAAGGCAACCAGTCCGATCGTAGGGATGCGTTTCTATTTGCTGGAATCGTACCTGCTGACAGCAATTCGATACGAGATCCTGGACGCTATTCCTTTCCCGGTTGAAGAGTAGTAAAAAACACAGTAAAAATATTTGATTTCAAGATGGCCATCATGATGTGGTAGCCATCTTTTTTTGCCTAAACATTGAAACGGATGTGAAGGATATCGCCTTCTTTCACGATATAATTTTTGCCTTCGACGCGGAATTTCCCGGCATCTTTTACAGCATGCTCTGATCCAAGGCTGTAGAAATCATCAAAGCTCATCACTTCAGCCCGTATAAAGCCCCTTTCCAGGTCGCTGTGGATGACGCCGGCGGCCTTTGGCGCAGTCATGCCTTTATGAATGGTCCAAGCCCTGACTTCCTGCTTTCCTGCTGTGAAGAACGATTGCAGTTCCAGCAGATCATAGGCTGAGCGGATCATTTTGTTCACACCGGGCTCTATCAGCCCTGCATCATCAAGGAACTCACGTCGATCGCCTTCATCTTCAAGTTCGGCAATTTCCGATTCCAGCTTACCGGCAATGATGAGTACTTCAGCTTCTTCATCTTTAACAGCAGCTTTAAAATCTTCCACATACTTATTTCCGTTCACTGCGGATGCATCATCCACATTGCAAACATATATTACCGGTTTGTCGCTCAGGAGATCCAGGTCGGCGATGAAGTTTTTTTCATCCTTGTTCAGTGGCACGGTACGTGCCGATTGGAACTCCTCAAAGTGCGCTTTGTAAGTAATCAGTATCTCGAGGGCCTTTTTCGCATCCTTATCACCAGATTTGGCCACTTTCTCGAAACGTTCAATGCGACGTTCTACCATTTCCAGGTCCTTGATGACGAGCTCCATATCAACGATCTCTTTGTCCCTGACTGGGTTTACGGATCCTTCAATATGCGGTAAATTATCATCATCGAAACAACGAACAACATGGATAAGCGCATCGCATTGCTGTATATCGTTCAGGAATTTGTTGCCGATGCCTTCTCCTTTGCTCGAACCTTTGGTGAGTCCTGGTATGTCTACAATGTCAACGGTAGCAGCTGTGACCTTATCCGACTGTATGATCTCATTGATCTTGCCCAGCCGGTCGTCCGGGACATTGATCATACCGATGTTGGATTTGGAAGCACTGAAAGCGAAGTTACTGGCCTCGGCCTTTGTGTTGCTGATGCAGTTAAAAATGGTGGTCTTCCCAATATTGGTGATCCCAATAATCCCGCACTTAAGTCCCATCGTATTCGTCTTTTAATTTCTGGCGGCAAAGATAAATAAATTAGGCTTTAGGCGATGGGCTATGGGCGATGGATAATTTCGATATTTAAAACTGGAGACCGGAGACTTCAGATATTAGACCCTATACCTGAGGGTTGATGCTGTCTTATCGTTCATGATTTTAATTGTTCAGCAACTTTTGCAGGAAATTTTTATACCTGAGTTTACTATTAGAAGAGCAGGTATTGAGCAGCAATCAATGCGGCCTCCATTGATTTAACTTCTGGTGTGGATACATTTCTGATAACGGTAATACTGATCTTTTCCTGTGGGAAAATGAGGTTGACAGAATTCATCCCGTCTCCCATACCCGGATGATAATAGTATGTTTTTCCTTCGATTGAGTTAGTACCCATTCCAAGCCCATATCCCGTTTCTTCTCCAGAGTTTAGTTTGTTTGATTTCCAGATGGTTTGGAAGTTAGGCGGTAGCTTATTCCCACTGGTAAGCGCGATACCCCATATGGCCATATCATGAATGTTTGAAACCACGCTTCCTCCTCCAATAAGGTTGGAAAAGTGCATCACCGCCGCATGAATGTAAGCAGAAGAATCCGGGATGTATCGTTGCACCGCATTGTCAGCATCGTGCTCATAGTCGCACGCATAAGTGCTTTTCATTTCCAGGGGGCCGAATATCCTGTCCTGCAGGTATGCAGAAAAACGTTTATTGCTCAATTCCTCTATCAGGGCGGCTATGATCGTATATCCCGTATTGCAATATCGCCATTCTTCACCCGGGTATGCTGTGAAGTCGCCCTCAAAAGCCATGTCAATGATCCCACTGATGGTGTGTTTTTCAACTATACTGCTCATGAAATGATCATTCCTGGTTATCTCAGGCAGGCCGCTTGTATGCGAAAGCAGCTGTGCAATCGTGATGTCCCTGCCATCAAGGGGTAAATCAGGTAAATATTTCTTGATATCATCACCAAGATCCAGTTTGCCTTCTTCCTCCAGGAACAGGACAGCCATTCCCGTGAATTGTTTCGACATGGATGCGATACCAAGCACGTGACTGGCATCCAGTTTTTCTTTCTCAGGGATATTGGCGAAGCCGTAGTATCTTTCAAAAACAATTTGATCACCAATTGTTATTGCGATAGATAATCCAGGTTCAACACCTGGGATCAAAGTTGTTAATACACTGTCAATTTTTTCAAGTTTTTCCTGGAAATTTGCACTGGTTTGTGATTGCGTAGTGCCTGCTATAAAACATCCGAGTAAAAACAGGAATAACCAAATGGGATTAGCTTTCATCAACCAAAAATTATTTAGATCCGATCATTAATTCCTTGTAGAAACCTGGTGTTATTTATTTGTATTGTATTTTTCGTACCTCGTTCCTGGTTCCTCGTTTCTTGCTCGTCGTTCTTCGATTTTCGTTCTTCGATTTTCGATTTTTGTGTTTCGTTATTCTTCCGGCCAGATTACCTTCCAGTCGCTCTTCATATCCACCACGGTCCAGCCGTTTTCAGCGGCGACATCCAGGCCTTTGTCGAGGCGTCCGATATGGGAATCCCTGTCGTAGGCCCATTCACGCTCAGCATCAGTATGGTGAACATAAAGCTGGAATGAAGGCAAGGCATTGGAATAGGACCACTGCAGCATGGCGAGGTCTCCATCCGAATTCCCGGCAGCAAATACCGGTTTCTTGCCTATACACCTGTTTATGGCGATTGGTTTATTCGTTTTGTCGTTGAAGAAACTCATTTCCGGCATCCTGTTGAGCACAGGGCCGTCGTCTGTCATCTCCCATTCAATTGCCATGGTCGACCCGATCACCTGATGTGTCGGGATGCCATAGGTTTCCATGGTCCATGGCCGCATGAATTCAATGCCACCACCTGATACGATAAAAGTCTTAAACTCGTTATCACGCAAATATTGAAGTAGTTCCAGCATAGGCTGGTAGATCATGTCGGTGAAGTACATCCCGGTTTCGGGGTGCTTTGTCGTGCTGATCCATTCCTCAACAATATCCGCGTATTCATCCGTGTTCATCCCGGTTGAAGCCATAACAATAACCCTGGTAATCCCTTCACCGCTGAATGTGAATATCGCTTCGTGTCCTTGATCAAGTAAAGCCCTGACCAAAGTATCATTCGCTATATCAGGATTCATTTCTGCCAGTTTTCGCAATCTGTCGACGACGAAATAGAACTGAAAATATGTGGGCTGTTCTGTCCAGAGTGTTCCGTCATTATCGAATGTAGCAATCCTGTCGACGGGCTCGATATAACTATCACTGTTCTTGTCGCTCACTTTTTCAACATAGTTGATGATCGACTGCTTGGTGTCCCCATCATTCCATGAAGGTAATGGGTCGCCTGGAACAAAAGTTTGCTCACAGGAAATGAAAATGACTGGGATCAGTAAAAAAAACAGGAAGGTTCGTTTCATGGAATTAATTTTAATAAGTAAACAAAGTTATTGCAATAAGGTTTTGGAAATCTGAATTCTGAAAACCCCTGAACCTGGTCCCCT
>JAZBOU010000153.1:0-3843 GCA_036351275.1 Bacteroidales bacterium
GCTCCGCCCCAGTCCCTGTTTTCCTCTCCATAAGCGACCAGTGTAGGATCTTTATAAAACCGGTCGGCAATCGCTTCAAAAATTCCATCCCGGAGCTGGTATTGCTTCATCTTTGAATGAGCCTTGCCGTCCTTATCGAATGCAAAACGCTCCTTTCTTGCAATCTGCTGAACCCTTGGATTTTCCTCCAGGGGATGATTCACATCCACTTCCCTGTCTTCCATCTTGTCAACAGATCCATTTGAAAGGATCATCTCCTCAATGATATTCGGGTTTTTCGAAAGGTCCATTCGTGGCGACACGTTGTCATCGATGGAAAGTTTAAAGATTGCCAGGATCTGCTCACTAATCTCCTTCGTTATGGTTTCAAGCTCCTTTTCCTTGCACACACCGGCATCCACAAGTCCCTTGCCAAACGAAATAATACTGTCCTGCTCCTGCCATGCCTCTACCTCTTCTTTTGAACGATACGATGATGCATCTGAGGGAGAGTGCCCGCTGTACCTGTACGTCAGCACATCGAGCAAGACCGGTCCGCGTTTTTCCTCGAGGATCTTGCGTTTGCGCTTATAGGCATCTATGACAGCGAGCGGGTTGTATCCATCGATGCGCTCTGCATGCATCTGGTCCTTATTGACACCTGCGCCGATACGGGCTGCAACCTCATACCCCATGGTCTCCCCACAGGTTTGTCCACCCATCCCGTACTGGTTGTTCATGATATTAATGATCAGCGGCAGACCTCCCTTTTGTTCCCCCTCCCACAATGTGTTGAACTGATCCATCGTGGCAAAAGAAATACCTTCCCACACGGGACCGCATGCCATGGAAGCATCACCGATATTTGCCACAACGATTCCCGGCTTTTTGTTTACTTTTTTAAACAGTGCCGCTCCTACAGCAATATCGCCGCTGCCGCCGACAATGGCGTTGTTAGGGTAAACGCCAAATGGGGTAAAAAAGGCGTGCATACTGCCTCCCAGGCCCCTGTTGAAACCGGTTTCACGTGCAAATATCTCTGCAAGCGTTCCGTATAAAAGAAATTTAACAGCCTGTTCTTTGATACTTCCCTTGAACTCGTTTTGAATAATTCTATAGATACGGCCATCGAAAAAATCAGTCATTACTTCTTCCAGCTCTTTTTCGCCCAGGTGATGAATTGCGCTCAATCCCTTGGCAAGGATCTCGCCATGGCTGCGATGCGAACCAAAAATGTAATCATCAGTATCCAGGGTGTACGCCATACCCACTGCAGCAGCTTCCTGTCCGATAGACAAGTGGGCCGGTCCCGGGTGATTATATGAAACCCCCTGGTATTCGCCTTTGGTCTTTATCTCGTTGAGCATCGTCTCAAACTCCCTGATTACCGCCATGTCGTGATAGATCCTTTTCAGATCATCATCGCTGAAGTTCTTTCTTTCCTCTTCAATGGATTTTGAATACTGGTTGACAGGAATGTCTTTGAATTTTAGCTTGGTAGCCTTTCTTTTTTCCTTCGGATCAATAAATTGTAACTTTGGCATCTTATCTCATTTTAAAATATTATTGGAAAGCGAATATTGTCTCTCTGAAGATCTCTGATACTGTGGGATGCGGAAAGACGATCTCTTTCATCTCCTCCAGGGTCATCTCATTCTCGATCGCCATGGCTGCCCCGTAAATTATTTCACCAGATGGATTCCCCAGCATATGTACACCCAGCACCTCGCCGTATCTGGCTCCAACCAGCACTTTGCAGAATCCCACTCCGCCTTCATTCTCAGCGATGAAGCGACCTGCATACGCCATCGGCAATTTCACGACCTTGAAATCAATTCCTTTTTCATTTGCTGTTTTCTCAGTATGCCCGATTCCGGAAAACTCCGGATTTGTATACACAACAGAGGGAATGGCATTGTACCGCATCACATCCTTTTTCCCATTCAGGATATTGATTACAACTTCCGCTTCCCTGTATGCTGTGTGTGCCAGTAAAGAGAATCCGGTGACATCACCAGCTGCATATACATTCGGGACGTTCGTAGCCATATGTTGATCAACCTTGATCCCGCCGCGATGGGTCTCAATACCCAACGTTTCCAGCCCTATTCCATTTATATTGGGTTTTCGTCCAACACTTACCAGTATTTTTTCTGAAGTGATCTTTTCAGTCTTACCATTTTTCTCATATTCCACTTTATCTCCCCTTACCCCGGTCACTTTTGCGTTCAGGTGGATTTCAACTCCCCATTTTTCAAAGATCTTTTGCAGTTCTTCGCTGAGTTCGGCATCCATCTCCCCGAGGATCTTTTCAAGCATTTCAATCACCACCACCTTAACCCCCATGCTGTTGTAAAAACTGGCGAATTCCATACCGATCACACCACCGCCAATAATGGTGAGTGATTCAGGAAGCGCTTCGGCGTTAAGTATTTCCCGGCTCGTCATGATGTTGTCAGCCGCCAGGTCCAGTCCGGGAATGGGCGGAACAAAAGCTTCCGACCCGGTTGAAATCAATACATTGGAAGCAAGCCAGGATTCTGTGCCAGAGGCAATTTTTATGCTTTCACTGTCTCTTCCCTGCAATACTGCAGCTTCTTTTATCACCTCGACTTTCGCATGCTTCATTTTGGCACCAACACCTCCCACCAGTTTCTTTACAACTTTGTTCTTGCGTTTCATGATGGTGCTATAGTCAAAGCTGGTATTGTCGTTGTTCACACCATATTTTGAAGATGTCAAAGAAGTCTCATAAACCTTTGCGCTGTAAAGCATGGTTTTCGTCGGGATACAGCCCTCATTCAGGCATACGCCGCCAAGTTCCCTTTTTTCAAAAAGGATGACACGCA
The DNA here is from genome assembly GCA_036351275.1 of Bacteroidales bacterium. Classification (GTDB taxonomy): domain Bacteria; phylum Bacteroidota; class Bacteroidia; order Bacteroidales; family B18-G4; genus B18-G4. The sequence continues at coordinate 2,829 of JAZBOU010000153.1, forward strand.
TCCCTGCTTCACCGGCACGTTCCGCGGCAACATAGCCTGCCGGACCTCCTCCTATTATTGCCAGATCGTACTTCACTATTCCTGGTATTTTAAATGTTCAGTTCGTTTAGTTTTGCGAGCTATTGTTCGCACAGCTGTTCCAGTGCATTTCAAATCTGCGCACCGGATTGGCTGACAAGTTTATATCGCCAATTCAAAGTTTTCAATCGCCACTGCAATGGATTTCAGGAAACGGGTAGCTTCACCTCCATCCAGTGCCTGGTGATCATAGGTAAGGCTCAGTCCCAGGTGAGGCACGAAACCATAAGTGCCATTCCCCATATCTTTGGGCCGGGGCAGGATTGTATTCACACCCAGGATGGCCACTTGCGGAAGGTTGATCACCGGGGTAAACATTTCCACACCATAGTTTCCAAGATTTGAGACGGTAAATGAGGCAGCTTCCGGACTTAAGAGGTCAGGATCTATACCCCCAGCCCTGCAGGCCTTCGCAACTGCTTTCATTTGGGATGATAGTCCCTCAATCGACAGGTCATCCGCATTCTTTATAGCCGGCACCATCAGTCCGCGCTCTGTATCCACAGCAAGACCCAGGTGCACCTTGGAGAATACACGTACACTTTCACCCAGGAAATGTGCATTGGCCTGCGGAAATTCTTTCAGGGTTTTAATCACCGATGAACAGATCATATCATTGAGTGTGATATTATGCTCATATCCATCTTTTTGGGCTGCTTTAACTTTTTGCCTTGCGTCCAGGATGGCACGGGCATCTGCACCCAGGTGATGTGTCAGCTGGGCCGCGTTTTGCAGGGAGCTGTGCATCGCCCTGGCGATCAGCTTCCGAATGGTCGTGAGCGGTTTGATCTCGGAATCATCCCCGTAAACCGGATTTGCCGGTTCGAGATCCCTGGAGGATACTTTTTGACCAATGCCTGATGCTGTGCCTGAACTTACAGCGCCTTCTTCTTTCATCATCTTATCTGCCAGCACCGTACGTTTGGGAAGGGCCGCA
>JAZBOU010000154.1:0-28398 GCA_036351275.1 Bacteroidales bacterium
AGTCGAGGCATTGCCGGCATGAAACTCCTTTGCAACCCCCCCAATTTTCCTCTTCACCAAAGTCCCTCCAATAAAAGACTATTTCGCATTACAATAAATTATCCCGGACAGCAATGATTTCGAATTTAGGATAGCAGTAAAAATGGCCGAATCAGTTAAACCGGTTTTTGGGGAATCCCCGTGGTTAAGTAAACAAACCTTTAAACTTAAAAAAGGCAGCTTCTTCGTTTGATATCGTCGCAGATATTGTCATTCCACTTTCATCTTTGCCAGAGTACTTGCCTTTAATGATCACCTCAGGACCCTTTCGGGGATCGATCAGCTGAAGGAACTTAACACTATTCCCTTTTTGTAATAGCATTTGTTTTCCCGATATCATATTGGCGAGCTCCTTTACGATATGGATGAGGCAAACACCGGGCACCACGGGCTGGCCGGGAAAGTGGCCTTTGAATATGTCATGGTCAGGGTTGAAGGATATCGTAGCGGAAAATTCCTCCCCGGAGCTGTTGAACTCGCTTATCTGGTATAAAGACTGTAGGAGCATTTAGCAAAAATAAGGGTTTTAGGTGTTCGGTGTTCGATGAAGCATACGAGAAATCAGAGATCAAAATTTAAAATCAGAAATCAGAATTGCTCTCTTGCCCGGGCATGGGCAATAATAGCTTCTGACTTGATTCAATAAACAACGCCAAAAGCCCAACGCCTAACAATGACGACAAGGTATCCTATTCCACAAATGTCAGCTTAAATACCAGCCTGAATCCCGGCTGGTGGATGGTAATGACGCGAGGACTATGGATTGTTCTGTCCGGCTCCAGATCAATGGTGATCCTGTCCTTTTTCCAGGGTCCGCCCACATTTACGATCTGCTTATAGGGTTCCACAAGGTTGGTGCTGATATAGCCGTCTTTGCCTTTATACGAATCCATCATGATCATAATGCCTGCGTCATCCTGTTTCAGGTAGGTCTTTTGTACACCACCGGCAGGGCCTCCGGCGAGTAACATGCTGAAATATTTTTCGAATTTATTCAACAGCATGTCCTTGTCAAGAGGGTCGTAAATGTTCTTTACATAAAGGTTCAGCCTGTTCTTTTCTCCCCTGTCGATCAGCTCGAAGTCGAAGAAGTTCATACCAACCTCGTTGAAAAAAGTGACCTTGTAATTCTTCTCCCCCGAAGCCTTGATCATCATCAGGCCTGAAAAGTCATGTCCGTTCACTTCCAGCCTGGCTTTATACAGGGCTTTACGGAAGCCTTCCCCGAATGGCATCAGCTTCTCATACTGATTATCACTCATATCCAGAATGCCACGCTTGCTGTATTTCGACATGTAGCATCCCGACAGGCTGAATACCAGGCTAAGGGAGATCAAAAATATGCTCCGGGATATTTTCATTCAGGCGTTTATTGATGAAACGGATACGGGTGAAATCCCCTGACCTTTCAAGCATAAGCAGCTCGTCGGCCGTATAATCGTCTTTGTTGATAAACAGGCTGATCCCCGACAGGAATTCTTTCATATTCTCATCCAGGGGGACCATGTCAAGCTTGTAGTACTGGTCATTTTCGAGATACTCGAATTCAAAATCCTTGCTTTCAAGGATGGTCCCATTCACCATACGCAGCATGATGTCGTTGATCTGCCGGAACATTTGTCCGGAAGCGGCATCATAAACACTGGTTTTTTCACTATCGCGGATCAATACCGTGTCGTTGTTGAAAATGATCAGGTAGAAGAAAGGGGAACTGTATTCCCAGCGCAGTTTATGCTCCTTTTGAAAATAAAACCGCCCGGTGCTTGTAACATCTTCTTCAAGGAAACTCAGGTGCTTCAGCTGTTCAAAATCACTGCTTATGCTTGCGGTTTTTTCAGCAGCCCTGTTCATGTTTTCCCTGAAAGCCTCCACTTCTTTCATGGGCTTGTATGTGCCCTGTGCTTTCATGGTACCTGGTATAAAGCAGATCATGAAAAACAGGATGGCATAATGATATAAAAATTTATTTTTCAGCATTGTTTACCATTCTTAAGCTTATCGACAGCTTTCCGTCCAGAACAAACCTGGCCTTTTTATATTTAGGCGGACCCAGTTTTCCCCTGGCATCGTTCGAGAACCCGAAAGGTTCAGCGGGGATGCCGATCTTTTTTTCATCCAGTTCCCCGTTACCGTTCAGGTCCTGGAAAACGGATATGGCATATTCCCCGTAAGGAACGTTTTCAAACACCACAACCAGGGTTTCACTATCCACGGGCACGATCTTACGGAAGGCCGTTTTTTCAATGTCCATATAATCCTGCTCATTGTCGTATACCGCAATATACAGCTCCCCTTCAACCGGATAGATGTTGCTGATGGTCAGTTGCAATTCTCCGCCGGGAATGCCCGGCGAGAAAGCAGTAAGCAGCAAGCAGTAACCAGCAACCAGAAGCAAGCTGACCGTTGACGGTTTACAGTATGACAGGATTTTTTTCATTTATAAGGTTCGATATTTAATAATACGTCCGGGGAAACGAACTCATACCCCTTTTCTGTTGCATATTTTATGACTGCTTCCAGGATGGGAATGATATCCGCATGCGTATCATGAAAAAGGATAAGGCTCCCGGGTTTCATACGCCCGGTCACCCGCTTTATTGTTTTGTCCCTGTTTTTTCCCATGGTATCGAGTGATCGTATGCTCCATCCCACCACAGCATAATCCAATATTCGTGCTGCCCCCGCAATATTGGGATTGGTAACACCGAATGGAGGACGGAACAGTTTTATCCTTTTACCGCTGGAATGGAAGATCAGGGCTTCAGTCTTCTGAAGCTCCTTCAATACCCTGTTTTTGCTTTTAAAACCGAAGGTGTTATTATGCGAATAGGAATGATTGCCAACAATATGGCCATCCGACAATATTTTATCCAGCATTTTCGGATCTTTCTCCAGTTTCTTTCCTACGAGGAAAAAGGCGGCTTTGATATTATGTTTTTTCAGTAGCTCAAGCACAAGGGGCGTTAATTGCGGATCTGGGCCGTCGTCGAAGCTCAGTGCGACCTTTTTATCGTTCCCCACACCCCTGCAGTGTGCTTTAACGTAAAGCCCGGAGCAGATCGTAAAAGAACCCCAGGCCAGTATTGCGATCACTACCAAAGCCAGGATGAGGAAAAGGCCCAGTAATGGATAACTTAACATGCCGACAAAAGGATTAATGAATGATTGGTGTTCTTTTCCTGGTTGTAGATAAGGATATTTCGTATGGAAGAGGGTGCTTCGGACCCCATCATGATGTATTCCGGGCATTTTTGCGTTTTCAATATCATGGCAGCAAGCCAGCTGGCGAAGGCAGAAGAGGTGTGGTATTCACCGCAGAGATGCTTGTAATACGCAACAGGCACTTCCGAAAACAGATCCGCCTGCAATTGAAGGTATATTTTATCCCCTTCACGGTCACCATTGAAACCTGTGATAAGAAGATCAAGATCACTTATCCCGATTTCATGTGAGGCAAGAAAGCTGTGAATGAAATCTTCTGTTTCGCCTTTAGATTCAGGCTTATAAAATGTGTTCACACCCCGGAAAACAGCATAATTATCGGGATGTTCATTTCCGTTTACCAGAAAGGAACCCGATCCTTCCCCGGCTATGCTTCCGGTTCCGGATGCATCTTTTAGAGTGTTATTGCCATCAATATCCTTATTCCAGAAATCCGCATTTTCGGTAATGGTAAAATAAGCATCCGTAAGTTCATCAATGCCGGCAAGCAGGATATTTTCAGATGGATTTTCCTGCAGCCGGATCAGGCTGTCGAGCAGTGCTCCTTCAAAAGAAAGGTTTTCATTCACGTAGGTGAAATTGTACTTATTGCACTTTAGCATCACGGCAATGTGCGCTCCAACGGTGTTGTGGGTCGACTGTATGAAAGAAGTGGGGGTAAGGAACTTCTCGTCGTTATCCAGGATGGAGTTCAGGAATTTCTCTGTGTCCTGCATCATGCCCAGGCCGGTGCCAATGATGATCGCGTCGGGCACTTCCACTTCTGCATCGCGCAGGCATTTGCCGGCTGCGGCCACGCCCATTTTAAGGGTGCGGCTCATGCGTCGCATGTGAATGGGCTTGATGAACTCTTTATAATCAGGTTCGATACATTTCAGGCGATTGCCCTCGTAAAGGATCATCTCCGGAGGGAAATCAGCGCTGTCCCAGCTGTTCTGCGGTGAAATATTTCCGATGCCCCTGATGTATGCTTTCATGTTTCCGGATGCTAGATTCTGGATACTGGATCCTGGATATTATTATAGATTGATAGTACCAGGCTGGAGTCATTTCCTCCAAAGCCAAAAGAATTTGTGACCACATGGTCGATATGTGCTTCCTGCAATTCCGTAACGGGTTCAAAACTTAATTCTTCTATCCGTTGCGAAAAGTTCAGGTTGGGGAACAGCAGTTGTTCCCTGATCGCGAGTATCGAATATATGGTCTCTACCACACCCGCGGCGGCAAGCGTATGCCCGGTATAAGGTTTTGTGGAGGATACCGGCGGAATGTGATCTCCAAAAATGCGCTCGATGGCCAGCCCTTCGGTCAGGTCATTGTTATCGGTGCCTGTTCCGTGTGCGTTGATATAGCCGATGCCGGAAGGATCTATGCCACTCATGTCCAGGGCTTCCTTCATCGAGAGGTAGGGCCCATAGCCGTCGGGGGAGCTTGCGGTTTGATGGAATGCATCATTTGCATTGGCATAGCCCGCGATCTCACAAAAGACCTCCTTGCCATGTTTGCGTGCTTCTTCTTCCGACTCCATCACGATATATGCTGCACCCTCGCCCAGGTTCAGCCCGGTGCGGGTAGCATCGAGCGGTCTGCAATGGTTCTTATCGAGGATCATCAGGGTATTAAAGCCATTCAGGGTGAACTTCGACAATGCATCGGTTCCCCCGGCAATTACCCGGTCGGCAAGCCCGTGCCTGATCAGTTTGGCTCCGAACAATATAGCATTCAATGATGATGAACACGCGGTGCTGATGGTAGTATTGAAATGCCTCAGCCCGAGATGGTCACTTATCTTCATGGAGCTGTCGCTGCAGTTGTGGGTATTTACAAGGAAGGAATATTCTCCGCCCGAAAGGTAATCGCGGTAATATTTTTCGGTCTTGTCCATCCCGCCCACGGTAGTTGAAGAAACCAGCGCTGTTCTTGAATTATCCGATATGCCGTAACGCCCGATGCCCTGTTCAAAAGCCTCTGATGCGGCAATGATGCCGAGCATGGTGGTACGTGTAAACAATTCCGCACTGCCCAGGCCTGCATGAGCGGCAAGTTCTTCATTCGAAAATCCGATCTCTGCAGCAGGCAACTCCCCTTTTAAGGAAGTTTCAAGGTGGGTAATGGGTCCGACCCCGTGTTTTCGTTGCTTCAGCGACTCCAGGTTTTCAGCCACCGTATTTCCAATGGCCGTGATCATCCCCATGCCTGTTACCACTACCCTTCCCATGCGTTTATTTTTGGTGTTCCGTAATATACTCAGCCATGGTCCGTACTGAGAAAAAGATCTTCCTTCCGTCCTTCGGGTCTTCTATTTTGATGCCGTAATTTTTTTCAAGCAAAACGATCAGCTCGAGGGCATCGATAGAATCCAGGCCGAGCCCTTCCCCGAAAAGCGGCGCATCGGTTTCGATATCCTCCGGTTCCATTTCCTCAAGGTTCAGCACCTCGATGATCTCTTCTTTCAGCTTTTGAATTAATTCTTCCATTCTGTTTCCTGTTTATATATTTCTTGCAGTTTTGAAGGTTCAAAGATAACATCTTCGCCTGATAAACCATCCAAATGCCCCCCACTCTGTTCTATCAGGAACAAAAGTGACTCATATTTGTTGCCGTATTGTTCTGTCCACCCGCAGATGCAGCAATCGATCGATGATGTTTCAAATGCAAGCTTTGTGATATCATGGATGAGGCCGACATCAAAATCTTTGCTGATCAGTACCGTATTCTCCCCCCTGAAAACATGCCTGATGGCTGCCTCCCCGGCCATAATATTCGGCAGGGTGTAAACGAAGTTCGACGGGCTCGGGAAATAGTTGTCGCGGTCGCGGATGCTCTCCTGGTGTTTTTCGTCCACTTCCAGGGATGAGCTTGCATTGGTCAGGATGAGGCCGATACGGTCCGGCTCATAATGCGTTGAAAGCTCAAGGCCCTTCAGCAATATTTCAACCGACATGAAGCCCAGTTTGCTGAGAGGATCCATTTTAAAGAACTTGGGGTAATCGGTATTGAAATGTTTGTATGCTGCGCGGATAAATTTTCTGTAGACCTCTTCGCCCTCGTGTAAGAAGACTTCTTTTCCGTTCACAGCAACACGGCCTTTCGATATGGATATGTATTTGCGAATGGTCAGCTGCATCACGATATTTTTTGAAATACAACGGCAGCATTGCTTCCCCCGAATCCAGATCCGGTCTTGAGGCAAGTATTGATCTCGGCTACCGTATTTTCTTTTATAATATTCAGGTCGATGCTAACGCCATGGTTTTCATATCCCGCGGAGCGGAAAAGCGTATTTCTCCGCATCGATTGCAGGCACAGGGCCGACTCGATCACACCGGCGGCGCCCAGGGTATGGCCGATATATCCCTTGAAACTGTTTACCGGTACGTGTTGAAGCCCTATACGGCCAAATGCCTTTGCTTCCATTTCATCGTTGTAATCGGTGGCAGTACCATGAGCAGATAGAAAGTCTATATCGGATGCTTCCATGCCGGCCTGTTTCATGGCCTGGCTGACGGCGATAAAAAGCCCTTCACCGGTTCGGGATGGCCCCGAAATGTGATTGGCATCGTTGCTCCCTGCCCCGCCGGTAACTTTTACGGGAACATCCTTAAATATGGTTCGATCATTGGATAAGACGAGGGTGCCGCATCCTTCGCCAAGGGTCAGCCCGCTGCGGTCTTTGTCGAAAGGCTTGCATGGCTTCTCGCTCAGCGACTGGAATGAAAGGAATCCCGAAACAATGAATTCCGACATTATATCCCCGCCGCTCACGATGACGTTCCTGTACTTTCCGCTGCGCACCAGGCGTTCGGCATACACGATCCCCAGCACACCGGAGATGCATGCATTGGACACGATCAGGGGCGTGTTGGGATTATTAAAATACCTGCTGATCGCGGATGCCATTTCGTGCAGATGTATGCGTTCTTTGTCAAAGTTTTTCCCGATTTCCGGATCAAGCAGCTCGATATTACCTTTGGTTGTAGTGAAGATAAAGAGGGTTTCGGGGGAGGAAGCATCGACCGAAGATGCTGCAAGGCTATCCTCAATGGACTGAATGAACATGCGCTCCATCAGGGTGTACTTACTGCTGTCACCTTTTATCAGTGCATGATCGATCTTGGAAAGCGGAAGGTCAACCGGGGCATATTCATTACTTTCGTCGATCACAATACCGCTATTGCCCAGCAATATGTTCTCCACATTTTCATCGGCCGTAAATCCCAGTGATGAGATGACATTTTCTGCTCCTGCAAATACTTCCGTCATAGGGAGGCAAAATTAGGGAAAAAGCGCTTTCATTGTCCAATCGGCAGGGTCCATTTTCCGTGTATCACGTTATAAACATGGAAAATGCAGAACGGGCCATGTCGAATGAGGCATGTCCTCTAGTTTTTCTTCAGGCTGAAAAAGTAATAGGCGATAGCCATCATTACCAGGCTAAATGCAATAAGCAGGCTTACCCATGGCAGGATATCAAGTATCCCTCCGCCTCTTAGGAAAATGCTGTAGAAGCCTTCCAGCCCCCAGTTCAGTGGTGAAATCTGGCTGACCCATTGCATCAGGGGTGGCATGACAAAAACGGGGACCCAGATACCACCCAGTGCCGCGAGGATGATCACCGATACGGATCCGAATGCAGCGGCCTGGTCAACTGTGTTGAAAATTGATCCCAGGGCCAGGCCATACCCGGTTGCTGCCAGGCCGGTGGCAATGATCATCACCAGCAGGCTTAATATATGGTTTCCCAGTTCGAGTAAGGGGAGTCCGAAAAGTGGCAGGATAAAGATCCCCACCATGAGCATCAGGATGAATTGTATGATGGTGATCAGGAGGTACACCAGGATCTTGGCCCCGATAGTGTACATATAGGAACCCGGCATCAGCCTGATGCGCAATATGCTTCCGCTGTTCCGCTCCCTGATGATGTTCCCGGTGAGCGGGATCAGGATAAAAAACATGGCGAATACCGCCCATGCAGGCACATTGTGCTGGACCGAATTGGGCAATACTTCCGTGTGTTTATCTACGACATTCTGCTCTTCGAGCTGTATGATGCCGCTGGGATCATATTCCAAAACGGTTTCGGCATCGAGCAATTCCGATACACGTTTGGCAAAGAGGTCGAAGACCATGCGGGCTTCGATTCCGTATGTGAGTTTCGACAATGCCATCCGCACCGTTTCCCTGAACGAGTGTTTGATCACGGGATCGAAATACAGGATCACAACGGATTTTTCAATCTGGGGTTCGATAACAGGATCCCCTTCCTCTTCCAGGGCCTTTTCAACAAGGTATGCTGCCTTTTCCCTGAGTTTATCCGTCGTTCCGGGTGGAACAACAATGCCTACCTGGTATTTGCCTTCATTCACCAGTTCGATCAGGCTTTCCCGCTCAAGTTCCTGTCCGCCGTATTCCTTCACGATCTCGATCATATCCGAAGCGATCAGCCCATCCTCGATCAAGTAACCAACCGAATCTTTATCCTCGTTGATAAAGGCAACCGAAAGGCGTGTCTCGTCCAGTTTCCTGAAGGTACTGTCCTGGATCAGGGCCATGACGAAAACGAGCACCATGGGCATCAGGAAGATGAGCAGCAAGCCCGCGATATCCCTGAACAGGAGGAGGGCTTCTTTAACGATCGATGTCCATAATTTCATCATATCAATCCCTCAGTTTGCGTCCGGTCAGCTGCAGGAACACACTTTCCAGGTCGGTATATTCTGCTTTGCTGTTAATAATTTCCCTGGTTTTTCCCTGTATGATCACCTTTCCGTAGTCGATGATGGCAACCTCGTTACACAGGCTTTCTGCTTCCTCCAGGTAATGGGAAGTGTAAATGATGGTGGTACCCTGTTTATTGAGTTCGTTCAAAAAATCAAGGATCAATGTTCTCGACTGTACATCCACCCCGGCAGTGGGTTCGTCAAGGATCAGGATACGGGGTTTGTGGAGGATTCCGGCAGCCAGGTTCACGCGTCTTTTCATTCCCCCTGAATATTTACGTACCTGCTTATGTCCGTTTTTGCCGAGACCGAGAATATCGAGGCATTCATCTACCCTTGAACGCATCTCCCTGCCCCTGATACCGTACATTTCGGCAATGAACCGGAGGTTTTCCCTGGCAGTGAGTGTTTCATAAAGGGCAATTTCCTGCGGGACCAGTCCGATGAGGGGCCGTATCTTTTTATAGCTTTTTTCCAGTTCCAAGCCATTGATGTGAACATGGCCGCTGTCGTAGTTTAAAAGTCCGGTAAGGATACTGATGGTGGTAGTCTTTCCGGCGCCATTCGGCCCGAGGAGGCCGAACTTCGACCCCTCAGCAACCTCCAGGCTGACGTCATCCACTGCCGGCACAAGGCTGCCCGGGTAGGACTTGCTGATGTTTTCGATATTAATGGCAATATTTTCCATCAACCATGCTTGATCTTTCGCAGTTTTCTGAACAAGGCTTCTTCACGGTCGGCGATCTCGAGCAGTATGTCGGAAGCAGCCAGGTAGGATTCATCTTTGCCTTCTCTTCCCTTGAATATTCTTCCTGCGATCAGTGCAAATTCACGCCAGCGATCACCGATGGCGGTCATCTCTTCCGAACATTCATTCAGCCAATCCTGCTTCAGCTCTCGTGCGGATTCCTGTAAAAATGCCGCATACATAAAACGGAAGCCTGCACCCCCCGTTCCGATCTCCTCCAGCATCCGGACTACCTGCCCCAGATAAAGCGACGCTTTACGATCACCCAGTTTCTTTGGCCATCGCTTCATTTTTTTTGCCATATAGCGTATACCTTTTACGCCAAAAAGAGGCACCGGTATGGTCAGCATCTGGCCGCTGTTCTTTTTAATCCCCTGTACGATCGCTTTCTTCAGGTCAAATGTTTCGGGGACCTTTTTCATGAAATACATCCTTCCCTTGGGCGGATAGGTCCCTTTGGCATAGCGAACCCTTTTCAGTTCATCATAACTGAGGGTCTCGGGTGTTTCCATGATGGGATCGCTGATGATATAGCGGTCTTCTTCTCTGCCGAAAACAACGAGGTTATGTGCATTGAAATGAAAACGGTAGGCTTCGGGGAAATAGCTGAGATGAAAAACCCCGACAAGGCAGCCGGTGGGAACACCATTATCCAGCAGATCATCAAGTGTTTTCATGGCCTTATCCGGATTGCGGGGGAACTTGTGCCGTTGCAGTTTGATCCCCAGCTTCCGGCATACCCGGTTGAAGATCCAGCCGGGATAGGGCCTGAAAGAAATCACCGGAAGCCCGTTCAATTTATAGAAGGGCATGTACGAAAAGAACAAACCGGCTCCCAGACCGAACACCATGGGTTCACTCAGGTCAATGCCATGGAAGTTCAGCAGGTTTGACGTTACGCCGTTCTCGCAATGCGCCGACTGGCGATGTGTAAAATCGATCTTTATATCCTTGCTCATTCTTTCTCCCGCAATGCGTCCATATTCGTTAATTCCTCCAGGGTGATGTTGAATGCATCCGCATATTTCTGCATTGTATCGGTGTCAAGTTCGCTGAATGCATCAGGCTTCAGGTGTTTCCTGATCTTCCTTCTAGAGATACCGCTGTATTGTGAAAGGAGCTTCAGGTCCATGATCTTTTTCTCCATATGCCAGACCAGGATGCTGGATCGTCCCTCCAGTACATCTTTTGCGGCTTCCCGGGTCTTCATATTGATCTCCTCCCAGGCCTGTTTCAGGGCAGCGTTTTTAGGAGCCCAGCCGGTACTCGGAACGGCAATATAATTGCCTTCCTCGTCCACTGCATAACAGGGTTCCCTGAACTTTCCCTCAAGCAGTCCTTCATCGTCCTGTGGTACTTCTTTTTTCTTCACTTCCTAAATCAAAAATTACTTCTTCTCTCTTCTTTCTTCTCTCTTCTCTCTTCTCTCTTCTCTCTTCTTACTTCTCTCCCTGCTTATTCCTGAATAAAAATCTTAAGTTCGGCTTCCGCCAGTAGTTCTCCCTCTGTTCGCACCAATGCTTTTACCACGGTGGCATTTGAAAAGGATGCGATTACGCCAACCTCAGTTTGCAACTGAACCGGCACTTTCGGGACACGGTACAGCACAAAATCCTTTACCGCACCGATCACCCCTACCGGGGGTTGATAATGTCCGCCCCCACCAGTTTCCTGCATACCCATCCAGCCAGTGCGCAGGGCAGCCGACTGGGCCATGTTTTCTATCAGGCCAGGTTCGGCAAAGAACCCGTTTTCTGCGAAAAGGTTATTCTTTTCAACAGTAAATCCGGTCACCGTCCTTTCAGTATCATGTTCCAGGAGTTGGTCCACCATGATCATGGGTTTATCCTGGGGAATGAGTTTGTGCACGGTATTTTTATCTGCCAGCATAGTTCAAAAAGCTGCACAAAGATAAGAAACTTGAGACATGAGATAGTAGACATGAGGCATGAAACCTGAGACATAGAAAATCCGATGCCTGAAGCCTGTAGCCTGATGCCTATACTACCGTAAGGTAAACATATACATAGGAGAAGCGTGCACTTTCGGGGACCATACACAAAATGGTATCACCCTTTTTCAGCCTGTCGGAATTGAAGAGCTCTTCCAGCATGAAATATATGGAGGCCGCTCCTACATTACCAAGCTTTGTCAGGTTGGTGAACCATTTTTCCTGGGGTATGGGAATGGCATTTTTTATCAGTTCGTCTTCTATGCGTTTGCGGAAAAACTCCGATGAAAGATGTGGCAGGAACCAGTCGATATCCTTTACATCCAGATCCCTTCTCTCCGCAATATCAAGAAAGAAAGAATTACCGACAGGAACAATATTTTCGCCCAGGAGATCAACATCCTGGCGCAGGGAAAAGAGCGTTCGGTTCAGGATATCTTCAGAAGGATAATCTCTCCATCCCTTAAAACCACCATCTTTGGTTTTTTCACCTCCGGCATACATGCAGGTCTCCAGCTTATTGGCAAAGGACGCTCCTTCTATCCATTCTATCTTTAAAGAATGACCCTCCTTGTTGGGTTCTGGTGAGAGCAATGCTGCACCGGCCCCGTCGGATAGCATCCAGCGGAGAAAGTCTTTCTCAAATGCTACAATAGGTTTTTTCTTCAGGGTGTCATGCTTATCAGGTTCTTTCCTGAAGTTCTTGGCAAGCATCCATGAGGAAAGTTTTTCCGAGCCTGCGCAAACAGCTCTTGAACGTTCACCTGCCAGGATAGAAAGGTAGGCATAGCGCATGGCATGCATTCCTGCACAGCATGATCCGGCAGGCGACAGGATCTCAACTGCTTTATTCATCAGTGCGCCGTGCACCATGGATGTATGGGAAGGCAGGAGCTGGTCGGGTGAAGTGGTACCACAGGATAAGAGGTCAATGTCATCTGCTGTAAAATCCTCATCAAACAGGCCCCTGATGGCCTCTACAGTCAGTTCAGTATTGCTGTGTGTGGAGTTTCCGTTTTTATCAAGCGCGTAATACCTTGTCTTGATCTTGTTATTCCTGAGTATAATGGGTTTCGCCTTGGAAGGAGTTCCATCCACCATTCCAAGGTATTCCTCCATCTGGTCATTACTGATGGGATCGTTTGGCAGAAACTTCGCTAAGCGATTGATATATACAGTGTCTGGCTTTTCTTGCTTCATTCCTCGTGCTCAAATATTGCGCAAAGTTAATTTTTTTTGCTTAGGGTTTCCAGCCCCAAGAAGCATGGAAACCTTTTAGTGTTCACCATAAGCCTTAACACCTGCGGGCATTCTAATGTTCATGTGATTCGCTTTTGGGGGAACCGGGCAGGAATATCTGTCATTATAGGCACAATAGGGATTATACGCTTTGTTGAAGTCGATCATGATCTCATCCCCCTCCGGGATCTTCAGGTCGATGTAACGTCCTCCGCCGTATGTTTCCTCCCCATTCGTCAGGTCCTTGAAAGGCAGGAAAAGGTATTCCCTGAATTCTTCCATCTGTTTTGCCTTATCGCTTTGATAGATCTCAAGAACGATATCTTCTCCGTTCATACGAAAGTGGGCTTCCCCGTATTTCACATAAACCGGGCGCCTTTCCGTGGTGGTTTCCATTTCGAAGGCTTCGGGATCGGGATTCGGCACAAAACGTGCCTTAACGAAGTAATCAGGATCTGCCGGGAAAAATTCGAGTCCGCTGAAATGTGCAAGCCCCTCTTCGGTAAGCGGGCTGCTTTCAGGATCGGCAAATTCTTTATCGATCGTAGCCCTGTATATTTCCATGCTTTCGATATATGCATCATCGAGCGGATTCGTACAGGAATTTAAGATAAGGATCAGCGTTAAAATCGTAATGAGGCGGTGTGCTTTCATATGTATGGAAAAATTGTTGATCTGGTTCTATTTTGCGCTTGAATATCGTTTCACGGCCTTCCGCGTTGCCCGATAGAAAATTGTCTGGAATAACCATACGACCACTCCCCCTATTGGTGAAACCAGGTATATTACCGTAAACAGGTATGCCCGGAACATCTTAAGCCTGAATACCCTGGCGGGATCGTTAGCAGCCCCTTTTCGTAGTACGAATTTCGACCATGGCTTAAACATCATATAGCCTCTTTTCTCGACGGCCATGAGTACAGGGTTTATCTTGATGGCACCGGCCTGGAGAAGCTGATCCTGCAGTGTTTCAAGATTGTTGTCCCTGAAAGCTCCGCTGATAGCAGGGCCGTATTTACCTGCTTCCTTAATATCTTCATCCCTGATGCCTGCGGGAGGGAACAATTTTCCGTATAAGCCTCCTCCGTGACGTTCGCCTTTCATCATCCAACGAACGATAGTTACCACGCTCACCAGGTTGTGGCTTTTGTCGACCAGCACAATGTTCCCGACGGGCTTACCGCCTGCATCCCTGATCCTTTTCTTCACCCTCTCATGGGCCATGATCCACATATTGCGGCTGCCGATAATAGTGATTACCGGCTTGCCCTTCAGTACTTTTTGCCCTTTTATGCTTTGCAGGAAGGACGTAAAAGGGATGGAAGCTGACAGATACCAGGGCTGGTAGGCCAGTATCACGAGGTCAAAATCTTCATCGGGATTGAAGGAAAGATCTTTTAGCCTGCAGGGGATCTCCTGAACAGATTCAGGGAATGCCTGGTAAAACGACATTCCTTTCCAGGGGAATGGAAAGGCCGGATCGGGTTGCAGCTCTTCATACGTAAATTCAAAATCGCCCTGCATGGGATTGCATACAGAATCAACGATATTCTTGAGCTGGCCGCTTTGCGTATAATAAACTACGAGTGCTTTCTTTTTACTCATCGCCTGCACCTTAAAATGGTATGGCTTACGCCAATATCTTCCAGCATTTCCACCACTTCAAGCCCTGCTTCATTCACGAGCCTGACCATATCCTCCGAATGGTACATCCTGCTGTTGCCATTGGCCACACAGGTAAAATACAGGGAGGTTGCGTGCAGGCAATAGGTCGATGCTTCGAAACGTTGCTTATCCCAAAGCGTTTCCATGATGAACAATTCAGCGTGATCATCCATGGCGTCCCTGGCGTTACCGACAAGCTGAACGACCTCCTCTTCCGAAAAACAATCAAGGAACTGGCTCATCCAGATCACGTCATATCCTTTGGGGTATGGTTTGGAAAAATCGAGCAGGTTTATCGGATATCCTTTTATGCGGTCGCTGAAACCGGCACGGGAAATGTTCTTTTCGGCATCTTTCAGCTGTCCCGGCAAATCCAGTATGGTGATCTCCACATCCTCATCATATTCGGCGCATTTGATGGCAAATTTGCCTGTATTTCCTCCTACGTCGAGGATCTTTTTCGGATTGTTCTTAAAAAGGAGGGGCATTACCGTTGGGAAGGAGGTATCGGAGTAATAATGGTCAAATGCGAACCAGCTTTTCCGGAAATCATCCGGCATCTCCGAAAGAGCTTCATACACCGTGTTCCAGGGACCGAATTCTTTATTCAAACCGGCCGGCTTTCCTTTTTCAACGGCTTCCTGCAGATGGAAAAAAGCTTTGTAGTTCACGTCGTGAGAAAAATCCATGTTTGCACGGGTAAGGGAGTCAACACACATGAAATACCCGGTTTTGGTCAGATAGAAATTGTCATTCTCAACATATACGAGTTCCATGCTAAGGCCTGCTTCAAGGAGTACAAGAGCACCATATTCAGACAGTTTAGCATGATTTGCAATGTCGGATACACTGCAGCCCTCCTTCTTCCTCCTGAGATAGCTTAAGATCCCAAGGTCACGCAGGGCTTTTGCAGCCTGGAACATGATGGGCGCAAAGGCGATCTTCTGCGCATCGCTTTTGGCATCCAGGGCAGATTTATTATCGTTTCCGTAATTTCTGGCCATAATCTTTGATCTTTATACTTATTCCTTTTCAGCCTCCCAGAATTTGTGGTAGTTGAACCACTGGAGCGGGTAATGCTCGAGGATATTTTCCATCCGGCAAATATAATCTTTAATGATGGGACGCAATTCATCCTCCCTGATCGATCTGAGGGATGCGGTCTCATATCGCCTGGCTTCAGTAGCGAAGAAATGATAATGCGATGACGTTTCCTTTACTGCGAACACATAGCTCACGGGTGCCCGGAAGCGGGCAGCCAGGTAAAATGGCCCCTCGGGGAACAGCGCGTCCTTTCCCAGGAAAGGATGCTTAAGGGTTTTTGACCCGGGCAGGAAACGGTCGGCATGTATGGCCACCAGCTCTTTGTTTTCAAGGGCCTGCTTTATCAGCAGCAGATGGGAAAGATCATCCTTGAGTGGAATAACATGTAAGTTCTTTTCTGTCAGCACATCCTCCAGGTATCCTTTGATCTTTTCATGTTCTTCGTCGAACATGACAATGTTAAAACGCTTGTCGAGTCTTTGTAAGAAATTGCCTGCGATCTCCCAGCTTCCGATATGTGCACTGATGAGCAATCCTCCCTCGTCCATATTCCGGAGGTGTTCTTCACCGTCCCAGTGGAATGTGAACCGTTTACCCAGGCCTGACATGACCGCTACCTTATCGATGAGAACCTGGCCGAGTTTAAAATAATTCCGGTAAGTGCTCACCCTTGCTTTCCACCTGCCGTAACCCAGAACCTCCCTGAAATAATAACGGATATGCCTGTTCGATCTGCGTGAAAACAGGAAGTAATAGCCAGCAACAAAGCGAAGTAAGAAATATGCAGGCTTGAGGCCAAAGGTCCTCAATGTGTACACAAAGATCCGGTAGCCAGATAAACCGCCGCGGGTTTTACCGTCCCAGGAAGACATATTTAATTGCCTGATGAATAACGATTGTAAATAAATTCATGGAATTGTCCGAGGGTTCTAATGTTGACCATATCTTCGCCCTTAAGCTTGAACCCAAATTCTTTTTCAATGATCACAACTATATCGACAAAATCCAGGCTGTCTATCCCAATATCACTCCATGTTGCATCAGGATGAATAAGTTCTTCATCAATTTCAAATTCCTCAACCAGAAAACCGTCAATAATGTCAACGACTTCATGCTTATCCATAGTACTCCGTTTCTTGGAAGTGTTCCTTTGCAAAAATATAAATTATTTTACTTTTTTAATGATAAGTGTAGAATTCGTGCCGCCAAACCCAAATGCATTTGAAAGAAAGGTATCGAATCCGGATTCAACTGTAACCGGAGTGATGTTGAGCCTGGCAGAAAATTCGTCGGGGTTCTCGAAATTTATGTTGGGTGCGATGAAATCATGGTGCATCATCAGGAGCGAATAAACGATCTCGCTGGCACCACCCATCCACATTTCGTGCCCCGTCATTGATTTTGTGGAGCTTACATAGGGTTTTACATCACCGAAGACGTGCGAAATGGCTTCTGCTTCTTTTCCGTCGCCCACGGGAGTGGATGTTGCATGCGCATTGATATACCCGATGTCGTTAATGCTGGTACCTGCATCTCTAAGGGCCATTTCCATGCACTTCACCGGACCCACAATATTGGGTACGGAAATATGGTCGCCGTTGGAAGAAAATCCATAGCCTGTGATCTCAGCCAGGATGTTAGCCCCTCTTTTAACAGCTGATTCGTAGCTTTCCAGGATGAGTGTTGCGGCACCACCGCTGGGGATCAGCCCGTCACGGTCACGGTCGAATGGGCGTGATGCCTTCTGTGGCTGATCTTCACGTGTTGAAAATGCACCCAGTCCATCAAAACTGCCCATAGATTCCGGGTTGATCTCCTGGCCGCCGCCTGTGATCACACATTCCTGCATCCCGTGCCGGATCATATAATAAGCCATTCCAATGGCGTGGGATCCGCTGGCACAGGCACCGCTAACCGTGAAGTTAATGCCCTTCAGCTTAAAGATCACAGAAAGGTTCATGCTGATGGTAGAGTTCATCGACTGGAAGATTGATCCTGATCCCAGCATGGCCGTATCCTTTTTTTCCCGCATCAAATCGATGGCTTCGATCACGGGAACCGAAGAACTGTCGTTGCCATAAAGGATACCGGCTTCTACCTTTTCCAGGTAATCCTGTTCAATACCTGCATTCTTCAGGGCTTCCAGTGTGGCGATAAAGGCATATTTCCCCTGTTCGGGAAGGCCAACCCGCGACCTCCTGTCGAGCAAACCCTTGAGGCTCGGGCTTTCAATAATTCCGGTCAGCCGTGAATGATAACCCAGGGCTTCCCTTGCGGGATCGAGCCCTATGCCTGACCTTCCATTGTATAGTGAATCACGGACCTCATCGAGGTTTTTCCCGATGGTGGAATAAATCCCAATACCTGTGATAACAACTCGTTTCATTGCAGTTTAAAATAGTATTTGTTAGTTATTAATAGATTTTTACGTACTGATCCCCCCGTTGACCGAGATCACCTGTCCCGTGATATAGGAAGCTTGTTCCGATGCCAGGAAGGCGACCACGGCAGCCACTTCATCGGGTTCCCCGAAGCGTCCGACGGGAATGTGGGCTTTATGTTGCTTTTCATCAAGGTCTTTTGTCATATCCGTTCGGATAAAACCCGGTGCCACTGCATTAACCGTAACTTTTTTTCTTCCTACCTCTTTGGCGAGGGCCTTCGTTGCCCCGATGACCCCTGCTTTAGCGGCGCTGTAATTGGTCTGCCCGGGCATTCCGTCTTTGCCTGAAAGGGAAACCACGTTGATGATGCGCCCCGCCTTGTTAACGATCATATCCTGCACCAGCAAACGGGTTACATAATAAAAGCTGTTCAGGTTCGTATTGATCACCGACGACCATTCATCCTCTTCCATCCAGACAAGCAGATTATCTTTTCGTATTCCTGCATTGTTGACCAGCACTTTGATATATCCTTTTTCCTCGTGCTCCTGCTTCCAGTGTTCCAGCGTTTCCTGAACCATTTTCCGGTCAGAAACATCGAAAGGGAGCAACTCACCGCTTCCCCCTGCTGATTCAATGGCATTCAGGGTTTGTTCAGCTTCTGCTTTATTCGATTGATAGTTGATCAAGACGTGATAACCCATATCGGCGAGGCTGATGCATATGGCCCTGCCAATTCCACGGGATCCACCGGTTACAAGTGCATACTCCATCTTAATTTTCTTTGGATACGGGGTCGGTTGCCATAATATGTTTTCTTATCCTCCGGATCTCGTTGAATTTAGGGCTGTCTTCCTTAAAAACGGGAACGATCTTCCGAAGGGTTTCATACGCTGCGTAAGTATTGGGTGAAAGCTTATCAGCATATTCCAGGTAATCGATTGCCTGCAAGAGAGAGATCAACTCTATTGCCAGGATCTCGAAAGAATTGTCAATGACTTTCATGGCCATAAGCGCAGCGTTGGTACCCATACTAACAATGTCCTGGTTGTCATTGTTCGTTGGGATGCTGTGCACATACATCGGATTGGAGAGGGCCTGGTTTTCTGCCACCGTGGAGGTTGCCGTGAACTGGGCTCCCTGCATACCCAGGTTCAGCCCGAGTGTGCCGAGGTTGACAAATGGCGGCAGCTTGTTGTTAAGCTTGTCGTTCATCAGGAAATTAAGCTGTCTTTCCGCCAGCATCGACAATTTGGTGATCGCGATCTTGAGTTTATCCATTTCAAGGCTAACATAGTCGCCGTGGAAATTCCCGCCATGGTTTACGCTTTCATGCCTGTAGTCGATCACCGGATTATCGTTCACCGAATTCACTTCATCCAGGATGACCTTTTCAGCATGGTCGATGGTGTCGAGCACGGGACCGAGGATCTGCGTAATGCAGCGTAACGAATAATATTCCTGTATCTTTCTGCTGAAAACCTGTTCAGTATTCCCATTCCCGTTATACAGGTATTTAGCCCGCTGGCGAACAAGTTTGCTCCCCGCCAGTATCTTTTGCATACGGTCGGTGATCTCATTCTGCCCGGGGTGTAATTTTACCCTGTTCAGCTCATAAGAATAGTGATCGTCATACGTTTCCACCACCTCGTTTATCATGGCTGACGCCATCAGCGACCAGTCGAGGAGCTTTCGTGCTTTGATCACGCTCAGTATGCCTATACCCGCCATGCAGGAGGTACCATTGACCAGAGCCAGGCCTTCCCTTATGTGCACCCTGGCAGGTTCCAGCCCGGCCTCACGGAATACAGCAGGCCCCTGATGCGTATAATTCTTGTAGAACATATCACCTTCTCCGATAAGGCAAAGGGCGAGGTGGGCGAGCTGTACCAGATCACCACTGGCCCCAACTCCGCCATGTTCCGGGATCACCGGTATAATACCATGATTCAGAAAATCCCGGAGAAGGATCACGATATCGGGATGTATACCTGAATATCCCTGCATGAAATTGTTCAGGCGTGCGATCATCAGGGCCCTTACAGCCCGGTTCGGAATATTGTTTCCCGAACCCGAAGCATGACTCCTGATAAGGTTGTATTGCAGTTGGACCTGATTTTCCTTATCAACCTTATATTGAGCCATGGGCCCGAGACCGGTGTTGATACCGTAAATGATCTTATCCTTTGCAAAACTCTCAAGGAAAAGATAGCTTTTTTCCACTTCTTTCAGTGCGCTTTTATCCAGCTCAATCTTTTCTCCGCCAAAAAGTACTTTGTAAAAGTCAGCACTGTTAAGTTTCCGTCCGCCAATAACTACCATGCTTCGTAAAGTTTATACGATTGCTTATACCTGTTACAGGCAGCCAAAGTTAGTTATTTTTGGAATTTAGAAAAGATTAATAATGCGGGTATTGATCAGTAGAAGCAATACCGTCCTTTTTTATCAACGATGAATTCGGGCAGGTAACGGTTTTGCTCGAAAAAGAGGTAGGCCTCCTCAAGATTGTTCCAGAAACTGATCAGTTGTTCTTCTTCGGTATGTAGTTCGATCAGTTTAGCATATTTATCCCCTTCCATCCTGCAGGGGAAGATGTGCACAGGGATATGCTCCTGCCCGTTATTCATGGCCTCCACGGCCAGAATGTAGATCTCTTTTATTCGCTCGTCGGTCATCGGAATGCAGCCGATGGTAACGCATGAGCCGTGAATGAAGATCTCCCCGCCGGGATGACGCTGATCAGACAGTATCCTGTCGGATGCATTTGGATAATTTATACCGAGTGAAAGATGGAAACTGCTCCATGGATTGAAGCTATCGATATGGTAACAACCTTCGGGGATCTGTTTATCACCCTGTCTTCTTTTGGGACCTTCGGTACCGGAAACCCTGCAGATATGGTATTCTTTCAAGATGACATAGCTTTCCCTGAGGCTGTCTGTTGCCCAGACTTCGAATTTATGCTCCTGCTTGAAGGCCCGTATGAAAATGTGCAGGCTTGATGAATCCAATTCATTCACCCGCATAAGGGTTTGTACCAGGCCTGCTTTTTCCCTGTAAGCCTTCTTTACCCTTCCGTATTTTAACTGTTCTTCCTTGAATCCCTGGCCACTGGCAGAAAGCATAAGAAGAAACACCATGAGGGATATACTCAATCGTGCTAACATATTCCAAGAAAATTCAGGGTAAAGTTGTATCAATAATAACAACGTTCGAACAGTACAGGATTATTGTTCCTTGATTGAAAACAATTGAAGTCCCGGGGCATATAGCAGGCGTGAAAACAGGCACCTGATTATTAATTAATGTTAACGGCAAAACAATCCCCTTCCCGCATGTGTTATCATATTGTAATGAATATGAATAAGATTAACAATATTATTATTGCTTGTTTTTTGGTTACCGCAGGATTATTCATATACTCTTGCGATAATACGGGAAACACACAAAATGCCGATACCATGTCATTTCCAAATGCGAAACCGGATGAGGAGTGGAAAGATATCCTGACCCCCTTCCAGTATAAAGTACTCCGGGAGAGTGCAACAGAAAGAGCGTTTACCGGTGAATATTATAATACGAAAGACACCGGGACCTACTACTGTGCCGGATGCGGAGATCTTTTATTCCGTTCTGATACAAAATTTGATTCGGGATGCGGATGGCCGAGTTTCTTTGAACCTGCCGGAGAGAATAGCCTGGTCTATAAAGAGGACAGGTCATATGGCATGATCCGAACAGAGGTAATATGCGGAGGTTGCGGCGGGCACCTTGGCCACGTTTTTGATGATGGCCCTCCCCCGACAGGAAAACGCTATTGCATCAATTCTGCTGCCATCCGTTTCGAGAAAGCTACCGATGGTAAATCAGATGAGGGGATGCCTTAATGCATTTTTGTAGCTTTGCAGAAAAATAAAACAACAGTCGACTGAAGGGATGAATTTCAAAGTTAGGAGATACCGGGTATACCTGCCCATCGTTTTTGCTCTCGTCATGTTACTTGGCATGTGGGCCGGTATCAAGCTTGCACCGCAGGCCAATGACCATAGCAGCATGTTTGCCCCTTCCGGGGAAAGATACAATAAGGTTTCGGATCTGATGAATTATATCCTTGGCAATTATGTCGACTCCGTATCAAAAGAAGACCTTGCCGAAGATGCTATTGAAGGGATACTTAAGGACCTGGATCCGCACAGCCAGTATATTTCAGCCGATGTTCTTTCAACTGTGAACGAAGACCTGATGGGTAATTTTGAAGGTATCGGCATACAATTTCGTATTGAAAGCGATACGATCACGGTCATTCAGACCATAGCTGACGGGCCATCGGAAAAAGTGGGTCTCCTGGCCGGCGACCGTATCGTCATTGTCGACGACAGTTTAATAGCAGGTGTGGGAATCGGTAACGAAGGAGCCATAAAAATGCTGAAGGGCCCCAGGGGAACAAAGGTTGATATTAAAGTACACCGAAGGGGTATTAAGGAATTGCTCGATTTTACCATTGTTCGGGATGTAATTCCAACATACAGTGTCGACATTGCTTATATGCCATCCGATACCGTGGGCTATATTAAGGTGAGCAAGTTTTCAGCTACTACCTATGAAGAATTTGCTGTGGCACTGAGATCCCTGATAAACAAAGGCATGAAAGCCCTGGTCCTCGATCTGAGGGGCAATGCCGGAGGGTATTTGCAAGCCGCGACGCAAATGGCAGATGAGTTTCTGGAGGAGGACAATCTCATCGTTTATACAGAAGGAAACAATCGCCCGCGAAGCTTTGCCTATGCCACCCGAAAAGGTCAATTCGAATCCCAGCCACTGGTCGTACTGATCAACGAGGGTTCAGCCTCTGCCAGTGAGATCATCGCCGGGGCTGTACAGGACAACGACAGGGGTATGATCATAGGCCGGCGGTCGTTTGGCAAAGGCCTCGTCCAGGAACAACTTTCCCTGCCCGATGGATCGGCTGTCAGGTTAACCATTGCACGCTATTATACGCCAACAGGAAGGTGTATACAAAGGCCATACGAGAACGGGACTGAAGATTATTATGACTCTTTTTATGAACGTTTCCGAAATGGGGAGATCCAGAATGCCGACAGCATTCATTTCAATGATTCCCTGAAATATACCACACCCGGCGGGCGGACTGTTTACGGGGGCGGCGGGATCATGCCGGATATTTACGTTCCTTACAATGCGAAGGATTACCCGGAATATTATAACAAATTGCTCGACCGGGGGCTCATTTTCCGTTATGCTTTTAAATACACCGATACCCATCGCGAAACACTGAATAAGTACAATGGGTTTGAGGATTACGATCAGAATTTCTACATAAACAATAGTATTTTCAGTGATTTCCTGGCATATGCCGAAGAAATGGGTGTTGCCAAAGATCCGGCCGGGCTTAAGGTATCAAAAGACAGGATCAAAATACTGATGAAAGCGTTTATTGCCCGTAACCTGTTCGACGACGATGGCTTTTATCCTATCTACCACCGCATCGATGAGACCTTCCTGAGAGCAGTTCAATACCTCAAAGGAGACAGCATCCAGTAGGCAGCATCCAGTAGGCAGCATCCAGTAGGCAGTAGGCAGTAGGCAGGATTTTCGTAATTTAGCTAATTGCTCAATATTAACCCTAAATCATATCAAAATGTCTATTACACTACCTGATCTACCGTATCCCATTGATGCGCTGGAGCCCTACATTTCAAAACTAACCCTTGAATACCATTATGGTAGGCATCACCAGGCTTATGTCAACAACCTGAATGGGCTGATCCCCGGGACGGAATTTGAGAATGCCACTCTTGAGGAGATCATCCAAAAAGCCGATGGCGGAATATTCAACAATGCTGCTCAGGTCTGGAACCATACCTTCTACTGGAATTGTCTTGGACCCGATGGTGGAGGTGAACCTTCCGGAGAACTTGCCGATGCTATCAATGAATTTTTCGGATCCTTTGAAAAATTTAAAGAAGACTTCAGCAAGGCTGCTGCCACCCTCTTCGGATCCGGGTGGGCCTGGCTTATCAAAGATGCCTACGGCAACCTCGACATCATACAGACCTCCAATGCCGGCTGCCCCATTCAAAAGGGGCTCACCCCGCTTTTAACGTGTGATGTGTGGGAGCATGCCTATTACCTTGACAAGCAAAACGCCCGACCGGCCTACGTCAAGGATTTCTGGGAGTTAGTGGATTGGGAGAAGGTTGCGGAAAGGCTGTAGAAATCAGATATCAGAAAATTGAAATCTGAAGTCAGAAATGACTTCGTGTTTCGTGTTTCGATTTTCGATTTTCGATCTTCTACTCCACCGTAACACTCTTGGCCAGGTTCCTCGGCTGATCCACATTGCAATTGCGCAAGACCGCCATGTGGTATGACAGTAATTGGAGCGGTATGGTGGCGATCAGCGGAGTCAGAAATTCTTCTGTTGCCGGGATCTCGATCACATAATCGGCTAGTTCCCGTACCGCGGTATCGCCTTTGGTTACGATAGCAATGATCTTTCCCTTGCGTGCTTTCACTTCCTGGATGTTGGTGATCACCTTTTCGTATGTGCCTGCCTTGGGGGCAATAAATACCACCGGCATTTCTTCATCAATCAGGGCAATAGGACCATGCTTCATCTCAGCGGCCGGATATCCTTCTGCATGGATGTAGGAGATTTCCTTCAGCTTCAGTGCACCCTCCAGCGCAACAGGAAAGTTGTATCCGCGGCCCAGGTACAGGAAATTCCTGGCATTTTTATATTTCCCGGCAATTTCCTTGATATAATCATTCACTTTCAGCACTTCTTCGATCTTTTGCGGGATCAGCTCCATTTCATATACATACTGGTGGTATACCGATTGGGTGATATGCCCTTTGAGGCGGGCAATGCGCAGTGCCAGGAGGATAAGCACCGTAACCTGTGCAGTGAATGCTTTGGTAGAGGCAACACCGATTTCGGGACCTGCATGGGTATATACCCCGGCATGTGTGGCACGAGCGATAGAAGATCCTACAACATTGCATATACCGAGTATGGTTGCCCCTTTTGATTTGGCCAGCTCAATCGCTGCCAGGGTGTCGGCGGTTTCTCCCGACTGTGAGATCGCGATCACGACATCATTTTCGGTGATCACGGGATTGCGGTACCGGAACTCGGAAGCATATTCAACCTCTACCGGTATACGGGCAATGTCTTCAATAAGGTATTCCCCGACCAGTCCGGCATGCCATGAAGTGCCGCATGCAATAATGATGATCCTGGGAGCATTGAAGATCTTTTGCTCATAATCACGGATCCCGCCCAGGACCACTTCTCCGTTGGACCTTAGCCTGCCACGGAAACTGTCGCGGATCGACCTGGGCTGCTCATAGATCTCTTTCAGCATAAAATGGTCAAAACCCCCCTTTTCTATGGCGCTGAGCTTTAATTCCAGCTTCTGGATATAGGGGGTCTTTTCCCTGTTCTTAATGGTCTTGATCTTGAGATCCTGGTTGCGTTTGATGATGGCGATCTCTTCATCATTCAGGTAAACCACATTCTTGGTGTATTCCACAATGGGAGTGGCATCCGATGCCAGGAAAAATTCTCCCTCTCCAATACCGACAACCAGAGGAGAACCTTTTCGTGCTGCATAAATGGTATCAGGATCATCTTTTGCGATGATCACGATAGCATATGCGCCGATGACCTGGTTCAAGGCTATACGAATGGCTTCTTCCAGTTCCACCTCCTCATTTTTAAGGATGTCTTCCACAAGCTGTATCAGGACTTCCGTATCGGTATCGCTCGAAAACTTATGACCACGGTTGATCAGCTCTTCCTTCAGTGTCTGGTAATTTTCAATGATCCCGTTATGTATGATGGCCAGTTTTTCCGAGTTGGAGTAGTGGGGATGTGCGTTGGAGTCGTTGGGTTCTCCGTGTGTGGCCCAACGGGTGTGTGCCATTCCGAGGTTTCCTTTCAGATCCTTGTCTTTGATGAAATCATCCAGGTCGGCCACCTTGCCACGGCATTTGTATACGTTCAACTCCCCCTTATGAAGCAGGGCCAGACCCGCACTGTCGTAACCCCTGTATTCAAGCCGCTTTAAACCTTTAATCAGAATAGGGTATGATTCCCTGGGACCAATGTAACCTACAATTCCACACATCTTGTTTTTTCATTTAGGTGTATGCAAAGATAATCAAATTAAAACCGGATAGAAAGGCACTAGTTTACCTTGGTATAGATCACTTCAAGTATCATCCTGTCGTCGACGTTCATCGCAGCCTCAGGCCCGTTCAGAATGATCCTGTTAGCACGGAAAGAAGCACCCTGTACCAGCAAAACCAGGGGATAGTTTGGTGTTGCGCCGGTCAGCACCTGTTGCACATGCTGTGAGATGCGAAAAAAGTAGCTGTCTTCGTTCTCGCTAAGAAAGCCGCCATAATACGATGACACCTCGTTGGCGTCAGCTACAGGAAGATAATCCCCGTCTTCATCCACCATGGCAAGGCCGAGTTGAGGAGGGGCGGCCAGATCAGAACCATCGTCATAAATCTTAAAAATAAGCTTGGCTTCATTGATTGACACGGGCCCGTCGGCAAAGTAATCCTGTATATCGGGGAGCCTGAGCTGTGCTTTCACTCCACCCATTGCCTGGAGATAAAAAATATCTTTTCCACCGCTGGTATCCCCGTCGATGATCTGGGCCTTTAACCCTGCTGAAGCTTCCAGGTAATCGTTGTGGTCGAAAGCAGTGAAGCGTGCACAGTTGCTGTTGCTCAAAAATTCAAAAGAAAGGGTGTCTTCATTATCGGCACTGCGGTAATAGATGGTCATTACCGTGGCCGCTTCCAGCATGTCGAACAGCATGATCCCGCCGTTGCCGCCAACCTGATCTGCTGTGATCCGAAGGCCTTTCATAAACTCGAGCCACGACTCATTATCATCGTAAACCGCATCACCTGCATCGATAAGTTTTTGTGCAAAATCGCTTGAAAGGGGGATCCTGAGTTGAGGTTGTTGCGCAACGCTGTCGATATAAATTGTGTCGGACGGACCGGGCATAAATGTAATTGCCGCGATCTCAATGCCATAATCGCTCAGTCCCTGGTTTGAATAATAGGATGTGTCGGGGTCCATGTCGACATCGAGCTCATACACCCTTACCGTTTGTTGTGTCATGGTATCCCCGTAGAAACTCGAATATGCCAGCGACAAAACCATGGAGTCGAGCTGGGCTCCTTCGCCAAAATTATGGCCGTTCTCCGACAGCCTGAACTGGGAATAGATCTGGGCATCGGTACGACCAAAAACAGGATCCAGCATGCTACCCACCATACCGGTTTTAATGGCATTGGCATCGGTACGCACCGAATCTTCCCTGATAGAATAAGCAATAAGGCCAGAGTTATTATCGAATACAACCGATAATTCCTGGGAGGCAGGTTGAAGCCCCAGCCCGATCTGATCGGCTTTTTTATTACATGCTGCAATGAGGCCTATGAGAAGCAGGGCCACCAGGCCGAAAGGAATAATATATATCTTTTTCAATTTCCCCTATTTAAGATCTGTCAATATGTTTGCCGGCAGCATCAGGCGTTTAGTACTTCATCGTAGAAATCCGAATACGCATCAATGTAGTTTTCTTCATCCTGGAAAGGAAGAACCGGCTTTTTGATGGTTTTAATATGTTTTTCAATTTCCGGGTTGATCTTCTCACTTCCAATAATAACAGCATCAGAATCCTCAATGGCTGCTTTGATCAGATTAACGTAGTCAGGGGTTTTATAGTGTGCCAGATCGGCATCACTTAAGCCTTCAACCTTCATTTTCTCTGCCAGTGCAGGATTCAGGCTGCCACTGAACTCATCATCATAAACAGAGAGGATCATCCTGGCATCGGAAAAGAGCGGATTGATCTTGTATGCTTTTTTCAGGTATACCGGAAGAAGGGATGTGAACCATCCATGGCAGTGCACGATATCGGGTCCCCAGCCAAGTTTTTTAACGGTCTCCAGCACGCCCCGCGTAAAGAATACAGTACGTTCGTCATTGTCGTCGAAGTATTTTCCGCTTTTATCGGTAAGCATGTATTTACGATGGAAATAATCTTCGTTGTCGATGAAGTAGATCTGCATGCGGGCTTGCTGTATAGAAGCCACTTTAATGATGAGAGGATGGTCGGTATCATCGATGATCAGGTTCATTCCGGAAAGCCGGATGACCTCATGAAGCTGGTTTCTTCTTTCGTTGATTTTCCCATAGCGCGGCATGAATGTTCTGATCTCTTTTCCTCTTTCCTGAATTCCCTGGGGGAGGTATCTTCCGATCTTTGCCATGGGGCTTTCTTCCAGATAGGGAAGGATTTCCTGGGCCACAAATAATACCCTAGTTTTTTC
>JAZBOU010000155.1:0-2377 GCA_036351275.1 Bacteroidales bacterium
CACCATAGTCTAAAGCAATACTCGCAGACGAGTGCCAGCGGGATAGATCATTTGGCCGGGCAGCTACTGAACCAGCACCCTCCTGGTGGCTGTGCCTTCAGCTGTCTCGATAATGAAGAAATACAATCCTTCACCCAGACCGGAAACATTCATTTGATATTCGTTTGTGCGGATTTCAAGGATCTGTAAAAGCCGGCCCTGGTTGTTGAAGATCCGTAAAGTGCTCATTTCAACATCTGAAAGGATATTCAAAGCATCAGTGGCAGGATTGGGGTATACCCTCAATGTCGCATTGAGATCGTTGAACTCATCGGTTGAAGTACAGTTGTCGACATATACGGAATCCTGCGCCATGGATTCACAACCGTATGCATTCATGTAGGTGTACGTGATCACATTCCAGCCCGATAAGGCTTGTTCGGGATTGAAAATCCCCTCCGGGGTAACAGCCTCACCACTAAAAATACCTCCTTCAGGCATCGCATAAAGCTGCACAGGCGGTTCGTCCTGGCAGAGCTGACCGGGCCAGTTTTCAAGGATGATCTCCGTAAGTTCGCTAACCATTATTTCAATATCCCCGCTGGCCGTGCTGTTCCCGTCATACACCTCCACCATGTAGGTGGTGGTTACATCCGGCGATACTTCCACAACAGGCTCGGAGGATGTAAAACCGGCCGGATCGGAAGTCCAGCTATAGGTGTAATACTCCGATCCTCCATAAACAACTGCTGTCAATTCAGTAGAGATCCCTTCGCAGATCACGGTCTCGGTTGCCGAGATCATTACGGACAGGATACCTCCGTCCATAACATTAATAAATTCCATTTTTGAATCAGAACCCTGGCTGTTTGTCACCGTCAGCTCAACACTGAAAATGTCGGACGCAAGGAATTTAACCTTCGGGTTTTGCGATGAAGGCCCTGTACCGTCAACAAATTCATAAGTGGCAGGATCGATCACCCAATTCCAGCTGTCCGGTTCATACATCGACATGTCTGTAAATGACACCACTTCCCCGACAAGCGGTTCTATGTTATCGACGGTAAAATCAGCAACAGGAGCCGCGTTGGCCGAGTTAATATAGGCAGTCTTTGTTTCCATATCCTCTCCGGCAATGTTGGAAACGGTAAGGGTTACCGTGTAGCTTGAAATACCGTTGAATTTTACTACAGGATGCTGTGAATAAGCATTGGTTCCCTGCAGGAAAACGACAGTGGCCGGGGAGAAAGACCAGAACCAGGAGGCCGGCTCATTTGCTGAAAGGTCAGTAAATGATACTGTATCGATAATGGTCGGCATGGTGTTATCAGCCATAAAATCACCTACAGGTGCGATGGCAGTGGTGATGATCTCTGCTTCATTGGAGGGTGCGGACTCACCAATGTTATATACAGCTGTTACATAATAGGCATGCGAACCAGCCTGGAAATAGCCTGCATGGGTATAAGAGGTTGCGCCCTGCACATCGTCGAGCAGTACATAGGCACTATTATTTTCACTATAATAAACGTTATAGCACTGAAGGGTGCTTCCCTGCGGAACATTGGAAGGTTCATTCCAGTTGAGCTGGATATTCTGGGCCAGGATCTGTGCTGAAAGATTTGATGGCGAAGGTGTAAGGGTTTCACGAACAAGAAATATCATTCCGGCATCGGGGTTAGGGACCGGATCATCCCAGAAGTTATAGTGCATGATTAGCGTATCATTACTAAAATAAACCACTTCATAATATTCGTGATGGTAGAAATGCTGGCCTGCATATACGGTCTCAAGCCACCACCAGTGCATCCTGTTGGTCGGTTCGTCAAAATCACATTGCTGGGTGTTGGGATAAATAGTGGGCATCAGGTGTCCGGATGTTTCCGTATAGAAATGGTCATCGTAGATAATCATGGTCATGGGATCATTGTAACCACCGAAATAGGTGCTGCTGATCGACCCGTTCCAGGTCCCGACAAAATCCTCAAACGAATAATCCTGTGCATAAGAATTGAACGAGATTGTAATAATGAATACGAGAGGGTAAAGATTTCTTAATTTCATTCGAGAATGATTTTGGGGTTCAAACTGGAATCCTCAAACAAAAGTTTTGCTGAATAGTTCAGTTGTTTCAGCCCGTTAACAAAAATTTAACACTTTGTTCCCGCTGGCGCTCGTCGCAAACGAGAGCCAGCAGGGGGCTGTTGAACATTAGGCTGACATTAATCGTCCTTGGTTCACCGGTAAAGCATGAAAGCAGATCGGGAACGATTTCCTGCCGTCATCCTGCAGGTATAGGTTCCTCGCGCCAGGCCCGTGGCGTCGAATTCTACATGGTAGGTACCCGGATTTTGGACCCGGTTCACTAATTCGGCAATAAATCGGCCACTGGAATCAA
>JAZBOU010000156.1:0-21659 GCA_036351275.1 Bacteroidales bacterium
CGACAAACAGTTGAAGGAACTCATCGGCGTAGACCCCGAAGGCAAGACCACAGCGGAGAAAAAAGCCATCCTTCGCGAATATCGCGAAGATCAGTACGAAAAACTGATCGATGCCGTTTACCTCCGCAGGGGCTGGACCAGCAATGGTGTTCCGAAGATCTCGCACCTGGAAGAGCTTGGAATGGACCTTCCGGAAGTAATTGAGGTCGTTAAACCGCACCAGGAATAAACGCTAAATACAAATAAAAAGGGCCGGCTGACAACCGGCCCCTTCGAATCAAACAAAACCAAAAAATAATCTGAAAGGTCAGACTATGTCTTAATGTTCGTGCCCGTGATCGTGATCATGTTCTTCCGGGCCGAAATAAGCTATTTCAAATTTTTCAACAGTCTCCAGAAGTTTTTCCGTGTATTGCGTATCGGTTGACTGTTTTGTTTTCATGGAGTATATGAGCATTTCATGCGCCAGCGTAAGCTGCGTGATGTATTTTGAATAGGCTTCCTCATCAGAAGGTTCTACAGGCTTTATGCGCTGCGTCATAAAATACTGCTCAGCAATTTCCTGGATAAGTATGGCATGATGCTCTTTTGTATCGATCCACCTGACGAGCTGGTTGTAATTAACGTCTTCTTCATTTGAAAGTTCTTCGATCTGTTTCATGGCCTTTTCGATCGTCATTATATGCTCTTTTATCAATTCAATGCGTAAGTGATCATGATAAATACCACATGGAACTTCACAATGTGCGTAGGAAGCTGTGTGAATGAACGTTGCAAGTAAAGTAATTGCAGCGATTCTGAATATCTTTTTCATTTTAACAGGGTTTTTAATGTACAACATCACTCAAACAACAGTTAGCCTGTATAAAAAGTTCAAATATTTTTAAATTTGCCAACCGATATGTATAATTTTGCATAACGTTAAAAATAACTTACATGGGTAAAAGGGGGAAATCGAACCGCTTCAATGTCTTGCTGAACTACAAACTATGGCTTTCTTCACTCAGCGGAGAGGGCATCATCTCGGAGCACATCTATACCCTCTTGAACGGAATACGGGATAAAGGCTCCTTAAAAGCTGCTGCCGAAGATGCCGGAATCAGCTACCGCAAAGCCTGGGGTGATCTCAAGAATGCCGAATCACTCCTCGGGTATGAGCTTACGGAAAAGACACGGGGCGGTAAGGAAGGCGGGAAATCATTGCTTACGCCCTCCGCCCTCAAATTGCTGGAAGCTTACTCCGCCCTGCAGCAGAAACTTGATGATGCAGTGGAAGAAGCATACCTGGAGCTGAAGAAAAAAATGGAGAATCCTGAAAAAGGAAGCAAATGAGCAACAAAGAGGAAATACGTTTGCTTATTGGTATCGACGACACGGATAATGCTGAAAGCCGTGGTACAGGCTTCAATGCCAGGCAGCTTGCACATATCCTTGAAAAGGAAGGCCTGGGGCGGATAAGCGGAATAACCCGGCACCAGCTTTTCGTACACCCTGATATCCCCTATACTTCCAAAAACAGTTCCGCATGCATTAACATTCAAACAGGTGCTCCTGATGAAGTGAAAAATCAATGCAGGGCCTTTTTACTGCGTTGCAGCGCCCCTGGATCGGATTCAGGTCTTTGTATCATCCGGCCGGAAGAAGTAAGCCCTGAGATCCTTGAATGGGGACAACAGGCAAAACAATCCGTTTTAAAAATGGCAGATACCATCCGGCTGGCAAAGAAAAGCAACCTATACCTGGAAGGTTTCACCGGAAACCAGGAGGGCATTATCGGCGCCCTCGCCGCTGTCAGCCTGCATGCCGGGGGAAACGACGGAAGATATATCTGGAGAAAAGGTATCAGGGAACTCAGGGAAATGCAGACAGGTATTTTCACCTCCGAAGAGCTCACAAAAGAACTTATGCTGGATGAGATATCCTCACTCGATGGTGTCCATCCTAAGTCTTCCGACCGCATTGCAGTTAATGAGTGGATCCGCCCGATATTAAAAAATAACAAAGCTGTCTTGATCACAGAAAGAACCGAAAACGAACATGAATATGAATGGAAACTCACAGGAAAAGAGGTCATACGAAATATCTCTTAGCTTAAGCACTGTAACTATTCTTGAGATCCTGCTACTCTTTTTTGCAGGTGGACTGGTAGCTTATATGCACTTCAACTTAAGGATACCGCTCAACATCCCGGGCCATCACGGCCTCGAGTTCATGGGTGTTTATGCGCTGATCAGGCTGACCTCAAATCTAAGATACGCAGGCACCATTGCCATGCTCGGAACAGGTATCGTATTACTGATCCCGGGAGCCGGAGGCGGAACCATACTGCACGGATTCAGCTACCTGCTTCCCGGAATTATCCTCGACCTGGCCTACATGCTGGGAAAGCACAGGCTCAGATCACTTATAGTGATCACTTTTATTTCAGGCCTTGCCTACATGTTTATCCCGCTCACAAGGCTTGCGCTGAATGCATTTACAGGATACCCCTACATGGCCCTGGTCAAATACGGGCCATTTTACACTATACTCAGCTTCTTCTTTTTCGGAATGCTCGGAGGTATGCTGGGATATGGTTTATTCGCTGTCAAAAAATCATTTACAAAACCGAATATTAACATACAATGAAAAAGAGAACGATTAAGATCATTATGGGTATTGCAATGATCATTATTATGGCCCCGGCTTGCGAAAAGTCGGAAGAAAAAGTGCCGCCAACCATTAACCTGATCGCAGAACAGGGATATGTACATTCCGATACCACGCTGGCCTCAGGCGATGATATCCGCTTGAAGGTACAGATGCAAAAAGGAGACCTGAACATCACAAATTTCCTGATCGATGTATATACCGATACGGTGAGCCGCTATTTTGACACAGGCATGAATACCGAATACATTGTGTGGGAAGGATTATTTATCAAAACACCCGCTGCAGTTGAAGAATGGAAATTCCTGGTTTACGACCGTGAGGGGAATGCCACTGCAACAGGCATCAGCATTTCCCTTGATACCAGCGCTCAATATGCGCCTCTGGCGAAATACAGCCCGATCGATTTCGGTGCACAGGATAACCCGCAATTCGGTGGTTGCTTCGATATTGCCGACAGCAGCATGTATTTTCACTTTGATGTTGCCGCTGACCCCGAACTTCAAAACAAGATCGAGATGTTGTGTTTTTACGATGATACCGATAATGCCACAATTTCATCATCAGGTGCCAATATAGAAGATGGGATATTCCCGGTAAACCCGGTCGAATGGACCAATAAAAACACTACCCGTTATTTTAAGACCGTACTGAGCGTTGATGATTTCGATTCAGCAGTGAATGACAGCATCATACTTGCCAATTACGACGAAGGTGAAGCCAAAAGAAAAGCCAAGAATCTGGCCACAGGCGATATTTATACGTTCCGCACGGAAAGCGGGAAAATGGGTATTTTCAAGGTTAACGCAGTAACAAACGGAACTGATGGCAGCATAAACATCAGCCTGAAGACCCGGTATTAGATGTGAAAAGATCATTCCTGATATTCATAACGGCCATACTGCTGCAGGCAATCAGCAATGATTTGTATGCTGACGGCGACCTGATACTAAAGGGAACCGTAAAGGATGCCTATAATAAATCAGTCATTGCCGATGCGCACATCATCCTGCAAGAGCTTAACCTGGGAACCACAACCAATAACAGGGGACAGTTCGTATTTGCAAAACTCCATGCAGGATCCTACAACCTGGTGATCAGGCATATTGGCTATTTTGAGTATAAAACAGAGGTCGTACTTGACTCAGGCATTACACAGCTGAGCTTCCTGGTCAGGCCGAGGATTGTCCAGATCGATCCTGTCAATATCACGGCCACACTCACCAAACGGAAGGTCTCTGTACTGCCGGCCAGGGTGGCAAACATTCCATCGCGCATGATAAAGCAATTGCCTGCCAATACCACGGATGACCTGCTGCGGGGTGTGGCCAACGTTTATGTACACCGGCCCTGGGGCATCTTTTCAAAAAGTGCGAGTGTTACCATGCGGGGATTGCCCGGCAGCGCAAGGACCCTCATCCTGCTCGACGGAGTACCGATGAACAAAGCAGGCGGCGGTTCAGTGAACTGGAACTTTATTCAGCCTTATGAGGTAAAGGATATCGAGATCGTTAAAGGGCCCAGTTCCGCTATTTACGGGAACAATGCCATGACCGGGGTAATAAGTATAAAAACCCGGAAACCCGAAGATCCCCTCGAAGGCAATGTCAGGACATTCGGGGGTTCGCTGGGAACCTTTGGTGCTGCCTTTAACCTGGGTGGGGCTGACTTTCACAAGAGCTCGGGGCTCTACTGGAAACTCAATGGTTTCATGCGGAAAGGCGACGGATATGTTAATGAGCCGGAAGAGACCAGGGACTCTACAGACTCGAAAGTTGACCTGGATGAATATGGAGCGGGGGTACTTGCAGGCTACCGATTCGATTCGGTTACAACGGTAGATGTACGCTACCGCTTCCACTATGGTAAATATGGAACGGGGACACAGGTTCTGGAGGAAGATGGTTCCTGGGACAAATACATCAGTCACCTGTTCATGTCGAATTTTGAAACCAGGCAGGGCAAATATACTATGAACGCCAGGGCCTACTACCAGGTCGAATATTTCCAGCGCCAGAATGAAAGCCTTAACAGCTCCGGGAAATACAAACTGTCGGATACCGAATCGAACAAGCAGGATTACGGCACATGGTTCAACGTTTCCAGGAAATTCGGGAAAAACCTTTTTACTGCAGGCTTCGAGTTAAAACAGGGTGACCTGCAGGCATGGGAAACCTACCGTACCTCCACTGACAGGGTAACCTATGGAGGACAGCTGAGTTTTGCAGGAATATTTATCCAGGATGAGATCCGGCTATTCCGAAAATTCTCTGCCATAATGGGCCTCCGGTTCGATTATGCCAGGTTCCGGGATGGCTACCAGGATGTGGAAGATCCCACCAGCGCAACCGGGTTCATCCAGGGGATTTCAGCTTCTTTCGAAAACAATGAATGGTCACAGCTGAGCCCCAAGCTTGCACTCCAGTACCAGGTCCTCGACAAGCTGGGGATCTATGCTTCGGTTACGACAGGATTTATGCCGCCTAAGATCGACGACCTGGTGAGATCGGGAAAGATATCAAAGGGATTCAAGATCGCCAATCCCGATCTCCTGCCGGAGAACATCATCAATTATGAGCTTGGTTTAACATGGATGGCCCATGAACGTGTTTCGGTTGAGCCCTCAGTATATTATTCCCGCGGATATGATTTCCAGTATTTTGTTGCAACGGGCGATTCGGTGGAGACTGGCGGAGCTGACCTTAAACCGGTCCTGCAGCGACAAAATATCGCCGAAACAGAGATCCTGGGAGCCGAAATATCTGCCACCTGGAAGATACTGCCCAACCTTGCCCTGTCGGCAAACTACAGCATCAATGGATCAGAGATACTTGAATTCGAAGACCCCACCAACGAGGAGAAGGACCTGGTAGGCAAGGGGCTCATCGAGGTACCGAAAGATATGGCCAATGCCTCGATCAACTGGCAAAACCGCATCATCAACGTGATGTTCGACTGGCACTATCTCGGTAAGGAATGGTACGACGATGAAAACACACAGTACATTGAACCCCATTCTGTTTTTGACCTGAAACTCGAAAAGAAATTCTCAAAGGGGATCGGGTTTTCCATTACCGTGAATAACATCTTCAACGATATGACCGTCGACAGAAAAGGAAAGCTTCCTCCCGGAAGGTTCTTTATGCTTGAAGTGGTATACGATTTTTAGGACTATCGCCTGAGGGTGAAATTCTCTCCCAGGTATACCTTCCTGACATGTTCGTCTTCGGCAAGTTCTTCGGAGCTTCCTGCCTTCAGTATGCTTCCCTCAAAAAGCAGGTATGCCCTGTGAGTGATGCTGAGGGTTTCATGTACATTGTGGTCGGTGATCAGCACGCCAATGTTCTTTTCTATCAATTTTGAAACAATGGTCTGGATATCCTCAACGGCGATGGGATCGACACCGGCAAAAGGTTCATCAAGCAATATAAAGCTGGGATCCACCGCCAGGGCCCTGGCAATTTCTGTCCGCCGCCTCTCCCCTCCTGAAAGCTGAATTCCAAAGCTTTTACGGACATGCCCGAGCCCAAATTCTTCGATCAGGGATTCCAATCGTTTCTTTTGATCCTCTTTCGATAATTTGGTAAACTGCAATACCGCCCTGATATTATCTTCCACACTCAGTTTCCTGAACACGGATGCTTCCTGTGCCAGGTATCCAATACCGGCCTGGGCCCGCTTATACATGGGATAGTCCGTAATCTCCGTCTTATCGAGGAACACCTTCCCGGAAAAGGGCTTGATCAGGCCAACGATCATGTAAAATGATGTTGTTTTGCCTGCCCCATTGGGACCCAGGAGACCAACGATCTCCCCCTGGTTCACATGAAAGGACACGTCCCTGACCACGGTCCGCTTTCCATATTTCTTGATGAGGTTCTCTGTTCGTAATATCATCTCGAATCAAAATTAACTAAAAAGAAAATGCTGCCGAGACAAAGACGCCGAAATTTCTCGGTTTATTCTGGTCCAGGTGTGTCAGTCTCCAAATGGCATCCACCCTGAAAAATTTAAAAATGTTCTCGATCCCGACACCAGCCTCGTAATAAGGCGTCTCCCTGTTGATCTGCTCACCGGGTATCTCAGAATATGCCTTATTGGCATCTGAAAGGGATCCGATCAATGCCCTTCCGTGTATAACGGTCCTCCATTTCAGCTTTCTCATCAGGGGGATCCGGTTAAAAAAGAAGCCATCGAAATGATGCGTCAGATAAAGGCTCAGGTACTGATCATGTATAAATTCATAATAATTAGCGAGGTTGTAAGCATACTCATCAAAGAGAAAGGTCTCGTTTCCAGGTTGCAACTTGAGAAGTGGATACGGAAGGGTACCCCAGATCTTTCCTGCTTCCAGGATATATTTCGACCAGCCGATCGAAAAAACATTGAACCACTGTTTCACCTGGAACTGCAGGCGATGGTATTCATATTCACTAAGAAAAACACCGGGTATGCCATATCCGTACTGCAGCTCAAAAACGGGGTACTTTGTCCCTACGGTGATCCGTGTAAATTCACCATGGATGTACCGTTCTTGAAATGCCCAGCGTGTTTTCAATTTTATTTCGGCCGAAATGATGTTGTCCTCCACTTCTGCAACACCGGGTTCCGGATAAACAATGAACTGTGATTCACCAACGGGGAACAGCTTGCGGTGGGAGAACGTGAGCGTATTCGAAAAACCCTGTACCCACTCATGTTCATAGGAAGCCTGGTATCGTTCAAGCATGGATAGCTTGTTCGCAGGGTTTCGCCTGAAAAATACGGCAAAAAAGCTTTCCTGGCTGAATGCATCCTGGCTTTGCCCAAGCTGCACCAGATCATACAGGAAAGACCCGCTCAGGGCCCTTCGTGGATTTTTATTCAGCATGTAGAGGAATCCCAACCCACCTTTAAACCGTTTATCCTCGGTTCCATAAGCAACATGGCCTTCCAGCATAAGCCTGGTGCTGAATTGATTGCTTGTCCTTCCGCCAAGCCTCATCCTGACTCCTTCGATGGCGTTAAAGCTAACCAGCTTATAGTACGGCCCAAGTTCGAAGTTACCCCATATGTAGTATCCGCTGGCAAGCATGTATCCAAGGTCCATATAGGTATCAAACAAAGGGATGCTTTTAACGCTGTCGATCATTTCATAAATACCCCGTTCCCGGCTTGTAAGGCTGTCGTGCCTGGACAGGACCCAGTACTGATCACCCTTCTCCATGGCATCATCCTCAACAACTACACTAACCGGACGTTTATAAAAGGCATCAATCCTGGGCTGGTTCAGAACAAAATTCTTCGATGAGGTGGTTCGGTGTCCGTAAACACCTATAGTCTTTGCATTCTTGGTGATATTAAAATCACCCATGAGGTAGTCCTTTGTAAGCATCCAGTATTGCCCGTTGATCAGGCTGTATTCCTGGCGCACAATTCCCGCGGTGACGAAGTTCAGGTTGAGTTCTCCGGCAAGTTGCATATCAACCTTCTTAACGGCAAATGTAGTGTCGTGAACCCAGAAGGTGCCTGAAAAAGTCAGTTCCTGCTTTCGCCTGGGCTTGAACATGATGTGATAGCACCACTGGTTCCCCATGAAGGTACTGTCGACCAGGTAATAGCGATAAAAAGTCAAACCAAAGTTTGCAACGGGAGAAACGAAATTTTTCTGAAATAACGTGATGTAATTATCGTAAATGTTCACACTTGCATTAAGGTCGCCAAGGAACTGGGTGATGCTTTCGTTCTCGACTCCTGAAAGTTTCGACGCTTTTATGATCTCAAGTCTTTCTTTTGGCTGTTTTCTGTAATATATCTCCGACATGGTCTCTGAAAGGAAGATCGGAAGATATGGTTTCCCGTTCAGGGTGGAAGTATCCATATAGTTGAAAATAAAATTGAAAGGACGGATCAATCTTCTCTTCTGGAGGCGTTCTGTGATATTATTGGCGTCGAATTGTATTTTAGTATAAACTTCATACTCGTAGGCATCGAATTCTTTTTTATTGTTGATCTCTTTGTTTTCAATGACCTTCCTTAGCAGGACCTCGGCCGGATTTTCACCGGGTAAAATCACGACCTCATTCAAAAGTATATTGTCCGGATCAAGTGAAAAGTCGATTTTCTGGAACTTTCTTGGGTTCACTTCCTTCTTCTGTGAAATATAGCCTACATATGAAGCTGAAATGGAATCACCCGGGGTGAAGGTTTCTATTGAATACTCTCCTTCGAAATCAGTTGTTGCACCTATGGTGGTTCCCTTAAAAAAGATGTTTACAAAAGGAATGGGCTCACCGGTCTGCGAATTTGTAACCGTGCCCATGATCTTGGTGACCTGGGCATATCCATGCCAGGAAAGTACCAGAAACAGGATGGGTACAAAAAAGCGCAGATATGAGATGCTTTTCATCAGGCAGATTGCAGTTCATCCCAGAATTCAAGCGCCCTGCGTGTATGAGGTATGACAATGGTACCGCCAACCAGGTTAGCCACTCCAAAGATCTCCATCATCTCCCTGGTGCTGATACCCTGCTCATGACACTGTATCAGGTGATATTTAATACAGTCGTCGCATCGCAGTACCATTGATGCCACCAAACCAAGCATCTCCTTGGTTTTTGCATCCAGTGCACCCTCCATATAGGTATTGGTATCAAGATTAAAAATGCGCTTTATGATCTTGTTGTTTTCCGCCGACAACAAACGTTCGTTCATCATCTGCCGATAGGCATTGTATTCCTTTATCTTTTCACTCATTTCAATCCGGTTTAATCAAATGATACCTTCCTTGATGATATCGTGCATGTGCACCACCCCCACGTACCTGCCTTCTTTGAGAACGGGCAACTGTGTGATTTTATTCTGCCGCATCACTTCCAGGGCATTCACCACAAGTTCATTTTCATTGATGGTCCTCGGTCCGGCAGTCATGATATCGGATGCCTTCAGGCCGGCAATATCTACATCCTGCTCAAGCATTCTCCTGAGGTCACCATCGGTAATAATTCCGATCAGTTCATCTCCTCTTACAACGGCAGCAGCACCCAGTCGCTTGGTGGAGATCTCCATAATAACGGATTTAATACTATCGTCGGGCGTAACTACTGGCCTTTCGTTCCGGACATACAGATCGGAAACTTTAAGGTACATCCTTTTCCCAAGGCTTCCTCCGGGATGGAAACGAGCGAAGTCCTCAGCAGTGAACCCACGGCATGAGAGCAGGGCAACGGCGAGTGCATCACCCATTACCAGCTGGGCAGTTGTGCTTGCAGTCGGAGCCAGGTTATTCGGGCAGGCTTCCTTCTCAACCGTAGTATCAAGTACAAGGTCGGCACGCTGAGCAAGGTATGATGAAGTATTGCCCACTATGGCGATCAAGAGGTTCTTCCTGCTCTTCAGCAGGGGGACCAGCACCTTTATCTCGGGGGTTTCTCCACTCTTCGAAAGGCAGATGATAATATCATCTTCACCTATGATCCCCAAATCGCCATGAACCGCATCAGCAGCATGCATGAAAATAGAAGGGGTTCCCGTTGAATTGAAAGTGGAGACCATCTTCTGTGCAATAATGGCACTCTTGCCGATACCGGTGATCACCAGCCTTCCCTTCGTATTGAAAATATGATCAACACTGCTCACAAAGTCCTGATTTATAGCATCTTTAAGAGCCTTTATTGCATTTACTTCCTTATCAATGGTTGTAATTGCAATGTTGCGGATTTCTTCATCAGTTTTTATTAACACTTTTTTGTAATTTTTATTCCGAAAGAAGTTTTTTTTCGTTATATTTGTTTTAGCGGGAATACGTAAGTTAAACTTAATCAAAGGTGATGAAAGAACAAAGTTTAATTACAACGATAATTATTCCTGGTTTAATATAACTCTGGCCCTGCAAAGATATTGATTTTTAAGTATAGAGGAATATGGCTGAGACTATGGAATACTCCCTCCACGGATTGCTGAAGCAGATATTCGGGTTTGACAGTTTCAAGGGAAATCAGGAAGCCATTATCAAGAGTGTTCTGAACGGCGAGGATACTTTTGTGATCATGCCGACGGGAGGTGGTAAATCAATGTGCTACCAGCTACCGGCGCTGATCAAAGGAGGTACTGCCATCATAATATCCCCCCTGATCGCCCTGATGAAGAACCAGGTCGATACCATACGCAACTTTGGTACAGACGAAGGCATTGCTCATGTGATGAACTCATCGCTTTCAAAAGTTGAATTGAACCAGGTTAGAACAGACCTGACCAGCAAAAAGACCAAACTGCTTTATGTGGCCCCGGAATCCCTCACAAAGGAGGACAACATTGAGTTCCTGAAAACCATTGATATATCATTCTACGCAATTGATGAAGCGCATTGCATTTCCGAGTGGGGTCATGACTTCAGGCCTGAATACAGAAGGCTCAGGCCTATCATCAACACCATTGGGCAGAAAGTACCCGTTATGGCCCTTACCGCCACGGCTACACCCAAGGTCCAGCATGATATTCAGAAAAACCTGGAAATACTGGATGCTTCGGTTTATATGTCATCCTTCGACAGGCCAAACCTTTATTATGAGATCCGGCCCAAGACCAAATCTGTTATTCACGACATCATCCGGTACATAAAGAACCATGGCGGCAAGTCGGGGATCGTATATTGCCTCAGCCGCAAAAAGGTGGAAGAACTTGCAGATGCATTCCAGGTAAACGGCATACGGGCATTGCCTTATCATGCCGGACTCGATTCGGTGACCAGGAAAACAAACCAGGACAAGTTCCTGATGGAAGAGGTGGATGTGATCGTGGCCACAATAGCATTTGGCATGGGTATCGACAAGCCGGATGTCAGGTTTGTGATCCACCACGACATACCCAAAAGCATCGAAAGCTATTACCAGGAAACCGGCAGGGCCGGAAGAGACGATGGGGAAGGGAACTGCATTACCTATTACAGTTACGATGATATCATCAAGCTGG
This sequence comes from Bacteroidales bacterium, assembly GCA_036351275.1. Classification (GTDB taxonomy): domain Bacteria; phylum Bacteroidota; class Bacteroidia; order Bacteroidales; family B18-G4; genus B18-G4. The sequence goes on from JAZBOU010000156.1 coordinate 11,599, forward strand.
AAAAATTCATGAAAGGCAAACCGGTGGCTGAGCAGGAGATCGCGAAAGAATTACTGCAGGAAACCGTTTCTTATGCTGAATCGGCCGTATGCAGGCATAAACTTTTGCTGCATTATTTCGGGGAACCCTACGAAAAAGAAAACTGTGGTGCATGTGATAACTGCCTCCATCCCAAAAAGAAATCGGAAGCAAGCGATGATATCAAAACCGTGCTGGAAGCCGTGGTTTCCATGAACCAGCTTTTCAAAGCAAAGCATATAGCAAATGTTCTTACAGGAAAGAGCACGGCCGCGGTAAAATCATACAAGCATAACAAGATCGACATCTTTGGCAAGGGAGCCGACAGGGATGAGCGTTACTGGAATGCGGTCATAAAACAGGCCCTGATCAGGAAATTCCTCATCAAGGATATTGATAATTACGGCCTCCTCAAGATCAGCGATGAAGGAAAAGCTTTTATTAATAAGCCTTATTCCGTTATGCTGGCACAGGACCATGATTACGAAAATGGAGAAGATGAAGCAATAGGCGGAGGCCACAAGACCAGCACGGCAGACAAAACGCTCTTTACCATGCTGAAAGACCTGCGCAAAGATATCTCCAAGCGCGAAAACCTGCCTCCATTTGTCATCTTCCAGGATCCTTCCCTCGAAGACATGGCAATACAATACCCCATAAAAGAAGAGGAACTGCAGCAAATTACAGGTGTTGGTGCCGGCAAAGCGCAGAAATATGGCAAACCCTTCCTTGACCTTATTGCAGAGTATGTAGAAGAAAATGAGATCATCCGGCCAAATGATATGGTCGTTAAATCAGTTGTGAACAAGTCAGGGCTGAAAGTATTCATTATCACAAACATCGACCGGAAAATCTCACTTGACGACCTTGCCGATGCAAAAGACCTGACCATGGGTGAGTTGATCGATGAACTCGAACGCATTGTGGCATCCGGGACCAAGATCGACATCAATTATTACATCAATGAACACATCGATGAATACCACCAGGAGGAGATCTATGAATATTTCAGCGAAGCTGAATCGGATTCCATAGAAGATGCTCTTGAAGAACTGGGTGAGGAAGAATTCTCCGAAGAAGAAATAAGGCTGATGCGTATCAAATTCATGTCGGATGTTGGTAATTGATCCCCGAAAAACAGGCCTGAGATCCATGATTTTTATCATTGGAATGCTCATGATAAGTTCTTGTTACAATAAGCACGGACCTGCTGTGATCCCTGAACCTTCCGGACTTATCGTTAAAGACAGTATCGTATTGATCCTTGCCGATATAGAGATCATTGAATCTGCATTACGTCAGAAGCAGAACCGGGGTCAGGAGATCAATGATATTCGTGATGATTATTATAAGTCGATCTTTGCCAGCTACGGGGTTAGCAGGGTAGCGTTCGACAGCAGTATGCTGTATTACCGTCAGGACCTTGAAACGATCAATGAGATATACGAAGAGGTCATTACACGCTTAAGCGTGATCGCCAGCGAGGTGGAGCATGAATAAAGCGGGTACCGGATGCAAGGTACAGGGTGATTTTTAATTCTTAACGTACGTAGCTGTACAATTTTCCAGGTTACCTGATATCAGCAGGGAATAGGTCCACTCAATTGATTCATCGCTTTTATAGAACCCCGTACCCTGGATCTCCCAGCCCTCAGCATTTAACTGCTTATACAGAACAATGGAACTGCCGGCAATTATGGCAGTATCCGGTTCAGATGAACCGGAGAATCCGAAATTCGTTACCAGCACCTGTGCGGAATTTGACGCATCCTTGCTGATGCCTGCAACATATTTTGACTTTCCGCAATTTTCGTTGTTTACAGCCCAGTTGCCAACAAATTTGTCCCTGGCGTCCGGTACAGGTGAAGGATTGTTATCATCCCCGGTGTCGCAGGAGCCCAGCATCAGCATTGTTGCAAGAAGCATTGAAAGCAGTATTTTACTTTTGTTTATCATGATCTATCTTTTTTTAGGCCTCCCGTTAAGAAGGTAAACCACAAAAATGAACACACTGAAGATCACTGTGGTGGTCAATTGTATATCAAGCGGGGTCGCCATCAGTTCACCGCTGAGCCATCCCATCTGTATGCATATAAACTTCAGCAAATAGTATACCACTTTACTGAATACGATACTGATAAGTATGGAAAGCAATGCCATTTTAGTTTTATCGAGCAGGAACCAGAACAGCCATACATTCAGGAGCAGCTCAATAGCCATAAGGCTCGTTTTGGTCAATACCGGATGGGCTCCGAAGAAATACGAAACAAACGGTAAGAGAATGGCCAGTACCCATGCATTCCACCGGGGTGTAAACGCAAATGCCAGGATCAGCATCATGCGCATGGGATCAAGAATATAAAGTGGATAATTGATCCATCGGGAAAAGTATCCAATGAAAATAATGAACAATACCGCAATTACATCCAGTAAGAGCGTTGATGATATACTTATGGTAAGTTTGGTTTTCATACCATAAAGTTACGCTAAAAACATCGAATCAGTCGAGTAAAATCAATCTTTTGGATTGTGCCGGTTTGCCATTAATAAGATGCCGTATCAGGTAGGTACCTTCGGTCAGGCCGCTGAGATCCACATCTATTCGTTGCTTTCCGGCAGGAAATGATTTTTCCATTACATCAAATACCTTCTTCCCCATGAGGTTATAAACTTCTAAAGCGGAGCCGGCGGTATTTTCCAGCTCGAAACTGATGCTTATCAGTCCCCTGGAGGGGTTCGGGTATATCGTAAGTGAATTCCGGTTTTCAGCCGGGCCATCATCGATACCAACGAGTGTACCACCGGCAGCAATCACGGCAGCATTAATGTTCTCCCGGGTGGGCTCCCAGACTTGCTGCTCCAGTATCTCCCTGTCGGGAGCGATTACGATTACAGTTGGTGTAGCCTGGATCATATAATCATTGTAAACCTGGTTTCCCCCGCCTTCGCTGCCACTAACAGAGGGTGTGGTCAGGTTATAGGTTGAATCGAAATAAGCAACTCCGGCATTATCATCCCCCCATGCGATCTTCATAAAATACACATTCCCGTCGTTTTCCCCGAAGTCTTCATGAGAGGCCTGAAAATCAGGTGTATATAGGATACAAAAGCCACAGGTTGTGCTAAAGAAATCAATCACAACGATCTTACCTTCATCCAGTATCTCAAATAATTCGATGGTATTTCCATAGATATCTTTTACAGAGAAATTAAGGGCTGTGTCGAGTTGTGTCTGCCCTGAAGCAAACTTAATGGTCAGCAATAAGATTAAGAGGAGCGTAAGCTTTTTCATTAGTCGGAACGGGTTTGATTACTATAGCTTACGAATAAACAAACGCGATGGGCCTAAAGTTCATTAAAAACCTTTTCGGCCAGGCGGCTTGCCCCGATACGAAAAAGCTCGTTGTTCAGCCAGTCCTTACCGAGTATTTCTTCCGTGAGGGAATAGTACTGCAGTGCCATTTCAGGATCGGCAATGCCACCGGCCGCTTTTATACCACATTTTTTTCCACTAAGCTCAAAAAACTCTTTAATTGTATCCAGCATGACCAGGAATGCTTCGGGAGTTGCTGCAGGCTGTATCTTGCCCGTTGAGGTTTTCAGGAAATCCGCACCGGCCAGCAATGCGAGTTCACTTGCCTTCCTGATATTGGCCACGCTTCCCAGTTCTCCGGTCTCCAGGATCACTTTCAGGTGGATATCGCCGCAGGCTGCTTTGACCGCCCTGATCTCATCCCCTACTTCATCATACTTTCCTTCGAGGAATTTTCCACGGCTGATCACCATGTCAACCTCATCCGCACCATCCAGCACGACTGAAGAAACCTCCATTAATTTGACTGCCAGTGTGGCCTGTCCTGAAGGGAAAGCGGTTGCCACACATGCTGTTTTGATCCCTGATCCTTCCAGTTCTTTCCTGACCAGTGGCGCAAAGGGAGGGTACACACACACCGCAGCGACATTGGGAGCACCGGATTTCCGCTCCGCGAAAGTCCTTGCCTGCCTGCATAGAGCGCTCACACGTTCATCCGTATCGGTAGCTTCCAGGGTAGTAAGGTCGATGGAGTTAAGGATCAGGCGAAGGGCCTCCGTCCTCGCTTCCCCCTGGAGGAAGGCGGATAAAATTTCCTTTACCCTGTCGGGAATTTGCTCTTCGGTATAGGGATATGGTTTGAATTCATACATGAGAAAACATACTTAAAGGAAGTAAAGATAAGAAAGATGCTCTACTTACTGTCCAGATCGATCCGCAGAGAGAATACGTTGGAATAAAAATAGGAGTCGCCGATGTTGGTAAGGGCATAATCAATCGAAACCATCTTTTTGATCCTGACACCAACGCCAAAGTTAGGTTCGAGCGTAATACTGGTCTTGTCACCAAAATCGGTTTCTTCCTGGATATTACGAATACCACCCCGTACAAAAACGATGTTTTTAAACCCGAATTCAACGCCAAGTTTCGGGTCTATACTAACGGGATCTGACTTGATCAGGGTATTCCTCTTTCCATCAAATGTCATATCCAGGTCGACTGCCACCAGGGAAGAAAAACTGTCGGATATCCTGAAATACCTTCCGGCACCCAGGTTCAGGCGAGGCAGGGTGACCTCCAGTGAGTTTTCGGGGATCTCATTGCCTGTTGCAAGGAATACATCCTGCATGTCGTCGGTCAGGTCGAAGGTCCAGGCATTAAAGGTTGACGTAATATCCCTGGCCATGGCACCGAAAAGCCAATTGCCGGTCCGGTAATGCAACCCGACGTCGAGACCGAAACCGTATGCTCGTGCAAAACTCCCGATCTGGCGATAGATCAGTTTTATGTTCGCTCCGTATGAAAGGCCTTTAATACGGCTTTTACGGGCATATGAAAACATGATGGCATAGTCTGCAGCTGAAAATTTGGTGATCCTGTTGTAGTTTATGTTTCCCTGGTTATCGTAAAGGTTGATAGTATTGGGAATATCATCTATTCCCATCCTGATCACAGAAATACCCACTGTCGACATTGTATCCAGGCGCATCGAAAATCCGGCATAATCATACTTTGCAATACCTGCAAAGTATTCGTTATGCATAAGACCGATCTGCATATCGGACGACTGAAGGGCCAGACCTGCAGGATTCCAGTATGCTGCAGTAACATCATTGGTAATGCCGGTTTGAGCATTGGCCATACCAAGAGAGCGTGCTCCCACTCCGATCGCAAGGAACTCATTGCTGTACTTGGGCGCCTGGGAATAGGCTCCCAGTGCAAGCGTCGCAACGATAATAGATACCAATACTCGTTTCATGCAATCAGAAAAGGTTTATCCATAAACGCTTTTTCAACGCAATTAGTATAGATTGAAATCAATAAAGCAAAGGAAATAATTTTCCCGCAGACCATTGTACCATATTTTGAATTTTTCATCCAGGTATACCAACGACTGGCATTGCTCCCGTATTTTCGTTATTTTTGTACCATTCAACCCTGAGCATCATGAAAAACAGCATAAAATTAATCCTTATTCTGGGCATCATTCTGACAGCATGTACAAAAGTTGATGAAAATGACAGGAGGAATGTAGGCACGCTGACCCTACCCATTGCGAGTTTTTATTATTCAGGGAACGAAAATCCTGCACCTGTTACGGTAAAATTTTATAACACATCACAATACAGCGATGAATTTCTCTGGACATTCCACAACGGTGCTACAAGTACACAACACAGCCCTAGCTTTACTTACCCTGCTGCCGGGGAGGATAAATCATACATCGTAAAACTAAAAGCGACCGACAGCAATTCAGGGGAAAGCAATACGCGCTCAAAATCCATCCTCATCCTTTCTTCAAAATAGATTACATTCCCACAAATTATCCGAATCCGGATAATTAATCAGGAATATTCTTCCGCTTTCGGAGCAATTGCACTCGACACCTTACACGCAAATAATCCCTAATTAATTATTGCACAGTATCTTATAATTATTGGCACGGCAGTTGCATATGCAGTTTTGTCAAACCCATTAAAGACACAATAAAATGAAACTCGGGCTTAAAATACCACAGACCTCCAAGAGGACACAGTATTTCAGGTATTACAAATGTGACCGTTGCGGTTATATTTCCACCAAGAAAAATACAGAATGTCCCATATGCAAGAAAGACGGGCTGAGCAACAAGCTTAAATGACAGCGGTGCAGGATTTTGTTTCGCCATGAGAAAAGCCGGTACGGCATTCAAGCACTACTTCTCCAGGCAGAGTCATACCTGCTTGAGAGGAGATTCCTGGCTTCAGCACCATCTCGTAGTACATGCTTCCTTTAGTTGAAAAGCCGGGTTGAACAGGATCATCACTTTTGATCCCGAAACCTGCAAATCCAACAGGTGAGTCAAATCACCCGACTGATCCTGAAATGTAATATTCCCCTGAACACTCTCCTCCTTCAGCTCATCGGAAAATTCAAGTTCGATGGAACGCTCTCTCAAACCAATCAGGTAATAACGGTCATGCATAAACTGATGACCGTAAGTTCAGCTTTGAGCTAAACCCGGTGTACCGGCGTATCTCCCTTTTTCTTACAGCTGAACTGTATGAATGCCCCAGGTGAGATCAACAGGACAATAAGAAAGAAATTGTTGTCTTTTTCATCTTGGTTGTTTAAATGTATAGGTATGACACCAATGCTTGGTTCTAAAACAGGTGTACCCAACAAAATCCCCCTGGCGGTTTAAATCAATGGAAATCGTATTTATCACTGCTCAGTAAAAGTGTTAATCGACGGCAGTTTAACAAATTTTTAACAAATTATGTTTAATCTTTTTTCTTTTTCATTAAACATTTTTGTTTCACGCTTGTTAGTAGAGTGTCAAACAAAATTTTAAACATAAACACACAATCATGAAAACAATGACAAGATTTTTACTCGTAATGGCAGTAGCCTTTTTGGGTTTTACTGCTACCACCCTTGGCCAGGCCAGGGTACAGGTTATTCACAACTCTGCTGATCTTGCAGCCGAAGTAGTTGATGTATGGCTGGACGACACCAAGTTGCTCCCGGATTTTGAATTCAGGACAGCCAGCCCATTCATTAATGCTCCTGCTGATACAGAGTTTACTATTTCTATTCAGCCTCCCAACAGCACAAGTCCTGCTAACCCTCTGTGGTCGCAGAACTACACACTCGCTGACGGGGAGACCTATATTTTAGTTGCTAATGGCATTGTTAGCCCAAGTGGCTATACACCGGCAACACCATTTGATATATATGTATATCCGATGGGAAGAGAAGCAGCAACATCAGGAACCAATACCGACGTACTGGTATTCCACGGTTCGACCGATGCTCCCGTTGTTGACGTAGTTGAAGTTGGTGTTGGTGCAGGAACGATCGTTGATGATCTTGCTTATGGTAGCTTTGACGGATACCTTGAACTTCCTACAGCCGACTATTCCCTGCAGATCAGGAATGAAGCCGGTACTGATGTAGTAGCTCAGTATGCTGCTCCGCTCAGTGCGCTTGGACTTGATGGTGAAGCGCTAAGCGTTGTAGCTTCAGGTTTCCTGGATCCGACAATGAACAGCAATGCTCCTGCATTTGGTTTATGGGTTGCTCTTGCAGCCGGTGGTCCGCTGGTTGAGCTTCCTGCTGAAGACATTTCTACTGCACGTGTACAGGTCGTTCACAACTCAGCTGACCTTGCTGCTGAATTCGTAGACGTATGGCTGGACGATGTCAAGCTGATCCCTGACTTTGAGTTCAGGACAGCCACTCCATTCATTGATGCCCCTGCAGGTGTAGAATTCACTATTTCAATTCAACCTCCGGGAAGCACAAGTCCTGCTAACCCATTGTGGTCACAGAATTACACACTGGCCGGTGGTGAAAAATATATGCTGGTTGCAAACGGTATTGTTAGCCCAAGCGGTTACACACCTGCCCAGCCTTTCGATATTTATGTATATCCGCTTGCCAGGGAAGTCGCAACTGATATGATGAACACCGATGTACTGGTATTCCACGGTTCAACCGATGCACCCGTTGTAGACGTCGTTGAAGTTGGTGTTGGTGCAGGTACCATTGTTGATGATCTTGCTTATGGCAGCTTCGACGGATACCTTGAACTCCCCACAGCCGACTATTCCCTGCAGATCAGGGATGAAACCGGCAGCACAGTAGTTGCACAGTATGCTGCTCCTCTCAGTACACTCGGTCTTGATGGAGAAGCACTCGGTGTTATAGCTTCAGGTTTCCTGGATCCCACAATGAACAGCAATGGCCCTGCCTTCGGCTTATGGGTTGCCCTTGCGGCCGGTGGTCCACTGGTTGAGCTTCCTGCTGAAGCGATCAGCCCTGCCCGCGTACAGGTAATCCACAACTCTGCTGATCTTGCAGCAGAAGTAGTTGATGTCTGGTTGGATGATGTCAAGCTTATCCCGAACTTTGAGTTCAGGACAGCCACTCCGTTCATCAATGCACCCCAGGGAGTTGAATTCACTATTTCAATTCAACCTCCTAACAGCACAAGCCCAAGCAATCCGCTTTGGTCACAGAATTACACGCTCACAGGTGGTGAAAAATATATCCTGGTTGCAAACGGGATTGTAAGCCCGACAGGTTATACACCTGCAGAGCCTTTCGACATATATGTTTACCCGCTTGCAAGGGAAAACGGAAGCAACATGATGAATACCGATGTACTCGTATTCCACGGATCTACCGATGCACCCGTTGTTGACGTAGTTGAAGTTGGTGTTGGTGCAGGAACCATCGTTGATGATCTTGCTTATGGTAACTTTGACGGATACCTTGAACTTCCTACAGCCGACTATTCCCTGCAGATCAGGAATGAAGCCGGTACTGATGTAGTAGCCCAGTATGCCGCTCCGCTCAGTTCGCTTGGACTTGATGGAGAAGCGCTCAGCGTAGTAGCTTCAGGTTTCCTGGATCCGACAATGAACAGCAATGCACCTGCATTTGGTTTATGGGTTGCTCTTGCAGCCGGTGGTCCGCTGGTTGAACTTCCTGCAGAAGATATTTCGACTGCGCGTGTTCAGGTGGTCCATAACTCTGCAGATCTTGCAGCACAGGTAGTTGATGTTTGGTTGGATGATGTCAAGCTTATCCCGGACTTTGAGTTCAGGACTGCCACTCCATTCATTGATGCTCCTGCAGGCGTTGAATTCACTATATCAATTCAACCTCCTAACAGCACAAGCCCAAGCAATCCGCTTTGGTCACAGAATTACACGCTCGCAGGTGGTGAAAAATATATCCTGGTTGCCAACGGGATCGTAAGCCCGACAGGTTATTCACCCGTAGAGCCCTTCGATATATATGTATATCCGCTTGCAAGGGAAATCGCAAGTGATATGATGAATACCGATGTTCTGGTATTCCACGGTTCGACCGATGCACCCGTTGTTGATGTAGTTGAAGTTGGTGTTGGTGCAGGAACGATCGTTGATGATCTTGCTTATGGTAGCTTTGACGGATACCTTGAACTTCCTACAGCCGACTATTCCCTGCAGGTCAGGAATGAAGCCGGTACTGATGTAGTTGCTCAGTATGCTGCTCCGCTCAGTGCGCTTGGGCTTGATGGTGAAGCGCTCAGCATAGTAGCTTCCGGATTCCTGTATCCTGCCATGAACAGCAACGGATCTTCATTTGGATTGTGGGTAGCACTCGCAAGTGGTGGTGACCTGATCGAGCTTCCCGGAGAAGACATCTCTACCGCCCGTGTACAGGTGATCCATAATTCGGCTGATGAAGCCGCTGAATTTGTAGATGTTTGGCTGGACGATATCCTCCTGATCGACGACTTCGAATTCAGGACTGCAACCCCGTTCATCGATGCACCTGCAGGTGTAGAATTTACAATTGCCATTCAACCTTCAACCAGTACCAGTCCGAACAGCCCACTCTGGTCCCAGGACTATACACTGGCAAGCAATGGCAAATATATCCTGGTTGCCAATGGCATTGTAAGCCCGACCGGCTACACACCAGACCAGCCATTTAACATTTATGTTTATGACCAGGCAAGGGAAATCGGTACTGA
>JAZBOU010000157.1:0-18905 GCA_036351275.1 Bacteroidales bacterium
AAAGGACATAAAAATAAAAATGCTGCGCCAATGCCTGAGCAGAAGCGCACATGCAGCCCCACGCTTCCAAAACAGCTCCTCATACCGCAGCGCCGGAAATTTTAGTAACTTTAGCATGGCGGCCGAAAATGGCCGCACGAGGCATAGCCGCGAAACGTTATGATCCCATTGGAATTAATCAGGAGAACAGTAAATGGAAACGATCAGAGAATTTATAGAATTTGAAATATTCCGGCTTGGAGATTATTCATTCACAGTCAGTAAAGTAATAGCACTGGTTATCACAATTTTAATTACCGTACTATTGTTATTGCTTATAAAGAAGCTCTTATTTCGGAAAACCCTGTACAGTAAGTTTGAAAAGGGTAATTTATATTCATTATTCCAGATCATTAAATATATTATCTGGATAATCTCTATTCTGCTGATACTTGAAACATTAGGTATAAAGCTCAATGTGCTGCTGGCTGGTTCTGCCGCACTCCTGGTCGGTATAGGACTTGGTTTACAAAATACCTTTAACAATTTCGTTTCAGGGATTATCCTGTTATTTGAAGGATCGATTAAAGTCGGAGATATATTAGAAGTTGATGGCGATGTTGTAAGAATACAAAGAATTGGATTGAGGACATCCACAGCCATAAACAGAGATGATATCGTTGTTATTTTACCGAACTCACTCCTGACTTCAAACAAGCTCATAAACTGGAGCCACCAGGCCAAGAAAACAAGATTTAGAATTAAGGTAGGAGTTGCATATGGCAGCGATATTGATATTGTATTAAATATATTGAAAGATAGCGCATTAGAACACCCAAAGGTCTCTGATAAATCTGCCGTTATTGCCCGCTTTATCGATTTTGGCAATTCATCATTAGACTTTGAATTATTATTCTACAGCAATAACATCTTCAGGATTGAAAACATAAAGTCAGAAATCAGAAAAATAATAATCAGGAAATTTATTGAAAACAATATTACGATTCCCTTCCCGCAAAGGGATCTGCACATTAAAACAGATAGTACAGGATATTTTGACAAAAATAATAGCCCACAGAATAAAAAAACATAAGTCAGCGCTGGCAGGTGTGCCCGCCACATTACAGGGCCGTTAAGAATGACGACAAAACACAGAGCATGAAACAACTACTAAAAATATGCCTTGCATTCTTCCCTTTTGTATTCGCACAGGGACAGAACTTTGACTTTAAGTATGAAGAACAGATCGATCTGAACGCTGACGGGAAACTGGATGATATCAGGGTCGAAAGCATGGATGAAACCTTTGATTTTGTTCTCAAGGTAAATGGAGAAGAAATAAAGGGGAATCCCGGGGAGGAACCCATTGATGGTTTTATTATTGTGGATATCAATAAATGGGATGCATACAAGGAAATTGCTGTTCATACACCCGGCCCCAGTGATGATGATATTTTTATGCTATACTGGTATGATGGCGCTGATATCATAGCAATGAACCGGCTGTCGAGATGGCCCGAATTCAAAGGAAATGGCATTGTATATGTAAGAGGCTGGGAAGGATTCTGGGCTCCCCTGGAAAAATACAAACTTGATGATGCTTCAAGACAATTAGTTCATGTAGAACAGTTTGCTTATTATGTAGGATTGAAAATAAAGATCAACACAGGCTTTAAAATATTCAGGGAAAAAGAACTTATTCATGAAGTTGCTCTCTTAAGTGAGCATTCTGAAATTGAAATAATGCTTTGCGATAAAAAGGGCTATGATTATTATGATTACAGATATTTAATAAAATCAAGTACAGGCTTACTGGGATGGTCCGATTTCAAATCAATGGAGCCATGCATGGCGCTGCCAACAGCCGACTGAGAGGCTATAACAATTGAAAATATGCCACCAAATAAATTGATAAATGAAAGCAGCCCTTACCTCTTGCATCATGCCCATAATCCGGTTAACTGGTATCCCTGGGGAGCGGAAGCATTGGACAAAGCCCGATCAGAGAATAAACTGTTAATTATCAGTATTGGTTATGCTGCCTGCCACTGGTGTCATGTGATGGAAAAGGAATCGTTTTCTGACCCGTTGGTGGCAAAAACCATGAATAAGGGCTATGTTTCCATAAAAATCGACAGGGAGGAACGCCCTGATCTGGATCAGATCTATATGGATGCAGCAATGCTTACCAATGGATCAGGAGGATGGCCGCTGAATGTGATCGCACTGCCTGATGGACGACCTGTTTTTGCAGGCACCTATTTCCCAAAAGAAAAATGGATTGATATTTTGGAGCAGATCCAGGACATCTGCGAAAATGATGCACAGCGCCTTTTTGAGATCGCTGAGAAAATAACAGACCGTATCCGCGTTAATGAGCTTTCTGCACTCTCACAGGACGATTCCGGGTTTGATATAAATGAGTTGGAAAAAGGGTTTGAAAACTGGATCAGGAATATTGACCTTGAATGGGGTGGATATAAACATGCCCCGAAATTCCCATTGCCTGCCGGGTTCAATTATTTGCTCAAATATCACTATCTGACAAAAGACAAAAAAGCTCTACAGGCTGTGACCAAAAGCCTGGATCGAATGGCCCGGGGCGGGATCTATGATCATGTCGGAGGCGGCTTTGCACGCTATTCTGTGGATGAGTACTGGAAAGTTCCGCATTTTGAGAAGATGCTCTATGACAACGCCCAGCTGATAAGCTTGTATACTTATGCATATCAATTTACCAGAGATCCCTTTTACAAGAAGATCGTTGCGCAAACGATAGAATTCTGCAACAGGGAACTCTCTGACACATCAGGGTTGTTTTATTCATCGCTTGATGCAGATAGCGAAGGAAAAGAAGGTGAGTTTTATGTTTGGGAATACGATGAGCTTAAAAGCCTGCTGGGTGAAGACCATGATCTTTTCGCTGACTACTATAACATTAAAAAAGAGGGGAATTGGGAAGAAAACAAAAACATTTTATTTGCCATTGAATCCTTTGCAGACCATTCGGAACGAAAAAATCTCAATCCTTTAGACTTCGAAAAAAGACTTGATGCCGCTTTAGCAAAGCTATTCAGGGCCAGGTCAAAAAGAATAAGGCCCGGTCTTGATGATAAATGCATCACAGCATGGAACAGCATGATGGTAACCGCCTGCCTTGATGCTTATCGGGTTTTTGATCATCCTGACTATTTGAAGCGTGCGAAAACGGCCATTCAATTTATCCTGAAAAACAACACTGATAAAGATTACAAACTATATCGAATTTACAAAAATGGCAAGCGATCGATCAATGGTTTTCTGGATGATTACGCAAGTACCATCCAGGCATTGATCGAACTGTACCAGCTTACCTTTGACATTGAATGGATCCGACACGCTGAAAAATACACGGAACATGTGTTGTGCCATTTTTCTGCGGAAGATAATCCAATGCTGTATTATACTTCTGATTCCGATCCTGAACTTATCGCACGAAAAACAGAAGTCCCTGACAATGTAATCCCTTCATCCAATTCCATTATGGCCAATAATCTGTATTTCCTTGGTTTGCTGCTGGATAAGAAGGATTACCGGGACAGGTCACTCCGTATGCTCAGTATTGTAAAAGACCAGGTTGAAAGAGGGAGTCCATATTATGCCAACTGGGCCAGTTTGTATTTGTGGCAACTCAACCGATCCAATGAAGTTGTCATCATGGGAGCACAGGCACCTGATCTGCGGAAGGGGTTTAATCGTGAATTTCTCCCCCTGGTACTTTTTGCCGGGAGTAAGAATGAGGAAAATCTACCTTTACTGGAAAACAGGATGCCAGATGGAAAAACAATGATCTATGTTTGTAAAAACAAAACATGTAATCTGCCTGTGTCAGAAGTACAAGATGCGTTAAAGCTGATTCATGAATAAGCCTTAATTTGTACCGGAGAAACTTACAAGCAGGGCAAACAGGCGAAATCAAAGTGGCCACAAAAAAAACGAGCAGCAAATCAATGCCACTCGTTCTTCGATATTCGTGTTTCGTTTTTCGTTTTTCTAAACCACGCCCAGGTCAAGCATAGAATTGGCAACCTTAAGGAAGCCCGCAATGTTTGCACCTTTCACGTAGTTGATATAGCCGTCTTCTTCTCTTCCGTGTTCAACACATGCTTCATGTATGCTGCACATAATGTGGTGGAGCCTGTCGTCGACTTCTGATTCGGGCCATCCCAGTTTCATGGAGTTCTGCGACATCTCCAGTCCTGAAGTAGCAACACCGCCTGCATTTACAGCTTTTCCGGGTCCGAAGAGGATCTTGTTTTCGTGGAAAACCTCTATCGCTTCAGGGGTGGATGGCATGTTTGCACCTTCGGCCACGCACATACATCCATTCTTCACGAGGTTTTCTGCATCTTCCTTGTTCAATTCGTTCTGTGTGGCACATGGAATGGCTACATCGCACTTTACTTCCCAGGGGTGTTTGCCCTGGTGGAACTGGGCTTCCGGGAATTCATATGAATAAGGTTTCACAATGTCCTGGTTCGAGGCACGCAGTTCGAGCATGTATTCGATCTTTTCGCCTGATATACCATCCGGATCGTACACGTATCCGTCGGGTCCGGAAAGGGTAACCACTCTGCCGCCAAGCTCATTGATCTTTTTAGCTGCGCCCCATGCCACGTTGCCGAAGCCTGAGAGGCATACGGTTTTTCCCTTGAAGGTCTCGCCTTTGGTAGCCAGCATTTCTTTTGCAAAATATACGGCTCCGTATCCGGTAGCTTCCGGACGAATGAGGCTTCCGCCCCAGTTCACTCCTTTACCGGTGAGTACGCCTGTGTGTTCGCGGGCGATTTTCTTGTACATGCCGTAGAGGTAACCGATCTCGCGGCCGCCAACGCCGATATCGCCTGCAGGCACATCGGTATCAGGACCGATCAGGTGCCAGAGTTCCATCATGAATGCCTGGCAGAAACGCATGATCTCTGCATCCGATTTTCCTTTGGGGTCGAAATCAGAACCGCCTTTGCCACCGCCCATCGGCAATGTTGTGAGGCTGTTCTTGAATATCTGCTCAAATCCGAGGAATTTGAGGATCGAGAGGTTTACACTGGGGTGAAAACGCAGCCCACCCTTGTAAGGCCCGATGGCATTGTTGAACTGCACCCTGTAGCCCAGGTTCACGTTCACCTTGCCGTCGTCGCCCATCCAGCTTACCTTGAATGTAAGCACCCTGTCGGGCTCGATCAGCCTGTCGATTATGCCCGCCGATTCGAAATGCGGGTTCTCGTTCACGGTTTCTTCAATTGATTCCAACACTTCACGTACAGCCTGGAGGTACTCTGATTCTCCCGGATGTTTCTTAGCGAGGTCATTCATGATTCTTTCTAGATCCATTGCCTGAAAATTTTTTTAATATTATACCCGGTATTTTTGTTATAAATTCACATTGTGAAATAATTCACAGTGCAAATGTACAGCTATTAAATTTACTAATACAACAAAAAAGAAACTTTTTTTATGAATATCGAATAGCGAACATGGAACATGGAATAATGAAGTAAAAACCACTTCCATGTTCGTTATTCCATGTTCATTATTCATCATTCACTTTCGGTTCCCCATACTCAAACTCTACCACGAAATCAATCTCACCATCGGGTCGATAATAGTACTCTTTCCCGTGCTTGAGGTTGTTCCTGTACTGGGTCCTGGTATAGAGTGATCCGTCGGGATTCCAGAAGCGCTGTTCGCCTGAACCTTTGCTATACTTCCCCTCCCCTATCAGTTCGCCATAATCGCTGTAGTAGAGCCAGTTGCCTTCCCACAGTCCGTTCACAATATTGCCGTAAATCTGCAATTCGCCGTTTCCGTACCACTTGCGGTACTCACCATGCAGGGTATCATTCTTGTAATACTTTTGCTCGATCCTTTTGCCCGGGTAGTCATATTCAATTGCAACGCCGTTGCGCACATCGTTCACCCAGGTCTCCTCGGTCTCTCTGCGGCCATTGTCGTGATACCTCCTTAACGTACCATCGATCATATCGTCTACATAAGGAACTTCCTGCTGAAGGGTACCGTCTTCGTAATACCACCTGGCTACCCCGTTCAGCTTGCCGTTTTTGTATGGCAGTTCCGATTTAATGTTCCCATTCTCCCAATAGGAGGTTTCCACATTGGTGCAGGCGGAAAAGAAGATGATGAGTAAAAAGACAGGGATAAGTTTTAGTAATTTATTCATTGCTGAGCATATTTGAAACACTTCCCTCGTCGCTCGTTTTACTCGCTCCTCGGGAGGACAATTTTTCTTATAAACCTTAATGTAAATCTATTTTTTCTATCTTAAAATTCCTATACCGGCAAAAGTTCCAGAGCTGGTTTTCATATCCTGCCGGCTTTGCCGGCTTAAACCCAACTTCCCCCCCAAGCAGTTTTCGCCGGTAATACGGCAGACACTCCTGGCAGTCCTCACCGAAACGCATCAATGCACCCAGGAAGAAGTAGGCCACATCGTAGCCCTCGAATGCATATGCAATGGGCTGGGTCATGTAGTGCTCCCTGAAATTCGAGATAAATTGCTCAACTTCAGGGGAATGTTTATCGATATATGAATCGGTAAAAAAATGCACATCAAGGTCAAGCAGGTAATCCGTTTCAAGGTTATCCAGCAACTGCCACTCCGGGATCCCTACCACGCTTATGTCGAAAGTATCTTTCAGATCGTTCAGCCGGGTCAGGATCTCCGGCGCGAAGATCTCATTGTTCGTGAGTACGATCACCAGGTTACGCCTGGCAATGGATGCATTCCTGATCACCCCGTAAATGCTGTCGCTGGCATAGGTCACCTCGGCGATACCATTGGAAAAGAAAGTGCTGTCG
Organism: Bacteroidales bacterium; assembly: GCA_036351275.1. Classification (GTDB taxonomy): domain Bacteria; phylum Bacteroidota; class Bacteroidia; order Bacteroidales; family B18-G4; genus B18-G4. The sequence continues at coordinate 6,835 of JAZBOU010000157.1, forward strand.
CCAGGCTTGCTTTCGATCATGGACGTTTCCATCACCCTGTTCTCGATCATAACATGATCGAGCAGCTCTCCGGGGGCCAGGTTGGTATCAGCTTTGGAGTATTCCTGTATGATGTCGTAAATATCTGAATTGGCGATCTTTATGCCATATGGGACAATCCTGTCCAATTCCTGCCTGATGGCCGCGATCTCCTCTTCGTACTGGAATTTGTTATTCCTGACAAGTATAATATTCGCCTCCGGGTGGTAGGCTTTTACAAAAGCCGGTATCAAGGGGATCTGTGCCAGCCTTGACGGTTTGAACTTGATCACATTGTCGTGTCTGAGCACCTCCGTACGCCTGGTAAGCGGGTTTACGATCTTGATATCAAACATTTCAGCGAAGTTCGATACCAGCTTGAAGTTCCTGCTAAAGAAGGGGCCGATGATCAGGTCCATATCTGTTAGTTCCGGTTGCTGCAATACCTGTATGGTCTTCGACACTTTCTCGTCTACATCATACACATAGAGGCGTAGCTGCAGCCCCTGTTGTTCAAGTTCTTCAGTGGCAAGGAGGAAGCCCTCGTAAAACTGTATAAAATTGAACGGCTTGTATTTTTCAGGATCAATGGCATCGGGTGATCCTTCCAGTTCGATATTCCTAACCTCCTCCGTGTAGAGGGGGATCATCAGGGCTACTTTGAATTCCCGGTTCTTACGATACATCTTTTCATAGCACCTGACACTGTCGCTTTTAATTTTCCCTGGCGGCGTATCATCCGGTTCCTCAACGATCACAACTACATTATCAGGAATATCATCAGGAGGCGGCCCGACCGGGATCAGGAGCATGTCGCCCGGACGCAGGCGGCTGCGGAAAGCAGGATTGGCATCCTTCACGGCTGTTACAGACACATCGTATTTGCCGGCGATCCGTTTCAGTTTTGTTTTCTCCCGCACCTGGTGGGTAATGAAATTGTTGGGGTTGATACGCATGGGTATGCGTATGATCTCCCCGGGGAAGATCTCTTTTGTAAGGCCGGGATTGAATCTCGTCAGGCTGTCGATGCTGATCCGGTACTGCCGTGCAATACCGTAAAGTGTTTCCTTTTGCTTAACAATATGTTCAAAATAGGCCCTTTCCTCCTGTGGCGTTTCCTCTTCCTGCTGAACATCCGGTTTCTCAGCGGCCCGGTCAAATTCCGGGGCCTTCAACGGGATCTTAACATACTGCCCTGTTTTCAGTCCTTTCTCCCATTCGGGGTTTGCCGCTTTGAGGTCATCTGCCTTTACATCATATATCCTGGAGATCCCATAGAGGGTTTCCCCCTGCTTCACGATGTGGAATATATACCTGAATTCGCCCTCCCGAAGCTTTTCGGTAATGGCTTTCTCCCTGCTGGTAACCGGGATGCGCAGTTGCTGATCAATAGCCAAACCCTTTTCTGCATCCGGGTTCTCAAATATAAGCTCATCAACAGGAACATCATACACTTTCGAAATGGAGTATAATGTCTGGCCCTGCTCCACGGTGTGGATGTAGTATCTCTTTCCATCAATGTTTTCGATCACATCCGATTTTTCGATCTCCTGGGCCATTAATATTCCGGGGCCAGTAAAAAGAAAGAAGATCATCAGTAAGAAAAACAGGTATTTGCTCATAGTATGCTTTGTTATTCCCATTCGATAGTTGAAGGCGGCTTGGAACTGATGTCGTATACTACCCTGTTCACGCCTTTAACCCTGTTGATGATGTCGTTCGATACCTTCGACAGGAATTCATAGGGCAGGTGCGACCAGTCGGCAGTCATTCCGTCGGTGGACCCTACTGCTCTCAGCACAACCACATTTTCATATGTGCGTTCATCGCCCATCACTCCAACCGACTGCACCGGCAGCAATACTGCCAGGGCCTGCCATACCTCATCGTACAGGCCATGGTTTTTGAGTCCTTCAACAAACAGGTCGTCCACATCCTGCAGTATCCTGATCTTCTCCTCTGTCACTTCGCCTACTATCCTGATCCCCAGTCCGGGGCCCGGGAAGGGATGCCTCCCCAGAATATGCTGTGGCATGTCCATGGCCTTTCCGATCCGCCTCACTTCATCTTTGAATAACGAATTGAGCGGCTCAATTATTTTCAGGTTCATCACATCCGGCAATCCGCCAACGTTGTGATGGGACTTGATGGTGGCAGACGGACCTTTTACCGATACTGATTCGATCACGTCGGGGTAAATGGTACCCTGTGCCAGCCATCTTACTTCCTGTATCTTATGTGCCTCTTCATCGAAAACCTCGATGAATGTGCGCCCGATGGCCTTGCGTTTTTCTTCGGGTTCGGATATGCCTGCAAGCGCTTTGTAAAAGCGTTCCCTGGCATCAACCCCCTTAACGTTCAATCCCATGCCGTGATAAGATTCCAGCACACGCTCAAACTCATATTTGCGGAGCAGACCGTTGTCTACAAAGATACAGTGCAGGTTCTTGCCGATGGCTTTGTGCAGCAGCATAGCCGCAACACTGGAATCGACTCCGCCCGAAAGCCCTAATACGACCTTTTCGTTACCGACGGTTTCCCTGATCATGGCAATGGAAGTCTCGATGAACGAATCCGGGGTCCACGACTGCTCGCAACCGCAGATGTCCACAACATAGTTCTTTAGCAGCTGCATACCTTCTGTGGAATGATACACTTCGGGGTGGAATTGTATGCCATAGGTACTTTCACCCGCGATCTTATATCCGGCCACTTTTACATCATTTGTGCTGGTGATCACTTTAAATCCTTCCGGCAGGTCCAGGATGGTATCGCCATGCGACATCCATACCTGGCTCCCCTTGCTCATTCCTTTCATAAGCTCACTGTTGCTGTCGATGTATGCCAGGTTAGCACGACCGTATTCCCTCACGGCCGAGGGTGCTACCTCACCGCCGCTCTGGTGCGCCATCAGCTGCGCCCCATAGCAAACGCCCAGTGTCGGGACAACCCCTCTGTACTCTTTGAGTTCGGGCCTGGGAACATCTTCTCCCCTTACCGAAAAGGGGCTGCCCGAAAGTATCACACCCTTAATGTGGCCATTTATTTCCGGCACCTTATTGTACGGGTGGATCTCGCAATACACATTAAGCTCCCGTACACGCCTGGCAATCAGCTGCGTATATTGGGAACCAAAATCAAGGATCAGTATTGTTTCTTCCATGGCGCAAAGATAGTTAAATCAACAAAGATTTTTTAACTTTATGGCTGCTATGATCATCACCGCAGACAAGCTGAACCTGGTACGGCACGAAGGGCCTGATCCTGAGATTTCTGAGATCCTTCATGACCCTGCTATTCTTGAGAATATGTCGGAGGCAAGGTCGTACACGGCGCCCATGCCATCCAATATTTGTTTCCGGATAGAGAAAAGCGGGCAGGTGATCGGCCAGGCATGCCTGAAAAATATCAAGTGGATCAATCACAAGGCAGAATTGAGTATCTTTATTGATAAGAAGGAACAGGGACAGGGGCATGCGGGAACAGCACTCGCTGCCATCATTGAATACGCCTTCAAGAGAATGAATCTGTACCGGCTCGAAGCCGAAGTGGTAGCCGCCAATCATGCATCCGTGAAACTTGTCAGGAAGCAGGGTTTTGTGGAGGAAGGCCGGCTGAGGGAAGCTAAATTCGTGAACGGCGTGTATCAAGACCTGCTGAGATTCGGTTTGCTCCGCAGAGAATACGATCAAAAAAACCCGGAATAAATCCAGTGACCAAAATAAAACAGATCATGGAAAACATTAACAGAAGCAGCTTTGATACCAGAATAGAAGATCATGTTGCGATCATTACCATTAAAGAAGGGGTATTCCACCTGGTAACTGACATCAATGAAAGCAATGCCCTGATCGATTATATCAAGGAAACGGAAGGGAATCCGAAGATCAAAGCCCTGCTGATCATCAATGAGGCAGGTAATTTCGGTGCCGACAGGTACGATGAGTTCATCACCCGTATCATGGGTCCGCAGGCCGAATGTGGCGAGAACAGTCCGCCGAAATTTGAGCATAAGGATATTCGCTTCAGAGAGATCAACATACTGAACAAGATCATCAAAGTATTATCAGAGTATCGTAAGCTATGCTTCACCGGGATTAACGGCGACATCGTCACACCTTTTTTCGGGGCAGCTTTGAGTATGGATATCAGGTATGCCAGCGAGGGTGCTCGATTTATCATGGCACATAATCGTTACGGTTTGCACCCCTCAGGGGCGCTCCCGTTCTTCCTGTCGCAATATGTACATCACTCCAGGGCCCTTGAAATACAATTCAGGGGAGAATTCAGTGCTGAGGAAGCGCTGCAGCTGGGATTGGTGAACAAGATATTCCCTGCAGAGAACTTCCAGAGACGCTGCCTGCATGAGATACAACACTTCATCAAATGCGAGAACTCTACCATCAGCGTCACGAAACGGCTAACAAATTATACACGGAAAGCATTGTCGGATTATTTCCTTTATGAGGCCAGCCTGCTGAACCTTTGATTATTTGCGTATAAGGGTTTTTCGATATACGGTCTTATTGTCGCACTGATCGGTAAGTTCGATCACCAGTTCATTTTCACCTGGTTTAAGGCGGTCGTCGATATGGTATGTCAGCAGGTTGTTCTTGGCATCATATTCCATAAGCAGCCAGTTGCCATTCAACTCGGCGCGATACTTTTTGATCCCTGAGCGTTCATCTTTGATCCGTACTTTCACCGTCTTGCGGTCGGGCTTAATAATACCGGATGCAATGTTCACCGAGTGTACTTCCGGCGGAATGGTGTCGACCAGGATCACAAAATCACCGAACGAACTGATCGAGGCGTCAAGCATCCCCCTGTCCCATTCCCCACCATAAGGAATGTAATCGCCATCGTCGGTGATCCTGGCCAGCATGAGCTTTGATGGATCTCTGGGAATGGAGTCGGGAACGATACTTATTGCGTAATTCCGGTGCAGTGCTGTTCTATCGTCTTGGATACGGTGCACTCTTGAAAAAGCCTCATCAGGTCCTGGTAAGGTATCATACACGAACCACAGATCGCGATACAGTGAGCTCCCGGGCAGGGTTATCCTGATATTCTCTGCCTCAAAAACATTGGTGCTGTCGATCGAAAAGTAAACGCTTCCGGGAGGAGGCATCTTCTTGATCATAAATATGTTGGGACTATAATCCACAACAATGGGCAGTCGCGAAACATTCCCTTCAAAATCCCTGACAACATATTCAAGCTCATATATCCCGGCCTCCGGGAATGAAAGAATACCGCTGTTCACTACCTTATCATAAATGCTCAGTTTATTATTGGGATCGATCTCGGTCCGCTGATAGCGCCGCCTGGTATCGATATAGTCGTAATAGTCGATCAGGCTGTTAATATAGCGGGTTTCGGAGAAATTGAATTTCTCAAGATCGTGGCTATAGATTAGGGCAGTATCGGCATACAGTTCTATGCGGTACACCCCGTTCTTATTGTTGGCATCATTCAGTTTATCCCAGGTGTTGATGGCCAGCGAAAAACTTCCGTTCACCTGAATGGTATCGTAGCCTTGTACCCTGTGTTTCTCTCCCCATCCGTCGATTTTGAACACCCTGGGCAGATCCTGTCCATCCACCCTGCTCCCGTCGCCCAGCGGGTATACTTTCAACCAGCTGATCGATGGCCTGATGTAGTCCTTTACGTCAAAGCCAAAGAGCAGCGGGTTTACAGGGGTTTGTGTCTTTTCCAAGCGCATCTCGAAATGGAGATGAGGCCCGTTGGATCCCCCGCTATTCCCTGAATAAGCGATCACTTCACCTTTCTTCACCGGAAGTTTACCTTTTTCCGGGAAGATGTTCAGTTCAAAAGACTCATATTCGTAGTGCCTGGCTTTTACATAAGGTGCAATATTCTGATTAAAGCGGCTCAGGTGGGCATAAACCGAAATAAACCCGTTGGGGTGGGTAACATAAAGTGTTTTGCCAAAACCTGTTGCCGATACTTTTATGCGTGAAACATACCCATCTGCAACAGCATAGATATTCTTTCCTGATACTCCACCGGTTTTAATGTCCATTCCCGAATGGAAGTGGCCGGCCCGCAATTCCCCGAAGGTACCGGAAAGCAGGATACGGTAATCGACCGGGGATCGGAAATAATCCTCTGGATAAGTTGACTGGGTCACTGCCATGAGAGGCAGCAACAACACTAAAATTGCAAGAATGTGCTCTTTTACCCGCATCTGCATCGTAATCATATAGCAGAAACAAAATTAAACTTTCTTTTGTTTCAGGGTTTCAAAATTAAACCAGTCCTGGCTACTTATTTTTATTAGTTTTGGAGCTTCTACCTGACGGGGACTTTTAAGAATTAAAATGAAAGACCTAAGTGTTGGCAACGAAGGCAGGCTGATCTTCCAGTTTGCCACTCCCATGCTGCTTGGAAACATGTTCCAGCAGCTGTATAATGTGGTCGACAGCATCATTGTCGGTAACTACATTGGCAAGGAGGCACTGGCTGCCGTCGGATCATCATTCCCCATCATTTTTACCCTGATCTCCTTTATCATCGGTATCGCTATCGGTTCGACGGTCATCATTTCGCAGTATTTCGGGGCAAAAGACTTCGAAAAGATCAAAAGAGCAATTGACACCCTGTATATTTTCATCTTTTTTGCATCCCTGTTTGTGAGCCTTCTTGGCATATATTTCAGCACCGAAATATTCAGGCTCCTGGGATTACCGGAAGAAGTTATACCCATGGCCGATTCCTATCTTGTTATTTACTTATCGGGGCTGGTGCTTTTCTTCGGCTTCAATGCTACCAGTGCCATTCTTCGCGGCCTTGGCGATTCGCGTACACCCCTGTATTTCATGATCATTGCCACCATAATGAACATAGGCTTCGACTTTCTTTTTGTGGCAGGTTTCGGCTGGGGCATTCAGGGTGCCGCCTTCGCAACGATTGTAGCCCAGGGAGGAGCATTTGTTACAGCCATCATATATCTTAACAGGACACATGAGATCATCAACCTTTCATGGCGGAAGATGGTATTCGACCGTGAAATCTTCAGGGCCAATATCCGGATCGGGATCCCGATAGGCTTGCAGCAATCATTTGTTGCACTGAGCATGATGGTCATGTACTGGCTCGTGAACCCCTTTGGAACAAACACCGTTGCCGCATATTCCGTAGTGTTCCGTATTGACTCTTTTGCTGCCATGCCTGCCATGAACTTTGCTGCGGCACTTTCCACTTTCGTGGGGCAAAACCTGGGTGCAAACAAACCTCACCGGGTACGTACAGGGCTGATATCTACAGCACTGATGACCTCTGCTTTTGCCATCACCGTCAGTTCCATTGCATTCATTTTTGCCGGACCGCTCATGAGGTTGTTCACCAACGATCAGGAGGTGATCAGGCAGGGGGTTGAGTACCTCCATATCGTCAGCCCGTTCTATATCGTCTTCACGGCGATGTTCACCGTTGGAGGAGTCATGCGGGGAGCCGGAGATACCTTCATTCCCATGCTGATCACCTTTATCGCATTATGGGTGGTCAGGATCCCCCTGTGCTATTACCTTTCGATCGATATGGGCGTAAAAGGGATCTGGTGGGGCATCCCCGGGGCATGGTTTACCGGCTTAGTGCTGTCTTTTCTGTATTACCTCTCGGGAAGATGGAAATCCAAGGCAATCATTAAACACGATGTGAATGATCAGTGATTAAATCCTGATGATTATTGAAGATTGGTAATCGAGAATTTCGACTGACCTGAGTTCATAATACCACAATATCAATCTCCACTAATCTATAATCATTAGGATATCATCATTCAAATTAATAAGTTTACGCCACGAAAAAACTTCCTGATGTCGATAGTTTTAGATCTGCTGATGCTCGGTGGCGGAATAGTGGTAGCTGTTGCAGGCGCCAGCCTGCTGCTCTTCATATTTACCTTTGGTTCCTGCCATAGCCACCTTACCAAAACGAAAAGGCATACTGTTTATCCTGCTGTACCTCGCATATATTGTTTACCTGATCGCTTAATAAATGAAAAAGGAATTTAAGGTCATCGGATTCGATGCTGACGACACCATGTGGGTGAATGAACCATATTACCGTGAAACAGAAACAGCTTTTTATGGGCTTCTTTCAGAATACCTTGATGCTGAGGGGTGTGCAAAAGAACTATATAAAACGGAAATGAAGAACCTCGGCCTATACGGATACGGGGCCAAAGGCTTTATGCTGTCCATGATAGAAACCGCCCAGAAGATCAGTAAGAATGACCTGCCGGGATTTGCAATAGGACGGATCATAGAGCTGGGGCATGAACTTCTGGACAAACCGGTAGTATTAATTGATGGTATTCGGGAGGTATTATCCGAACTTAATGATAAAGGATACCGGCTTATCATGGCCACAAAGGGCGACCTGCTCGACCAGCAGCGCAAGCTTGCAAAATCAAAGCTAGAACCCTATTTTCATCATATCGAAGTGATGAGCGACAAAAAAGAAAGCGATTATCGCAAGCTTATCTCACATCTCGATATTGAACCCTCTGATTTCCTCATGATCGGCAACTCCATGCGATCCGACATCCTGCCCGTGCTGGCAATAGGCGGCCATGCCATACATATACCCTTTCACACAACGTGGGTCCATGAAGAAGCGGGGGGTGATCATGACCTGAAGAACTATCATAAAGTGGATAATGTGAGCGAAGTGATCGAACTTCTTGGAATATAAACATTGTTCTTCGTATCTTTATCCTTTCAACAATTCAACTTTCGTAGTGAAAACCCAGACAATTAGTTTATTTTTTGTCCTGTTAACCATTTCAGCCCTTCCGCAGAAAAGCTGGCAACTCATATCACAACCCGGCACAAATACTACCTTCACCGATGAATTAACATCATACACTTATTATAACGAATCCGTCGGATCACATGGTTCCAAATACAGCATCCTGAAATCATCTGACGGGGGACATAACTACACCCTGATCAAAACTAAGACGGGCGATTTTGGTTGCTATAGCATCGACAACATATTTGCATTGAATTCAGAAACCTATTATTACGCAGAAAGCTGCCAGGGGATATGCGCGATAGTGAAAACCCCGGATGGTGGTGAAACATGGGTAAACCTGGGTTATGGTGGTGCCTTTAGCATGTCATTGTTCTACCTGAGGGAAGATTTTGGGTACTATTCTTTCTATCCCGGTTATCCCAATGCTTCCTACCTGCTTCAGGAAGGCTCAGCAGTGTTCATCACGCCGGATTATATATTTGCAAACGGATATCCTGTCCCGGATCAGACAACTGAGATCTACTTTAAGAATGACAGCACCGGCTTGATCATGTGCAGGGATACAATTGGGAATAATGTGATAATACGCTCATCGGATTACGGGAACAGTTGGTCAGAACTACTTTCTTTCCCCGGAGAAGCCTTCAACGACATGCACTTCATAAACGACTCGGTGGGCTTTGTCATAGGTTCAATGGGAAACATCTTCAGAACAGCCGATTTCGGAGATTCCTGGGAGAACACCATACTGCCCGGGGAGATGGAACTGAACTCAATTGATTTTAACACAGAAGGAACAGGATATTTAGCCGCTGACCAGGGAAAAATGTACAAATCCACCGACAATGGCCTCTCCTGGGCTGAAGTTGAAAGCCCGGGCCCGGATGAGTTGGTTTACGTCAGGGTATTCGATCAGGATCTTGTCTATACCATAGATGTGCAGGGAAAATTATATTCAAATAGTGGAGGTGCTGACATTGGTGAGATTTTTCCGGATCAAATCCGCATTTACCCGAATCCGGCAACATCAGAACTCCATATAAGCCTCCCGGCTGAATGCATTGCAATAGAAAACAGCATATATGGTATTCAGGGCCGGAAGCTTATCAGCAGCAGGAAAAACACCATTTTGCTAGACGGTCTCCGAAATGGGATGTATCTGCTTGAAATAAAGACATCAAAGGGTGTTTTTATTAAAAAGATCTTCATAAAATAAAAAAGTAATTTACTACACGCTTGCAGAATGTAAATGCATTACAACGTTTTGTTAAGTCGCAAATGCGGATAGTGAATATATTCCTAACTTTACCTCAAATAAAAGCATCATGAAAAAGATCAACCTCCTGATTTCATCATTTTTCGTATTCATCCTGTTTATCAATGTTTCCGCCCAGGAGAAAGCCGTTCCCGTTTTCCGGGACGGCGAAGCCCAGGTTGTAGAAGCATTTGAAGAATCCAACAACTGGATCCGTCACGACCTCTGGGTGGAGACCGGTTTTGATACCGACGGCAATGGCAAACCCGACCGCATGCATGTTGCCGTAACACGGCCTTTACAGACTGAGACCGAAGGGCTCAAACTCCCGGTCGTCTATGTTAGCAGCCCTTATTTTGCAGGTGTTGCAGGAGGCGGGCTTGAATATTTCTGGGATATCTACCAGGAGGTCGGTGCCGTACCTCCTGAACGCAAACACCCACCGGAGATCAAAGCTTACGGGGAACGTCCCATCATATCGAATTCACATATCAACACCTGGGTGCCACGGGGATATATCGTCGTACATTCTTCCTCGCCCGGGACCGGGATGTCGGACGGCTCTCCAACGGTAGGCGGACCGAATGAAACCCTGGCCCCAAAAGCTGTGATCGACTGGCTCTGTGGAAGGGCTAAAGGATATACCGAGCGCGAGGGCGGCGACGAAGTAGAGGCCTTCTGGTGCACCGGGAAGGTAGGCATGACAGGTACATCATACAACGGAACCCTTCCCGTAGCAGCTGCAACAACAGGAGTTGAAGGACTGGAGGCCATCATCCCGATAGCACCAAATACCTCCTATTATCATTATTACCGTTCGAACGGGCTGGTGGTCTATCCCGGTGGATGGCAGGGAGAAGATATCGATGTGCTTTTCGACTTTATACACAGCGGGAAAGAAGAATATCGTGAATATGCCCGAAAGACGATCCGTGATGGTGAAATGGCCGAAGGTCAGGACCGGATCACAGGTGACCTGAATGACTTCTGGGAAGGTCGCGATTACCTGAACCAGATGGACGACTGGAAGGCCGCCCTGCTGATGTCGCACGGGTTTAATGACTGGAACGTACAGGCTGAGCACAGCTACCGGATCTACAACAAGGTGCGCGAAATGGGAATTCCCTGCCAGATCTATTACCACCAGGGCGGACACGGTGGTCCGCCGCCCGTGAGCATGATGAATAAATGGTTCACACGCTACCTGCACGGTGTGGAAAACGGAGTTGAAGATGACCCAAAAGCCTGGATCGTGCGGGAAGATGATCAAATGTCGGAACCCACACCCTACGAAGACTATCCCAATCCGGAAACAGAACTTGTAGCTTTGTTTCCATTTCCCGGAGCTCCGGGTGCAGGAAGCCTGAAACTTGAAAACTCATCTACTGAAACAACTGAGACCCTGACTGATAATTACTCATTTTCGGGAGACATGCTTGCACAGGCCGAAATAACCGATCATCGTTTATTATACCTGAGCCCGGTATTGAAAGAAGACCTGCATATCTCAGGTGTGCCGGAGATCTTTATCAAGGTTGCAAGCAGCAAGCCGGCGGCGAACCTTTCAGTTTGGCTGGTATCCCTTCCCTGGACTGAAGGACGCAGGTCGAAGATCACCGACAACCTGATCAACAGAACATGGGCCGATATTCAGAATTATGAATCGCTGTACGAAAGCGAACCACTTGAACCCGGAAAATTCTATTCCCTCAAGTTCAACTTCCAACCCGATGACCAGGTGATAAAAGCCGGGCAGCAGATCGGGCTGATGATCATGGGAAGCGACAAGGACTTCACCCTCAGGCCGGAACCCGGAACAGAGCTGACCATCGACCTGGACGGTACAATGTTACGGCTACCAATCGTTGGCGGTGCCGAAGCCTACCAGAAAGCAATTGAAAAATGAAAAATTACACATAACACAACACCCAACCCTCAACACTATGAAAAGAATAATTCCAATTTTACTAAGCATCATTATCATCATGACCATAAACTCATGTTGCGATAAGCA
>JAZBOU010000158.1:0-7272 GCA_036351275.1 Bacteroidales bacterium
GAGGGATCTCCTCAAGAATTGAATTCCATAAACCGATTCACCCAACCCTTCCCAACGCCCATCGCCAAACACCCGACGCCCGATCTGTTAATTCCTTAACAATCAGCCCCATATATTGCTGACAACAAACAATTTAGACTAGGTATAAATTGGTAGTTTTAAATAGCTGACAGGAAACATTTTATAAATTTGTCATCTTCATAAATCCATAGCAAAAATGCGTATTGAACGAATAGAAGTAAAGCACGAAATCGACGAACAGGGACCGGTCGACATCGAGCTGCTCAACCCCCTTATAGAAAAATATAAAAACAAGAAGGGAAACCTTATTCCACTGCTCCAGGGTGCCCAGGATATTTTTGGATATATCCCCCGTGTGGCATTTGAAAAGCTTTCGGCCGAAACCGGCATTCCCCTGAGCGAAATGTATGGCGTGGCGACCTTTTACGCCCAGTTCCGCCTGAGCCCTGTCGGGAAACACATCATAAAGATATGCCACGGCACTGCCTGCCATGTGCAAAATGCCAAAGCCCTGACCACCTCCCTCAAGGAAGCCCTGAAGGTTGAGGATGGTGGTACCACCGAAGACGGGCTCTTTACCCTCGAATCAGTGGCATGCCTGGGATGCTGCTCCCTGGCACCGGTAATGATGATAGGTAATGAAACATACGGAAAACTCACCGGGGCACAGGCAATTAAGATCGTGAAGAACATCAGGATCAGTGAAAACAATTGATTTGACAACACTTTTGAAGATATAGCATGGAAACAAAAGTAATCGTCGGCCTTGGAAGTTGCGGCATCGCTGCAGGAGCAGGGAAAGTGTACGACAAGATAGCGGCCATAAAAAAAGCGGAAAACCTCACGTTCGAACTCAAAAAAACATCCTGCGTGGGGATGTGCTACCGTGAGCCCCTCGTTGAGATCATCGACGAAAGCGGCCACTACCTTTACGGGGAGATCGATGAAGAACGTGCCCTGGAAGTGATCGACAAGCACGTGGTACAGCATAACCCGGTCAAAGACTACGTCGTGCAGTCGGACCTATTCGAAACGGTCGACAACGAATATACCGACGACCAGGTGAAGATCGCCCTGCGCCACTGCGGGTATATCGATCCTGAAAACATTGAAGAATACGAGGCCAGTGAAGGTTACCGCGCCATCCGTAAGATCGCCGGCCACGGCATGTCGCGGCTGGATGTGATCCAGACCATGATCGCCTCCGGCCTCCGCGGACGTGGTGGCGGCGGATTCCCCACCGGGCTGAAATGGAAATTCGCCAACAACAATAAAGCCGACGAAAAATACATCATCTGCAATGCCGACGAGGGTGACCCGGGTGCCTTTATGGACCGTTCGGTGCTGGAAGGCGATCCGCACTCCGTACTGGAAGGCATGATCATCGGCGCCTACGCCATTGAGGCAACCGGAGGAGTGATCTATTGCCGTGCCGAATACCCGCTGGCCATCAAGCGGCTCCAGATCGCCATCGAGCAGGCCAGGGAAAAAGGCTACCTCGGGAAAAACATCCTCGGCATTGAAGGATTCAATTTCGATATCTACATCAAGGAGGGTGCCGGTGCTTTTGTCTGCGGTGAAGAAACAGCCCTGATCGCATCGGTGGAGGGACAGCGCGGTATGCCCCGCAAGCGTCCTCCATTTCCGGCTGCATCGGGCCTCTGGAAAAAGCCGACCAACATCAACAACGTTGAAACATTTGCCAATATCCCCTGGATCATCCTGCACGGTGCGGAAGAATATGCCAAGTACGGCACCGAGAAAAGCAAGGGCACCAAGGTATTCGCCCTGGCGGGAAAGATCAAGCGCTCCGGGCTGGTGGAGGTGCCCATGGGCATGAGCATACGCGACGTGATCTTCAAACTGGGTGGCGGCATACAGGATGATAAGGAGTTTAAAGCGGTGCAGATGGGAGGCCCGTCGGGCGGTTGTATCCCGGCACACCTGGCCGACACTATCGTCGACTATGACTCGGTGAACGCAACCGGCGCCATCATGGGATCAGGCGGGATGGTGGTGATGGACGAAACCACCTGCATGATCGACGTTGCCAGGTTCTTTCTCGACTTCACCCAGAAAGAATCCTGCGGGAAATGCACCTTCTGCCGCATCGGGACCAAACGCATGCTGGAGATCCTGACCCGGATCACAGAAGGTAAAGGAGAGGAAGGCGATATCGAACGACTGGAGGAACTCTCCTACCAGATCAAGGACAATTCACTCTGCGGACTCGGACAAACAGCGCCCAACCCGGTACTCACAACCATCAAGTACTTCCGGGATGAATATGAAGCCCACATTCGCGACAAGAAATGCCCGGCACATGTGTGTACCAGCCTGCTGACCTACACCGTAAATGAAGAGAACTGCACGGGCTGTACAGTATGTGCGAAAAACTGTCCGGTGGATGCCATCAGCGGTGAGCGTAAGGAAATACACCACATCGACCAGGATGTTTGCATCAAGTGCGGTGTGTGTTATACCAAGTGTAAGTTCGAAGCCATCAATTTATCGTAAACCGACAAAAAGGAACCTGCATAATGAGCGAAAAGGTGAATGTAATACTGAACGGAAAAATAGTCCCCGGCATCAAAGGGGAAACCATATTACAGCTGGCGGAACGCAATGGACTGGATATCCCTACCTTATGTAACGACCCCAGGTTGGAGCCCTACACTTCATGTTATGTATGCGTTGTTGAGGTGGAAGGCCTCAGGGGGCTGCAACCCTCCTGTTCAACCAGGGTCTCGGAAGGTATGCGCATTGAAACGCATAACGAGAAGATCGCTTCCGCCAGGAAGACTGCCCTCGAATTGATCCTCAGCAACCACTATGCCGATTGCATTGGCCCATGTAAGCAAACCTGCCCGGCAGGTGTAGATGTTCAGGGTTATATTTCGCATATAGAGAAAGGCCAGTACCATGATGCCGTGGCATTGATAAAAGAGACCAACCCGCTGCCGGCCATCTGTGGCCGTGTTTGCGTGAGGCCATGCGAAGTGGCATGCCGGAGGAACCTGCTTGATGAAGGGGCCCCCGTCGGGATCGACTACCTGAAACGCTTCGCCTCCGATATTGACCTGGAATCGCCTAATAAATGGAAACCGCAGATCAAGCCCGAAACAGGGAAAAAGGTAGCCATAATCGGTGCCGGACCGGGAGGGGTCTCTGCAGCCTTCTTCCTGAGAAAGGAGGGCCACGACATTGATGTGTTTGAAGCAGCCCCCAAGCCGGGGGGATGGCTCAGGTATGGTATCCCGGAGTATCGCCTCCCGAACGATATCCTGCAGAAAGAAGTGGATAATATCACCGAACTCGGCGTGCGCATTCATTACAACAAACGCCTGGGCGATAACCTGAAATATGCCGAGCTGCAAAAGAAATATGATGCCGTGATCCTGGCCATCGGTTCACAGAAAGGGACCATGATCGGGGTTGAAGGCGATGATGCTGAGAATGTATTCTCCGGTATCGACTTCCTGAAAGAGATGGAAGTGACGGGCAAGCGATATAATTTCAAAGGGAAGAAAGTGGCAGTTGTTGGTGGGGGGAATACCGCCATGGACTGCTGCCGTACCTCCATGCGCTGCGGTGCCGACAAGGTTTATGTGATCTACCGCCGTACGGAAAAAGAAATGCCTGCCAACCCCATCGAGATCCACGAATCCAAACTCGAAGGCGTTGAATACCTCCTGCTTACGAATCCCGTGAAGGTGAACAAGGACAAATCCGGCAAGGTAAAGTCTGTAACCTGCCTCAAAATGGAACTCGGCGAACCGGATGCTTCCGGAAGGAGAAGACCGGTGCCTGTTCCGGGATCGGAATTTGAGCTGGAAGTGGATTACGTGCTGGCAGCCATTGGGCAGAAGACCGACGTGAACTTCACCGACGACCTGAACAAGGCAGTTAAAAAAGGTGAACTTAAACTGAACCGCTGGGGCGACATCGATGCAAACCCCGATACACTTCAGACGGGAGTTGAAAATGTGTTTGCAGCAGGCGATGGCGTGACCGGACCTGCAACCCTGATACAGGCTATCGGGCAGGCACGCATTGCATCACATAGCTGTAACCTTTACCTGAACGGAGAAGAAGTAGTGCCCATGAAAGAAGAATTTTTCAGCAAGCGCGATAATTTCAAAACACAGGTAAAAGAGGATTATCTTGGCAGGTATGAGGAACAGAAGCGCGAAGAAATGCCGACCCTGGATCCCAAAGACAGGAAGAACTTCAATGAAGTAGAGCTCGGGTACGACAGTGAAGAAGTGGCCCACCATGAGTCACTCAGGTGCATGGAATGTGGCTGTACCGAACTATATACCTGCGACCTGAAAAAATATGCCACCGAATATCATGCCCGGCAGGAAGGTGTTCGAGGAGATTTTAAGGAATACAATGTTGATTTCCGGCATCCTTATGTAGAGATCGATAACAACAAGTGTGTACTTTGTGCACGCTGTGTGAGGATCTGTCGCGATGTAGTCGGAGCCAATGCCCTGGGACTGGTAAACCGTGGTTTTGACACCTACGTGGCTCCGAGTATGGGCGAATCGCTTACCGATACCAACTGTGAAAGCTGTGGCATGTGCATCAGCACCTGTCCCACCGGAGCCCTTACCGAAAACGTACCTTTCAAGCCCGGCCCGGTAAAACTCGAAAAGGTACAGGCTGTTTGCAGCTATTGCTCCATTGGCTGTGAGCTCGATTATGAGCATAAAAGTGGATTCATCATGCATACCGAAGGGCGCAACGGCATGGTGAATGTCAATGGAAACCTTTGTAAATACGGTAAGTTTGGGTACAGGATATTCAACGACAGCTCACGGCTGACCAAACCCATGCTGAAGGTGAACGGCCGCTTTGAAGAGATCAGCTTCGATAAAGCATATAAGATCATTGCCGAAAAGATCAAAGCTGTTGCTCCGAACGACAATGCATTCTTCGCAGGTGCCCGCCTGAGCAACGAAGAAATGTACCTGATACAAAAACTCGCAAGGGCAGCGGTGAAGACAAACAATGTAACGTCATTTCATTACCTGAACCGTGGTCATGGCTACATCAACAACTCAACGGCTAACGTACCCTTCGATCAGCTGGAAGATGCCAGCAAGATCTACCTCATCGGAGCTGAAGTGAACCGCGACAATGCAGTGTTGGGCTACATGATCAACAATGCCAGGGTGAAACACCAGGTGCCGGTCGAACTTGTGACCCGTATGGAAGAAAGCCCGATGGAACACAAGGTTGAGAAAACACTCAGGGTAAAGTCATATTATCACTTCATCAAAGCCGTGAATTACTACCTGGTGGCCAACAACTTCCATAATGCACTTTTCATAGGCGATAAAACAACAGAGTTTGAGGCATACAAAAAAGACCTGATGAAGGAAAACTTCGTCGAACTGGTTGAAGCGTCCGGTGTTGAATTCATGGACAGCGTGATCGAGTTTGCCAAGGAGTATAACAAGGAGATGAATGCCATCATCGTGTTCTCCGAGAAGGAGATCTGCTCAAATGCCTGTGCCGAGCTTTTCAACCTGGCTATGATCACCGGTAAACTGGGCAAGACTGCCAACGGCCTGATGAGCATCAAAGAGAAGAATAATGCCCAGGGCATCTTCGATATGGGTATCTGCCCCACACTGGGTGTAGGTGCCGTGGATATCAAGAATAAAGATCTCCAGGAAGCCCTGAAAAAGGTGTGGAAAGTGAAATCCCTGCCCAGGGAAGTGAATGTGAGCCAGTATGAGCGTCTCGAAAGAGGAAAATTGAAGAACCTCTTTATCTTCGGTGAAGACCCGCTCGGTTGCACAGAAGATAGGGTAAAGGTGGCCGGCTGGCTGACTGTTGCAGAATTTGTGGTGGTCCAGGATTATTTCATGACGGAGACGGCAAACCAGGCCGACCTGGTGCTTCCTGCCAGCTTCCCCTTTGAGTCAGGCGGGACCTATACCAATACACAGAAGGCCATCCAGCAATTCGAAGGCGCTTTTGATCCAGCTTGTGGCAAGACCACACTGCAACAGCTCAGCGCCATCATGAAACAATTCGAGATCAGGCAAAAAGCAGACCCTGCCGCCATCATGAGCGAGATCGTAAAACTGCTTCCTGAAAATGGGACAGACAGGAAATACAACTTCAGCATTACGGAAGCGATCAACGATTGCAGGATGTTCAATTTCGGTTGTGATTATATCGTGAAGAGTTTTGACGAAGAATTTGATAAAGCATTTGAAAAATAAACCAATATGAAAGAACTGACAACATTCGATGCCATACTCGACTTTGCCATTGAGGAAGAACAGAAAGCCGTTGACTTCTATACTGAACTGTCCGGACAGGCATCTTCTGATGAGATGAGGGAGGTATTCGAGGAATTTGCACAGGAAGAAGTAAAGCACAAGATGAAACTCATGGAAGTTAAGGAAACCGGTATCACCAACATGCCACCCGAAAATGTAGCCGACCTCCGGATCGCCGACTATGTAGTAAGCGTGAAAGCTTCTCCGAATATGTCGTACCAGGAAGCCCTGGTGGTTGCCATGAACAAGGAAAAGGCCGCATTCAGGTTATATACCTCACTCTCGCAGAGAGCTTCCGATCCGGCCCTTAAAGAATTGTTTGCTGCCCTGGCACAGGAAGAATCGAAGCACAAGCTCAGGTTTGAAGTTGAGTATGATGACTTTGTACTCAGAGAGAACTAGAACATTTTCCATTCGGCATTCTACATGGCCCATGTTTCATTATGAAGATTCCTCTTGTTGTAAACAATGAATTGAATGATACTTTAGATTTTCATTTAGTTGGAGTTTACCTAAGACTATGTAGTTGGATTTATATCTATTTTGGCTACATTTGAAACTGAGAATTAAGTATTCATCAACTCTTTATGTTATGAGACATGTACTTTTTGTCATTTGCTTGATAGTAGTATTAGGTTCGTGCAAACCATTGACCTACATCCCAAGTTATAGCGAGAAATTTGTAATTGACCTTACGAGGTATACAGATAAGCAGTTTTTAATCACTCCTGAAGTCTATACCGGTGATTATGAATCTATAGGAATTTTAGCGATAGCATTCTACCCAACTGCAAGGAGGGTAAAGAATTCAGAATCAGCCAGTAATAACTCAGACCAATTTATCGTGCAGGGATCATGGGTGGCTGAAAAAGTAAAAGCCGAAGAGGTAGTTGACATATTGTATGAAGACGCTAAAAATATGGGTGCCGATGCTATAATGAATTTCAGA
>JAZBOU010000159.1:0-4436 GCA_036351275.1 Bacteroidales bacterium
AATCAGGCTTCGGGCGTCAGGCTTCGGGCATCGGGTATCGGGCGTTTGGGTTCGGGTAACTACTAAACAGTACCACGTACCACGAATATTTAATGTTAAATTCGTAATACGTAATACGTAATACTTAATACTTAATACGTAGTACCAACCCAACACCCAACACCTAAAACCTATCACCTTTTACTATCTTTGCGGCCACAATCATCAGCTATGACAAAAGACATCCGCGTTCGTTTCGCGCCAAGTCCGACCGGGCCCCTGCACATAGGAGGCGTCAGGACCGCATTATATAACTACCTTTTTGCCAGGCACAATAAGGGCAAGATGATCCTGCGCATAGAAGATACCGACCAGGCACGCTTTGTTCCCGGGGCGGAAGAATATATTGTTGAAGCATTCAAATGGTGCGGTATCGAATTTGATGAAGGCATTGAGAACGGCGGGCCATTCGGACCGTATCGTCAGTCGGAACGAAAAGGGATCTACCTGGATTATGCCGCCGAGCTGGTGCGGAAGGGCCATGCCTATTATGCTTTTGACACACCCGAAGCGCTTGAGAAGATGCGGAAAGAACTTGAAGAGGAGGGGGCACGCTATACCAGCTACAATGCACATTCCAGGATGCGCATGAAGAACTCCCTCAGCATGCCCAATGATGAGGTGAAGCGCCGCCTGTCGGCAGGTGAGCCATACGTTATACGGATCAGGATCCCCGAAGGGGAACCCATTCGTTTTCATGATATGATCAGGAAGGATGTGGAGGTTGATCCAGCTACGCTCGACGATAAGGTGCTTTACAAATCCGACGGCATGCCCACCTACCACCTGGCCAACGTGGTTGACGACCACCTGATGAAGATCACCCATGTTATCCGCGGTGAGGAGTGGCTGCCTTCATTGCCCCTGCATGTTTTGCTCTATCGCTACCTGGGATGGGAAGACAGCATGCCGGAGTTTGCCCATCTTCCGCTTTTGCTGAAGCCTGACGGGAAAGGCAAACTCAGCAAACGCGACGGCGACCGGCTGGGCTTTCCGGTATTTCCCCTGCAATGGACCGACCCGAAAAGCGGCGAAGTGTCGAAGGGCTACAGGGAAGACGGCTATTTCCCGGATGCTTTTGTGAATATGCTGGCATTGCTGGGCTGGAACCCGGGGACCGAACAGGAGATCTTCAGCATAGAGGAGCTGATCTCCCAATTCAGTATCGAAAGGGTGAACAGATCGGGCGCCCGCTTCGATCCGGAAAAGACAAAGTGGTTCAATCATCAGTATCTTGTAAATAAGAGCGATGCAGAAATTGCAAACGAATTTGCTTCGATCGTAGCAAGCAAAGGGTACCAGGTGCCGGGTACCGGGTTCCTGGAAAAGGTTGTTAACCTTGTAAAAGAACGCGTCAACTTCGTGCACGAGATCTGGGACCAGGCATCATTCTTTTTTGTGGCTCCGGAAACCTATGACGAAAAGACGGTTAAAAAACGCTGGAAAGAAAATACAGGGCAATTGCTGAAGGAAGTGCTGGAGGTGATCACAGCATCGGATCCTTTCGAGCGTGATCCCATACACGACAAAGTGGCTGCTTACCTGGAAGAGAAGGAGATAGGTATGGGGCAGGTGATGATCGGGATGCGAATTTGCCTGGTGGGCAGCGGTACCGGCCCCGACCTGTTTACCATCATGGAGATGATAGGAAAGGAAGAGACGGTAGAGAGGATGGAAAAGGGGATTCAAAAAATAGGCTAAGTTTGTACGATTAATTGCTTCTTGCTTCTGGCTTCTTGCTGCCAGCGGCCAGTAGCCAGTAGCCAGCACATGTCAACCATCTCAATAGAACAAATGGAATTCTACGCCTACCATGGCTGCTTCAGGGAAGAGCAGATCATCGGTACCTATTTTAATGTAGACCTCTACCTGGAAGTGGATACATCGAAGGCAGAGCGTTCCGACAAACTGGGCGACACGGTGAACTATCAGGATGTTTATTTGTTAGTGAAGAGTGAAATGGAGATCAAGGCCAAGTTACTGGAGCATGTGGGCAGAAGGATACTTGACGCCGTGATGAAGAATTATCCCGAAGTAGCATCGGCCGAGATCAAGATCTCCAAAATGAACCCGCCCCTGGGCGGCAAAATAAAGCATGTAAGCCTTAGAATAAAAGCAGAATGAAACGTGAAGACCGAAAGTACAAGGTAAAAGAAATAAAATGTCAATGCGGGCATGGCTTCGAATGCCTCAGCCCCGACACCTGTTTATGCAGTGGCAACGTAGAGCTGAAAAAATCCGGAGTTGATGTAAGCAAGCTTAAGAAGCCCTGTTTGTGTCCGACCTGTCTGAAGGCAGTTACGGGGAAGGTGAAGAAATAGTTAGTTGCTACTGGCCTCTAGCTACTGGCTACTGGCCAATGCTTTTTTCCAGGGTTTTTATAAAAGCATTCAGTTTTCTCCCCAACAAGACTAGAGTCGATTTTATTTCTTCATAAACTTTTTCATTTTGTAGTGACCCTGTCACAAACAATGTTTCAAGGTGATCGATTGTTTCGTCATTCGAGGCTTGAGCATAAACCAAAAATCGAAGATACTCCTTTTGATATTTCTTTCTTCCGTATCCCTCTACAATGTTTGACTTCACTGATTTTGAAGATCTTCTTATTTGTGACCCCGTTTCAAATCTCTCAAAACCGGGCAATTGCAAAGTCATCTTATGAATTGCCAAGATAGCTTGCATCGACAATTCCCAAATATGTAATTTTTTATAACTCATCAAGTTCTCTATAGGTTAATACTAAAAAGTTGAAAATGTCCCCCTGTCAAATAAAAAAAGCCAGCAGCCAGAGGCCAGTAGCCAGCAACGAGAAACGAGCAACTCAACTTCGCTAAAGCTTCGTCGAGCAAGGCCAGCAACGAGCAACCAGCAACGAGTAACCAGTGACCAGTAGCCATCAGCCTGTAAACAAGGTACAGCAAGAATTTGGCACACAATTGATAGAAAATTTCCGAAATTCCCTTACCTTTGCATCACAAACCAGGTCTCGTGGCCGAGTGGCTAGGCAGGGGTCTGCAAAACCTCGTACAGCGGTTCGAATCCGCTCGAGACCTCAAAAAAGCGCATCTTTTGATGCGCTTTTTTCATTGTCCATTCGGCATTTTCCATGTATAATGTTCCATTTTCGCCAATAGCCGCTCGCGCGCATGTTCACATGCGTGCGGACTGTCTGCTCATCTCCTGATGAGTACGTATAAGATTGAACGATTTAGAGGGTGTAGCGAATGAGCGATATTCGAAGGAATATAAAACCGGAAATCTTCAGCAGCAAAATTGTTAGCATGTGGTATATGGTTTCCGGTATGTGGAATAAATAAACGCGAAGCGTTTGCCTCCCCATGCGCAGCATGAAGGATAAAAGAAATTGCATATTCGTGGATCAAGGGATGAAAAAAGCTTGCTTGTCGGGAGACAAGCGGTTAATGGGGCACGGATCTGAAGATCCGCCAGCGGGGGATATTTAATCAAAATTTTGTTACTTTGTTAAAGAATATTTTGCAATAATCGAAATATATTTGGATTAAGACGAAATAAAATTGGATTAATTATCAAAATATATTTGTTGATAACTCTTGTGATGACTGGTTTAGAAAAGGATACAATCGAAATGTTTGATTATTTTAATCTCGAAAAAGGGATTAAATTCCAGCTTAAGGAGGGCAATATTACATTCAAGAAGCTCTGTCAGGAAATTGGCATGACTGAGAATGGCCTTAAAGCATCACTTAAGAACCGAACAGTTAAGTTAACTACACTACTGCAGGTTTGCAATGTGTTGGATATAACAATATATCATTTGTTATTTGGGAAAGACGATATAGATTTCAGAACCATTGTTCCATCTTATGATGAAGAAGTGACAAAGATGAAAGAAGAGCTCAATATCGTTAAGGAGAAATACAAAGAGCTGACGAAATATATATCAGTAATCGAGGAGAATGAGGAATTACGAAAACGGATCTATAAATACATGGAGAACGATCATCTGCATCATTTCATGGAATTCATGAAAGAGCAGGTTCCAGAGTTTGATCCTACTCCCTATCTGATTGAATATCGGAAATGGTTTGATGAGAAAAAGCAAGAGGAGGAACAGTAATAGCGGTTACATTAACATGGAAGAAAAAGAATTAATAGATCTATTATTACTGTTGCTCGATGAGAAAACAGAACAAGCCTGGCTTGAGTTTAAGACAAATGTAGCAAAGCAAAATGCAAGCGTGACCCCTGAAGGCATCGGAGAGTATATATCAGCACTTTCTAATGGAGCTTGCATAAGCAATAGAGATTTTGGATATCTCGTTCTGGGCATCGAAGATGAAAGTTTAAATATCGTGGGGACTAACTTCCAACCACGGAAGTATAAAGTGGGAAACCAGGACTTTGAGCTTTGGTTA
>JAZBOU010000160.1:0-5061 GCA_036351275.1 Bacteroidales bacterium
CCCGGCTCCCTCAACGGCAATTACTTTTGGCAGAAATCCGTGCTTCTCCCTGAATTCCTGTATCTGCGGAATTACAGATTCGATTTCTGAGACAAAAAGATATTTTGACTTGCAATAAACGATGTTATCGGGTGTGAATGGAATGCTCACAGCGTCAAATGCAGACCTGCCTTCGACGAACCGGTCGGTGAGAGTGTTCGCCAGTTGCAAGGTGATATAGCTGCTGGTTTCGGGGTGATTTGCGAGCGATTCTGAGACTTCATTCAATACCTTGTCCTGCCTTTTATTGGAGTTGTCGGGATTTACAGAAATGCTTGCAGAGATCGTATTGACAATATCCCGGTAAATCTCATCGATTTTTTCAATCGTATCTGCCGCTACAAAAACACCATGATTCTCCAGGAAAATAATGTGAGGATCGGTACCCTTCAGTTCCCGGTACTCATGCAGGGCATTGTCCACTGCCTTGAAAAGAACATATCCCGGATCGGTGTATTCGATATACAGGCTATCCTTCCCAAAAAGCCTGTCCACCATCTCCTTCGACTTCTGTGCGCACAGGAGTCCGCAAACCATTGCCGGGTGGGTGTGCACGACGAATGGAAAATCAATGATCTCGTGCATGCTCGTCTCAACTGAAGGCCTCTTATCCTGCGGGTACTCAATGGCATTTGCCAGGTCCTGTTTTACCTGGGCCTCTCTTTCGGCGCTGTCGGAGCTATAGGCCTTCTCTGAAAGAATCTTAAGTTTCTCCCGGTCCAGGCAGACAAACCCTTTCTCATCAATATCCGCCATAGAACTTCCGCTTGCCTTCACCCATATCCGCCTGGTGTCCTTGAAAGATGTGTTTCCGCCTCCGGCAATAACATAATCCGGATCGCTGCCATACTTCCTGGATACCTCAACCAGGTCATGAATTTCCTGTCTCATTCGTGATATCTTTTTTAAATACTTCTGAATAACCCAGTTGCAAAAATACCGGTCTCTCAGCAGACGGACCAGCTGCCTCGGCATAATGAAAAAAAGCGGTGATAATAATTATCACCATTACCACCGCTCAACCAACTAACTACTATTAACTAAAACTAAATGCAACTAAATCTAACTAGATACTACCAAATACTAATGTTTATCACTGACTATTAATAACCATAATGTACTGATCCTATCTGTTCTTTAGTTCTTCCTTTTCATATTGTTGAATATCGGAAATAAAGTCTTCTCCGACCGGGACCCCTTCCTTCATGCAATAGTAATCCCAAACCGCACCGAAGGGCTTGGTCTTCAGCTCCTCCATGAGTGCCAGCCTTTCGAAATTCTGTTCCGACTCCTCGTAGGACAACAGTTTCGCAGTTGGCTCAAGGAGTGCATACATAAAGGCCTTTTTTGCAGCGCGTGTGCCCACCACATAGGCTCCGATCCGGTTAATGGAGGCATCAAAGAAATCCAGACCGATGTTCACACGGTCCAGGTAATTGCCCCTGATCACCTCAGATGCGATCAGCTGGACATCCTCGTTCAGTGTAACCACATGGTCTGAATCCCATCGGATGGGCCTGGTGACGTGCAGCAACAGCTCATCCACGAACTGCAGGCAGGCAGAGATCTTGTCCCCCACCTGTTCGGTTGGGTGGAAATGCCCGTTGTCGAGGCAGATCAGTTTCTTCCTGCTGATCGCATATCCCAGGTAAAAGTCATGGGACCCCACGGTCATGGCTTCTGCACCAATTCCGAATAGCTTACTTTCGATGGCATCCTTCATATGCTCCTTCGGATAATCGATCGCCATGGCCTCATCCAGTGATTTCTTCAGGTTGGCGCGCAGACCGTTGCGATCCACAGGGACATCCTTCGTACCATCCGGGATCCAGGTATTGTGCACACAGGGCGTTCCTAGTTGCTTCCCGATCTCAGCAGAGATGGCCCGGCATCTTTTCACATGTTCCACCCAGAAAGTGCGCACCTTCTCATCTTTGGACGAAAGTGTAAGTCCGCTGTCGGCCATGGGATGAGAAAAACAGGTGGCATTGAAATCCATGCCGATTCCCTGCTCCTTGCACCAGTCGATCCAGCCCTGGAAGTGCTTCAATTCGATCTCGTCACGGTCCACCTTTTCTCCCAGGAAATCGCCATAAATCGCATGGAGGTTCAGCCGGTGTTTTCCTGGCAAAAGGGCAAGCACTTTTTCCAGATCTTTGCGCATTTCCGCAATGGTGGTCGCTTTGCCGGGGTAGTTCCCGGTCGCCTGAATGCCTCCTCCGGAAAGGGCAGCATCGGGAGTTTCAAATCCGCCCACATCATCTGTCTGCCAGCAGTGCAGACTAATGACCACGTCGTTCATCTTTTGTATCGCGGCATCCGTATCGACACCCAGTGCTGCATACTGTTCTTTGGCAAGTGCATATGCCTTTTCAATTAATTCTTTCTTTGCCATATCAGTTGATGATTTTAGGTAACTATTAACCAAGATTCACTACGAAAGTGGAGAGGATCAGGACCAGGATCCCGATGATCAATACCGTCATCGTCTTTCTGCTGGCCCCTTTCCACTCGTTCAGGGCAATACCCCAGATGTTACTGAAAGCAATATTCAGGGCCATCAGGATGCTCCAGCTGAATACCGCAATACCTTCAGGCATCATACTTTTCCCCATGCCATAGAAATGGAATTGCAGAAACCAGAGGAAACCTGCGAGAAAAGTAAACGCAATATTATTCAGTAAAACTGCGCCGGATACTGAGGTATAGTCTTTGTAGGTCTTATTCCTGATGTTCAGGAAAACACAGTAAACAAAATTCGTGGCAAAACCCCCGATCAGGATGAAGATCAGCGTGGGATTGCTTTGGAACAAAGAGTTGGTGCCATATTCAAGCGCAACCGCATCAATAGGTTTTCCTGCTTCAAAACCGTAACTGAATGCTGCACTCATTATCCCAGCAAAAAAAGCAATGAGCAAACCTTTTTTCAGTGCAAACTCCTTAACGGCCGCCTTTCTTTCAGCATCTGATAAACCTTTGTTTTTTAAAGCACCTGCATAGCCAATAATGGCTATGCCGGCTATGCAGACAGCTACACCAACAACCATAAGTATACCTGCTGTTGTTCCAAACAGGTTCTCGCCTGCCACGACAGGCGGTATCAGTGTGCCAAAAGCGGCACAAAACCCGAGTGCAATGCTTTGCCCCATTGCAATCCCCAGGTAGCGGATACTCAGACCGAAGGTCAGACCCCCTACCCCCCAGAGCGCCCCGAACAGAATTGATAGCCACTTTGCTGATGAGGGTGCTTCTTTAAGGATATCCATCAATGTGCCCTCAGGTACTGTGATGAATGCAAAAAGCCAGGGGGCAATGATCCAGGCTGCCACACCCTGCACGATCCAATAAGATTCCCATGCCCATTCTTTCACTTTCTTGAAGGGCACATAGAAGCTGGCTGCGCCGATACTGCCGATCGCGATTAATCCAATTGCACTTAATGAACTCATTGTTTGGCGTATTAATTGTAAAACCTATATCTTTGAAATCATAATGATTTTAACAAACTTATGATATTGATCAAAGAAAATCAATGCACAAAAAAGCGAATCATTTGCACTTTTTGAAGGTATGAAATGAATGATTTCTTCAAATATCTAACTGTTGGAGCAGAAAGCAAAGAATGGGGATTGTACCTGAATGTCGCTGGTAAATCAGAAGTCAAACCAAATAAGGAATACCCTTCCAGGGAACACCCATCGGGTTATTATTTTGATTACCAGCAGGGCCGCACGTTGAATGAATACCAGTTCAACTATATCACTAATGGATATGGTTTATTTGAGAACCTCAAAGGGTCATTTAAAGTCGAACCCGGAACACTGATGATCATAAGAAAAAACCAATGGCACCGTTACAAGCCCGATGATTCGACAGGCTGGACTGAGCATTACATTGGATTCAACGGGACGATAGCTGACCATTTCCTCTTACAGAAAAGCGTGCTGAGGGGCGCATCCATCCTCAAGGTCGGAAAACATGAAGCACTCATTGACGCGTACTACAGGATATTCACGCTGGTACAACAAGAGAAACCGGGATTCCAGGAGATTGTTTCCGGATTTGTACTGAATCTGCTTGGGTACATCACTGCTTTCCAGAAACAGCGAGGCTTCACAAGCAAACCCCTTGAAACCTCCATCCAGATGTTGCGTTTTGATATGCGGAAGGATATCCTGAATGTGCCGGACCTTGAACCCTATGCCTCGCAAAGCAATGTCAGTAAAGACTATTTCAGAAATATGTTCAAGAAGTACACCGGCTTTTCACCACACCAGTATCATACCGAACTTAAACTCATGCGGGCGAAGGAGTTGCTTTTAACTACGAATAGGAGTATAAAGGAAATCGCCTATGAACTTGGATTCCAATCTATCCATTATTTCAGTCGTTGTTTCAAGAAAAAACTGGGAGTGAATCCCAGTGAGATCAGAAAATAGCCAGCCACCTTCGGAATTCCTGAAAAGCGGTAAAGTATAAATCTTTCAGACTGGAAGTCCGCTTGAACGGCGTGCCACATTCAGGAGTAAAAAAAAGTGGCACCACTGCATAACTCCAGATAATCAACGTTTTATAAAAAGGTGCACCTTCCCGGCGTAAAGGTGGACGATTTCCACATCATAATGATGTCTCTTTGTAGCATAGTTCAACTTAAAAAAATATGTTATGACAAAGAGAATATCACTTCAACTATATTTATTCATAGCAATAAATGTAGCCTGTCATGCCCAGGCAGTCCAGACCATCAAGGGCGTTATCGTTGACAAGCAATCTGAAATACCGCTACCCGGCGTGAACGTTGTGATCGAAGGAACATCGCCACTGATGGGTACGATTACCGATGAAGCAGGGTTCTATTCCATCGACGAGGTTCCCTTTGGAAAATATACAGTGAAAGCCAGCTATATCGGGTATGAGACCTCTCTTCATCAGAATACCCTGGTGGGGGCCGGGAAGCAGGTGGTACTGAATTTCTCGCTGACAGAGAATTCGACCCTGCTCAATGAAGTAACGGTCAGACCC
>JAZBOU010000161.1:0-2556 GCA_036351275.1 Bacteroidales bacterium
AAGCTATGGGCACAGACGATTCCGCAGCTGTAGTGGTGAACGAAGCACTGGTGAAAGCATATGGCTGGGAAGAACCTCTCGGGAAAATGATCGACTGGGGCTTCGACCTGGACGGGAATCCTGGCAGGCGGATGAAAGTCATCGGTGTTATCAAGGACTATCATTTCAAATCATTGCATAACAAGATACAACCCCAGATGATGTTCCCGGCAGCGTTTGACAAGTTTAACCTGAGCATCAGGATGAATGACGAGAACTTGCGGGAAACCATTGATTTCGTGGAACAGAAATGGAATGATTTCGGGGCAAACAGGCCATTTAATTATCGCTTCCTGAAAGAGACCTGGGATAAAATGTATACCGACGAGAAGAACCTGGGAATTATTTTCACTATTGCCACTGTTCTGACCATTTTTATTGCCCTGCTGGGCTTGCTTGGGCTCTCATCTTTCATCGCCGAACAACGTACCAAGGAAATCGGCATCAGGAAAGTACTGGGCGCATCGCTGACGAATATCGTTGGCTTGTTGTATAAAGATTTTGCGATCCTTATCCTTATTGCTTTTGTACTTGCCATTCCGGTTGCATGGTACGTTCTCGGGCTCTGGCTTGAGAACTTCGCATTTCACATCAATATCGGGATTACCGCCTTCATACTCGGTGGTTTGTTGTCGCTAGTCGTAGGTATGTTAAGTATCAGCTTCCATATCTGGAAAGCGGCCACATCAAACCCGGTGGATGCGATCTCATATGAGTAAGTGCCGGGGCTAAATGTCAGATGCCAGGCGAATTAAGCTGGCGCCTGCTGCAAAATGTGCACTGCCTATCCGACTGTCAGCTTCTTTCTGTTCCGCAGGGAAATGCTGATTGCAATAAGCAATAGCAGCACGGCTACAAAGGCAGAAATCCGTGCCAGGTAATCGCCATATTTTGAATAAAAGGTGATGCTGTCGTTGGCATTGATGGTGTCTTTAAGCACTGCCGGAACCCAGTAATCTGATTCCTGGAGGACATCCCCTCTCTGGTTGATGAATGCAGAGATCCCCGTGTTCGCCGACCTGGCAATACTTCGGCGGGTTTCCACTGCTCGGAGCCGGGCATAGCTGAAATGCTGCCGGTGCCCCGGGGTGCTCCCCCACCATCCATCATTGGTCACGATAAAGATTAGTTCTGCCCCGTTACGGGCAAATCCGGCAAAGAATTCACCATAAACGGATTCATAGCAAATCACCGCTGACACCCTTAGTGAATCATCAGGGGAAACAAAAACCTTGCGAATGTCATCAGTGCCCAGGCTGCCGACAGTCCCGCCCAGGTCAATGGCAAAATTTTCAAGGAATCCAAGGTATTGGGGAAAAGGCATTTTTTCAACCCCGGGAGTTAGTTTTGATTTGTGATAAACCTCATATTCCCCTGTGTTGTCGATGAAAAAGACTGTATTATAGGCATCATAATATCCGTCTGCATCCCTGAATTTACGTGCCGTGTATGATATCTCCTCCCCTTCAAAATACTCCTTAAATGTTGATGCACCGATGATAAAGGTCAGTTTGGGATAGTCGGCAATGAACCTCCTGATCTCCCGTAAGCTGGGGCTGGCATTATAATTATGTTCCCATATAGGTTCCTGTATAGAGGATTCCGGGCTGACCACAAAATCGGTCTCGTCCGTTACCATTTCGCTGGCCAGTTTGATGTTGCGATCAACAACTTCACGGGGTGGAAGGGTGTATTGCTCGGTGTAGGGGTTGATATTGGCCTGGGTCACGATCACCTCCACGGGCCTTGGCACTTCTTCATAGCTGTTATACGTATATAATGAAATGGCCAGGGGAACGAAAAACAACAGTCCGGATGCCGTTCCCCATATGACCTTATCTTTCAGCAAGCCTTTATTCCATCCCAGCAGGATCAGCCGGTAGAGGAGAATATTCAATACCAGGACCCACAGTGTCCCGCCGAAAGCGCCGGTGAATTCATACCATTGTACCCATGAAGGATAACTGGCAAATGCATTCCCGAGGTTGAGCCATGGCCAGCTCATATCCCAGTTCAGGTGCCAGTATTCGAAACTTATCCAGTAAAAAGGTAAAATGAAGTAACCATGATTTTTCCCGTAAATATGCCTTTTGGTATAAGAGTAGAGGTTGAATATCAATGCCATAAAAAAAGCATTGGCTAAAAATGCCCCTAAGGATCCTATTTCAGTAGAATTCCATATCCAGAAAGTCGTCAGCACATTCCAGAGCAAGAATCCGGGATAGGTATATACCATTACTGCGAAGCGATGAAAATTCTCCCTGTGCCTGCTGATGTAATCCTCTATCAGGAGAAAGGGGATGAATCCCAGGAACATCAGGACCGGGAATCCATCACGCGGCCAGGCGAGTGAAAGGATCAGACCCGACAGGAGCGATAACAGCAAGAGTTGTCTTTTGCTCATATAACAAAGTTAAGGAAATCTGAAATCTGATATTTGAAGAGCGAAATCAGAAATATTTCCAGTTTCAAGTCTCAAGTATCAAGTTTCACGTCTCCAAAGTAATCCAGCACCTG
>JAZBOU010000162.1:0-21626 GCA_036351275.1 Bacteroidales bacterium
AGCATAGCACCGCCACCGGTGGAAACATAGCTGACCTTATCTTTCAAGTCATATTTGTTGATGGCAGCTACAGAATCCCCTCCTCCGATCAGTGAGAAGGCACCTTTCTGAGTAGCTTCGGCTACGGCCAGGGCAATTTCTTTTGTTCCTTTTTCAAAATGGTTCATTTCAAATACGCCCATCGGGCCATTCCAGAGAATAGTGGCCGAGTTCAGGATAGCTTCTTTAAATGATTTGATACTTTCGGGCCCGATATCCAGTCCCATTAGATCATCCGGGACCCTATCAGACTGTACCACCTCCCTGTCAGCATCATTATCAAACTCATCTGCAGCTACGGTATCGGAAGGAATATACAGGTTCACACCCAGTTCCTTTGCTTTATACAATGCTTTTTTTGCCGTATCAACAAGGTTTTTCTCCACAAGGCTTTTCCCCACGTGGCCACCCATTGCCTGGATAAAAGTGAACATCATGCCACCGCCAATGATCATATTATCGACCTTATCAAGCAAATTATTGATGATCTCGATCTTCCCTGAAACCTTAGCGCCTCCGAGAATGGCAGTAAAAGGTTTGCCCGGATCATGCAATACTTTATCAAGACTTTTTACTTCGTTCTCCATGATATAGCCAAACAATTTGTCGTTGGGGAAGAATTGGGCAATGACTGCTGTTGAGGCATGTGCCCTGTGTGCGGTTCCAAAAGCATCATTTACATAAACATCTCCCAATGAAGCCAGTTTTTTGGCGAATGCTGCATCTCCAGCGGTTTCTTCTCCATAAAAACGCAGGTTCTCCAGCAACAGCACCTGTCCGGATCCAAGGGCAGCGGCCTTTTCCTTGGCCTGCTTTCCAATACAGTCGTCGGCAAACTGAACATCAATACCCAGCATTTTCTCCAGGTAGGGAAGCAAGTGTTTAAGTGAGAACTTATCTTCGGGCCCTGCTTTAGGGCGGCCCAGATGCGACATCAGGATGACGGCACCACCCCCAGACCGGATCTTACTGATCGTAGGCAGGGCAGCATCGATACGGGTGGTATCGGTAATCTTAAAATCTTCGTTCAGGGGTACGTTGAAATCAACGCGGATAAGCGCCTTCTTGCCTTTGAAATTATAGTTGTTGAGGGTATTCATGCTTTCAATCAATTAAAGGGTAAATACAATATGTCCGGTGACAAAATTATAAAAAGCATGGCAATTATCATTACATTTGCTATTACTCAAAATACTGCTCTTCTGATGACAAACTTTCCCGGGACTATCAAGTCCAAACTACCACGCACTGGCACTTCCATATTTGCTGTGATGTCGCAGCTTTCCGGCCAGCATAAAGCCATAAATCTGGCACAGGGGTTTCCTGATTTCCCTGTATCGGCTGAGCTGATCAGCCTTATCAACAAATACATGAAAAAGGGGTATAACCAGTATGCTCCCATGCCCGGGATTCCCCTGCTCAGGGAGAGAATATCGGAAAAGATCCACAAAACATACAACAGGAATTATGACCCGGACAAGGAAATTACCATAACAGCAGGGGCTACCGAGGGCATATTCAGCGTTATAGCCTCCATGGTGAGAGCGGATGATGAGGTTATTATTTTTGAGCCAGCTTACGACAGTTACGCCCCCTCTGTTGAACTTTTTGGGGGTACTGTTAAATATGCCCGCATGGAACCACCCGATTATCGCATTCAATGGCAGGAAGTAGCCCGTATGGTTAGCCACCATACCCGCCTGATCATTATCAACAGCCCGCACAATCCCACGGGGTCCATACTTAAAAAAGAAGACCTGCTTGCCCTGGAGCATTTGACTAAGAATACCGACATAGCTGTGTTGAGCGACGAGGTTTATGAACACCTCATCTACGACGATGAGCCTCATGAAAGTGTTTGCAGGTACCCCGGGCTTGCGGAAAGGAGTTTTGTGACCGGTTCTTTCGGTAAGACTTTCCATGCCACGGGATGGAAGATGGGTTATGTGCTGGCCCCGGAGAATCTTATGAAGGAATTCCGGAAATCGCATCAGTTCGTTGTGTTTACATGCAATACACCCATACAGTTTGCCATTGCTGAATTTCTTGCCGAACCTAAAAATTATCAGTCGCTGCACCGTTTTTACCAGAAAAAACGGGATCATTTTGTAAATGCTATCAGCAGCTCGCGATTTGATATCATTCCTTGTCATGGCACTTATTTCCAGCTGGTTGATTACAGCAGGATATCCGATGAACCTGATATGGATTTTGCTGCACGGCTGATCAGGGAGCATGGTATTGGAAGCATCCCCATATCACCATTTTACCATAAAGGCGACCATAACCATTTGCTTCGTCTGTGCTTTGCCAAGAAGGACGAAACCCTTGATAAGGCAGCTGAAATATTATGTAAGATCTAAGTACGTTATTGAGTTTGGGAATAAACAATTTGCATTTTAATGTTTGTTTGTATTAATTTGGCAGCCGATTTTAGCACCATAATATGAATATTGTTATTGCAGGCGATGGAGAAGTAGGATTGCACCTGGCACAGGAATTGTCCGCACTTGAGAATCAGAATATCACTATTGTTGATCCGCATGAGGACCTGATCAAACAGGTTGAATCCCATACAGACCTCATGGCTATTACAGGTGATTCGACATCGGTTTCAGTGTTGGAGAATGCCAATGTTAAGAAGGCCGATTTACTTATTTCAGTCTTACATGATGAACGGACCAACCTGGTTACTGCTGCCCTTGGAAAACAACTGGGTGCCAAAAAGACCATTGCCAGGATCAACAACCTGGAATATCTCCGACCGGAGAATGTGGCCAGGTTTAAAAATATGGGTATTGATGCACTGGTTTGCCCCGAAGATATCGTTTCGCAAGAGATCACCAACCTGCTCAGCCAGACTGCTGCCACAGAAATTTTTGACTTTTCCAAAGGCAAGTTATTTCTCTTTCTGATAAAGCTGGAACAAAATGCACCTGTGGTAAACAAAAGTTTAAATGATATCGTTGCCATGTTCCCACACCTCGATTTCAGGGCAGTGGCCATACACCGGAACTCAGAGACCATCATTCCGAAAGGGGATGACAGGTTCCTGGTTAATGATCTTTCATATGTTGTTACCAAGCCGGGCGGGATCAATGACCTTCTGAAACTGGGAGGCAAGCAAAAGATCGATATCAGGAATGTGATGATCGTTGGTGGTGGAAGGGTAGGAAGGACTACAGCAAAAAAGCTTGAAAACAGGCTGCACATCAAGCTTTTCGAGATCGACAGGAACAAGAGTATGCAATTGGCAAACCAGCTGGAACATACGCTGGTTATCCATGGGGATGCGCGCGATATTCAGCTAATGGAGGATGAGGATATCAGGGGAATGGATGCTTTCATTGCTGTTACCGACAGCTCGGAAACGAATATTCTCGCATGCCTTCATGCGAGGAAATTTGGGGTTAAGAGAACAATAGCCCTGGTGGAGAACATAGATTATATTGATATTTCCCAGAATATAGGCATTGATACCATCATTAACAAGAAACTCAGTACGGCGAGCTATATTGTTAAGTATACCATGCATGCCGAAGTGACATCGATCAAGTGCCTCAGCGGTATCAATGCAGAGGTTATGGAACTTGTTGCCGATCCACACAGTGCCGTAACGAAAAAGCCTATCAAGGACCTTAGTTTGCCGAAGGGAGCTATCATTGGCGGTATTATACGTGGCAATGAAAGTTATATTGCTGTTGGTGATTTCCAGATAGAGGAAGGGGACAAGGTCGTCGTCTTCAGCTTACCGGAATCCATCCATAAGGTGGATAAACTATTCAACAACAAATGAAAGACTGGAAAGGGATCAATATCAAGGTGATCATCAAGGTGATCGGTTTCCTGCTTGTGATTGAAGGGTTTTTCATGCTCGGTAGCCTGCCTTTCTCAATCTATTACGCTGAATCGGAAGGGCTCGCTATCTTATATTCTGCCTTGATAACCATCGGGACAGGGGCCATTTTGAGTATATCCACCCGAAAACACCCTAAAAGCATAGGGCGTAAGGAAGGCTATGTGATCGTGGCCATTACATGGATCATTATATCCCTTTTTGGTACACTTCCATTCCTTTTCAGTGGAAGCATTTCCAATTTCACGGATGCTTTTTTCGAGACCATGTCGGGCTTTACAACTACTGGGGCGACTATCCTCACCGATATCGAATCCATGCCAAAGAGTTTGCTGTTTTGGAGAAGTATGACACATTGGATCGGGGGAATGGGAATCATTGTATTTACCGTAGCCATACTCCCGATACTGGGAATCGGCGGGATGCAGTTGTATTCAGCCGAAATGCCCGGTGTGACGAAAGACAAATTGCACCCCAGGATCACTGAAACAGCAAAAAGGCTGTGGGCCATATATCTGATCTTTACCGTGCTTGAAACCGTTTTATTGATGTTTGGCGGGATGAGCCTTTTCAATGCACTTTGTCATACTTTCGGAACTGTCGCCACAGGTGGATTCTCAACCCAAAATGAAAGCATTGCAGCATTCTCTCCCTATGTGCAGTATGTGATCATTGCCTTCATGATCCTTGCCGGAACCAATTTCACCTTACACTATTTCGCCATGCACGGACAGTTGCGCAAAGTTTGGAGGAACGAAGAATACCGCTATTATATCATGGCGATATTGATCGGAACGGTTGTCATTTCGCTTGTGCTTGCATTTGGACAGGAGGGTGTTGGATTTGAGAAGGCCCTCCGCACCGCATTATTCCAGGTTACATCCATTATTACCACTACCGGATACATTACAGATAATTACCTGCTTTGGCCGCATATGATATGGTTCCTCGTCGTACTGATGATGTTTATCGGAGGCATGGCCGGCTCTACAGGCGGCGGCATTAAGGTGGTGCGCCAGCTGCTTCTGCTGAAAAACAGCCTTCTTGAACTTAAACGGCTGATCCACCCCCAGGCCATTATCCCGGTGAGGATGAATGGAAAGGTAGTTTCGCAGGATATCATCTTCAAGGTAATGGCATTTTTCCTGATCTACATAATCATATTCATCATAGGATCAACCGTTATGGCCCTGATCGGGCTGGATGGCCCGACAGCAATAGGGGCCACTGCCGCCACCCTTGGGAACATAGGCCCTGGATTGGGAAATGTAGGGCCTGTGGATCATTATGGATTTATCCCCGCCGGCGGAAAATGGTTCCTGTCATTTCTTATGTTGCTCGGGCGCCTTGAACTTTTCACCGTGCTCATTCTCTTCTCTCCTGTCTTTTGGAAAAAGTAAGCCGTTAGAGGGAAATAGTGTATCTTTGGCTCTGATCTATTTTTGAAAACCCAGATATGCCAGAGCTTTCAGCCGTTATAATCACACTGAACGAAGAAAGAAATATCGGTCGTTGTATTGACTCTCTCAAAGATGTGGTTGATGAGATCATAGTGGTTGACTCGGGTTCGGAAGATAGAACAAAAGAGATCTGCCTTGAAAAGGGAGCCAGGTTTGAATTCAATGAGTGGAAAGGATACATCGAGCAGAAAAACTATGCCAACAGCATTGCAAAATATGATCATATCCTTTCTATCGATGCGGATGAAGCTCTTTCAGACGAACTTCGAAGTTCGATCCTTGAGGTTAAGAAGCATTTCGATGCGGATGCCTATGAAATGAACCGCCTTACCAATTATTGTGGGAAATGGATCCTGCATGGCGGCTGGTATCCTGACCGCAAGTTACGCCTGTTTCATCGCGATAAGTTCGAGTGGGGTGGCGAACGCATTCATGAACGAATTGTAAAGAAGACCGAAAATACGCTTGTTACCAAGCTTAAAGGGGACCTTCTCCATTACTCGTATTACGATATTGCCCAGCATATTACCCAGGCAAACCACTTCACCGACATGACCGCAGCGCTTGCCGTGGAAAAAGGCAAGAACGCTGGCATGCTGAAGATCATTTTCAGCCCCCCTGTGAAGTTTATCCGCGACTACTTCATCAGGCTTGGATTCCTCGACGGATACTACGGCTATGTTGTTTGCCGGATCTCAGCCCAGGCCACATTCATGAAATACGCCAAAATAAGGCAGATGAAAAGGGATAAGAAATCCTGAATACGCCTATGAAGGACCTGAAGCGCATTATCATCAGCCGAACCGACAGCATTGGGGATGTGATCCTGACCCTTCCCCTGGCGGGAATACTGAAAAGGAAATACCCCCGATCCAAACTGGTTTTCCTCGGAAGGTCATATACGGAAGAAGTGATCGCTGCATGCAAGCACATTGATTCTTTCCTGGACTGGGATGAAATCAGCAGAGCCGGAAGGCATGAAGGAATATCCATGCTGGCATCCGTAGAGGCCGATCTGATCATACATGTATTTCCAAGGCGGGAAATAGCTTTAATGGCCAGGAAGGCAATGATCCCATACAGGCTGGGAACGACCAACCGCTTATACCACTGGGGCAATTGCAACAGGCTGGTCCGCTTATCCAGGAGAAAGTCAGAATTGCACGAAGCACAGCTGAACATTAAACTTGCATCAGGTATTACCGGCATCAAAAATTTGAGTTTGCCGGAGATCGGGGAAATGTATGGATTGAATAATACTGCGCCCCTCAATGATGATTTTAAAGCGCTGATCGATCCTGCGAGGAAGAACATTATTCTCCACCCGAAGTCGAAAGGAAGCGCCAGGGAATGGGGTGTCGAAAACTTTATGAAGCTCATTGAGCTACTACCCGAAGACAGGTACAAGATCTTTGTGAGCGGGACCAGGGAAGAAGGGGAGCTTTTGGATCCCTCAGGGATCTTCGAACATACGAAAGTCACCAATATTTGCGGCATGATGTCACTGGGGCAGTTCATGAGTTTTATCCGCGTATGCGATTCCCTGGTAGCGGCAAGCACCGGCCCCCTGCACCTTGCTGCAGCGCTTGGAATACGGGCAGTTGGGATATACCCACCCATACGCCCCATGCATCCCGGCAGGTGGGCACCCCTCGGGCCTAAAGCCAGCTTCCTCGTTAAAGGGAAGAATTGCACCGATTGCAGTTCAGGAAGTAAATGCACCTGCATGGAAGAAATTGAAGCGGTGTCAGTAAAAAAATTGCTCGAAGAGGAATTTGTCGGGCATTAATGTGTATAATTGGGACTAAATTTTACTTTGATACGCTCAGATAAAATAAAAGCAGGGGAAATACTTGGTCACATGTATTTCTGGGGGTTGGTCATGATGATCGTCTCCATTCCCCTTTCCAGGTACATGATGAGTGTGTCCCAGTTTACCCTGTCAGGAATCCTGATCCTTGAATTTGTTTCGCTTGACCAATTCAGGAAATACCTGAAGCGCTACCCGGTATACATCCATTTATTCCTGTTCATACCGGTTGTGATCTTTGGAATACTAAAGAGTATCAGAGATATCTTCAGAACATTTTTCAGGAAGGAAAACATGCCGGCCATCGTGTTTGCTTCATTATACGTGCTTCACCTGATCGGACTGCTTTTCACGGTTGATTTTGATTATGCTCTCAAGGATCTCAGGATCAAGCTACCCCTGCTTGTATTGCCCGTGATCCTGTCAGTTTCAGATAGTCTTGACTGGAAAAAATTCCGTATGCTTATGATCTTCTTTGTGGCTTCGGTCATATTCGGAACCTTTGTAAGCACCTTTATCCTGATCACAAGGGATATTGATAACCTGCGTGATATTTCCATATTTATATCCCATATCCGTTTTAGCCTGCTGATCAGTATCGCCATGTTCGCACTGGCGTATTTCTTAACCCCGCAAGCCGGTTTTAAGCCCTATATGCGGGTTATCTTTATGATCGCTATTGGATGGCTCGGAATATACCTCCTTTTATCTGCTTCAATCACAGGAATTGTAGTTTTACTGATCGCTGTATTTGTCATGGCCCTGTATTACACCATGAAAAAGCGAAATATTTATTCACGTATCTCACTTGTTATGCTGATCCTTGCCCCCACTATCCTGTTTGTATACCTGATGGGGGTGATCACCGATGTTTACAAGGTACATAAAATTGACCTGGATAATCTCGATAAACAAACCGCACAGGGAAATCACTACTGGCATGATCTTTCAAACCTGCAAACCGAAAACGGGTATTATGTATGGTTATATATCTGCACCGACGAACTTCGTGCATCATGGAATGAAAAAAGCAAGTATGACTTCGACGGTGAGGACAGCAAAGGCCAGCTGATCAAGTACACCCTCATAAGATATATGACTTCCAGAGGGCTAAGGAAAGATGCAGAAGGGGTTCGTCAGCTAACAGATGAAGACGTGAAACTGATCGAAAGCGGGGAGGCAAGCCACCATTATCATGAGCGGTCGGTTTTTTATATCAGGCTATACAAGATTATATGGGAGGTGCAACAATATCTCCGTACCGGCGATCCCAGCGGATACTCTGCCATGCAACGTATTGAATACTGGAAAACATCTTTGCAGATCATTAAACAGCATCCTTTGATTGGTGTTGGTACAGGCGACATGAACATTGCATTTGAACGGCAGTACGAAATTATGAACAGCCTGTTGAAGCCGGAGTTCCGGTGGAGATCCCATAACCAGTTTTTCTCCATTGGGGTTGGTTTTGGTATTATCGGGATCTTATGGTTCATCATCTGCCTGATATTTCCTGCCATGCAGTTGAAACGTTTTTCTGATTATTTCTATCTGTCATTTTTTGTGATCATGATCGTTTCAATGATTTCAGAAGACACCATTGAAACCCAGGCCGGGGTTACCATTTTTGCGTTCTTTACTTCTCTTTTCCTGTTCGGTAAAAAGAATGTCAATTCAATATAAACAGTATGGCAGAAAAAGGCAGGAATAATAACAGGTGGCTGGTGGTTGTAAATCCCAATGCAGGAAGCAGGAAAGGAGAGAAAGACTGGCCCGGGATCTCACGCCTGCTGAACGACCATTCTTTTAAGTATGAAGTTGTATTCACCGAGAACCGGAAACATGCCATCGAGCTGACAAGCAAGGCAATCCAGGAAGGATTTAAAAAAATCCTGGTCGTGGGAGGTGATGGAACCCTGAATGAAGTGGTAAACGGCATATTTGATCAAAAAAGTTACCCTGTCAAAGATATTCTGGTCGGTATGATACCCGTAGGGACCGGCAATGACTGGGGCAAGATGTATGACCTGCCCAGGAAATACAAGCAAGCCATTGAAATGATCAAAAAAGAGCATGTTTTTACCCAGGATATCGGACATATCCGTTTTGATTCAACCGAAGGACAGCAGGAAAGGTATTTTGTGAATGTGAGCGGTATGGGTTATGATGCCCTGGTGGCTCTGAAAACCAACAGGATGAAAGATAAGGGTCGGGGGGGTACATTGGCTTACCTGCTGAATATATTCACCGGTTTATTCCAATACAGGAATACCCATTTCAATATTAAAGTTGACGGTAAAGAGGTGTTCAAAGGAAAAGTATTGAGTATGAACCTGGGAATTTGCAAATATAATGGTGGGGGATTAATGCAGGTGCCCGATGCCATCCCGGATGATGGGTTACTGGATATCACTGTAATCAAGGGTATTTCAAAATTCACCATCGTAAAAAATGTAGCAAAACTCTATGACGGTTCTTTTATCAAGTTGAAATTCGTTGAACAATTCAGGGGTGTCAGCTGCACCATCGTTTCAAAACCAGAAGGCGTGGTACTACTTGAAGCCGACGGTGAATCACTTGGCCACTCCCCCCTTCAGTTTACGGTAATCCCTAAAGCTTTGAACGTCATCATCCCTGAGAAATACAGGGCAGGCTAAACATTTGCCTGCCTGGCTTTGTTTAATTACTGCTTTATCAAATCTAACGTAAAATGGAATTTCCTGAAATCAATTACCTGGCAGTGTTGCTTTCTGCACTTGCCTTTTTTATCATCGGCAGTATCTGGTATTCTCCCCTGCTCTTTGCCAAATCGTGGATGAAAGAGCTCGGGTTCACTAAAAACCCGCAATCGACCACAACAATGTTTAAAATTTTCGGATTGGCGTTTTTGCTAATGCTCATTATGGCCTTCAACCTGGCAGCCTTCATCGGCAATGAAGCCGGTTTTCAATTCGGGCTTACTGCAGGCGCACTTACCGGGATCGGGTGGGTAGCCCTTGCCATAGGGATCCTTTATCTTTTCGAGCGTAAGTCATTCCGCTTCTGGCTGATCAATGCAGGCTACATGGCCGTTGGTTTTAGCGTCATGGGGGCCATCATTGGTGCCATGCAATAGCTATTGCCGGCCGGGCATTGTTTCCCCAATTAGTTCGAGCAAGGCCTGCAGGGCATCCTTCTCGGGGATATTCTTCCGGATCACATTGCCATTGTGGTACAGGTTTACCTTACCCGGTGATGCACCCACATATCCATAGTCGGCGCCGGCCATTTCACCCGGACCGTTCACAATGCACCCCATCACAGCGATCTTGATACCCTTTAAACCTTTTGTATTCTCCTTTACCTTTCTCAATACATCCTGTATATCGAAAGTTGTCCGTCCGCAGGTGGGACAGGAAATGTATTCCGTCCCGGTGATCTTAGTGCCGGTTGCCTGGAGAATCATATCAAGAAGCTCCTGGTTTTGCTGCCCGGAATTATCCCTTACTTCAAATTCAGTCCCATATCCAAGGTGGATCATCAGGGATACGTCAGCAGAGGCCCTTAAATACAGGTTTTCACGATCTTCGCAGGTATACTGCAGGATGATCTTTCCATCAGGGCCTTTGAGGGGTTGTTCCCTGCTTACTGCATCCTTACCGGGGTATGCGTCCCGCAATTTTTGAGCAACCGGTATTTCTGCCACAGGGTCTTCGGTGAGGGAAACCCTTATGGTGTCACCTATACCGAGGGCGAGCAAGGGGCCTATGCCTGCCGCAGACCGTATCCTGCCATCCACCCCTTCCCCGGCTTCAGTAACTCCCAGGTGGAGCGGGTAATCCATGTTCCTCCTTCTCATCTCTTCTATAAGTTCCAGGTTGGCATTCAGCATAGTGGGGACATGGCTTGATTTCATGGAGACCACCAGATCACGAAAGTCTGCTTCGTGGCATATTTCAAGAAATTCAATCGCCGATGCCACCATTCCCCTGCTGGTATTCCCGTATTTCATCAGGATGCGTTCCGATAAAGAACCATGGTTTACGCCTACGCGGATTACAGTATTGTTTTGCCGGCAAATACCAATCAGTTTATCCACGCCCTTCCTTATGTCGTCACCTGATGGCATCCCTTCGCTGATCCTGCTTCCCTTTGATAGAAAGTACTGCCTGTCGAGATAATTACCGGGGTTTATCCTGATCTTGTGGACTATCCCGGCAGCTATTTCGGCGACCAAAGGATTAAAATGTATATCCGCAGCAAGGGGAATTTTGTAGCCTTTGTTTTCCAGTGTCTTTCGTATTGTGGCCAGATTGTTGGCCTCGCTCATATTGCGGGTTGTAATGCGCACCAGCTCACATCCGGCCTCGTAAAGTTTGATCACCTGTCGTACTGTTGCCTCAGTATCCATGGTGGGGGTGTTGGTCATTGACTGTATCCTGACGGGTTCCCCGCCCCCTATGGCAAGGCCACCAACCTTAACTACTCGCGATATATACGGCTTGGCATGCATCATTGGCAAAACAGTTCAGATGACCGGGTTTCATCTGTCCGGGCACATCCCGTAAAATTACGACACTTACAATAAATATGGTAAATAATAGTTAATGATATATCCGCTAAATTTGAGCTAAAAGCCTATTTTTGACAAACTCTAAGGCGGTAATTAAAGAAATTAAAATAGCTGATGAATCATTACAAATATCCCCTTCTGATAATCC
Source organism: Bacteroidales bacterium (assembly GCA_036351275.1). Classification (GTDB taxonomy): domain Bacteria; phylum Bacteroidota; class Bacteroidia; order Bacteroidales; family B18-G4; genus B18-G4. The sequence goes on from JAZBOU010000162.1 coordinate 11,866, forward strand.
TGTCGGTTTTCATGTCAATTTTCGCTTCGGCTCAGGAGGCCGGTGTTGGAGAATGGCGCGACCATCTTCCCTTCAGTCAATTTATTGCTGTAACCGAAACACCTGATTTAGTATACGGTGCCACACCATATGCTGTCCTTACCTACAATAAAGATGATCAGTCGATCGAACGTTACACCAAGATAAACGGTCTTTCCGACATTGACATCAGGGATATAAAATACAATTCCGAACTGCAAACCGTAGTGCTGGCATATACCAACACCAACATCGATCTTTTCAAAGGGAACTATATCATCAACATCCCCGACATCAAGCGCAAGCCCATCCTGGGTAACAAGGTTATCAACAAGATCTCATTCAGGGATGATTATGCATACCTTTCCTGTGGTTTTGGGATTGTGGTGCTCGACCTGGTAAAAGAAGAAATTGCCGATACCTGGTATATTGGTTCGGATGGAAGCCAGATCAATGTATTGGACCTGACGCATAACGACACCTCCTTTTTCGCGGCTACCGAAAACGGGATCTTGTATGCAGCTGTTGATCATCCGAACCTGGCCGATTTTAACGCCTGGCAAAAATGGAACACTGCCCCTTATCCCAACAACACCTGCAGTATGATAGAAACCTTTGCCGGGAATATTTTTGCCATTCTTCCGGAAGGAGGTGGTGTGGTGCAGGATAGCATCGTTTATTTTAACGGGGAGGAGTGGAACTATCTTCCAAAGGAGAATCAAGGCAGCATAAACAGTTTAAGGGCCAATAATGGCAAACTGGTGATCGCCCTCGACTGGGGTGGGAAGGTTTATAATGAAAATCTGGAACTTGACTACACGATCTGGACATACAATCCCGGAACACCGAGCCTCAACGATGCCGTATACGGCATGGTGGAAGGTGACGTCTGGATAGCCGACAGGCGCAACGGCCTGGTGAAATCATGGGGCCAAGGCTATGAGTCGATGTTTATCAATCCCGGCGGACCCGGCAGTGCAAGTGTATTTTCCATTACCACGGCCGAAAACAATACCTGGGTTGCTCCCGGTGGATATACCAACACATGGAATCCACTTTATATAAACCAGGGAACATTTCGTTTTGCCAATGAAGACTGGTACAACTTCAATGGGGGCAACACCCCTGAACTGATCCCGATCAGGGATATCGTGACCATCGCAGTAAATCCGTCGAATATCAATGAAACATACCTCGGCGTCTTCAGGAACTCCACAGGCCTGATCGAAATGAACGGGAATGATGTTGTGGCCACCTACAACGAAGAGAACAGCGAACTGCAGAAATGGGAAGCAGCCGGGACAATTGCTACCGTAGGCCTGGATTTCGACAGCAAAGGTAGCATCTGGGTGCTGTGTTCCGGGGCTGAGAAACTGCTGGCTGAAAAGAAAATCGACGATAGCTGGGCATCCTACAGCCTGGGAGGCAGTGCGGCATCGGTTGATTGCAGTGACCTTATGGTTGATTCTTATGATCAAAAATGGATCATATTCAGGCATACGAACAACAACCCCAATAAAATGGCGGTTTATAACGAAAAGGCTCCACCACAGGATCAATTGCGCCTGCTTCGTTCCGAATCCGGTGTGGGAAATATTCCGGGTACAGGAGTATTCAGCATGGCCCAGGACCTTGATGGCGAAGTATGGGTTGGTACTGACGAAGGCATTGGGATCTTTTATACACCTTCCACTATCTTGACCGACAATGATTATGACTGTGTAAGGCCACTGGTTAATTTCGACGGTTATGTGCAATACCTTCTTGAAACAGAGGTTGTCACAGCTATTGCCGTTGATGGTGACAACCGCAAATGGATCGGGACCGACCGTTCCGGCGTTTTCCTGCTTTCGCCTGACGGAACAGAACAGATCTTTCATTTTACCGAAGAGAACAGCCCGCTCTTCTCCAACCAGATCATCGACATTGCCATCAATGCCGACGGGGAAGTTTTCATCGGAACTGCCAACGGCATTATCGCATATAAAGGCACTGCATCTGCGCCAAGCGAAGAATATTCGGATGTTTATGCTTACCCCAATCCCGTACCGGTCGGATATGATGGTTTGATAGCAGTAAAAGGGCTTATCCAGGATTCAGACATAAAGATCACCGATATCAACGGTGTACTGGTCTACTCCACCAGGTCGGAAGGTGGCCAGGCGGTATGGAACGGGAAGAACTTCGACGGAAGGGCCGCGAGGCCGGGGGTATATCTCGTTTTTGCAGCTACACCTGACGGTGGCGAAAAGGTAGTGACCAAGGTACTTATTATCGACTGATCCAATTCATGTAACTTTACGGGATGATTCACAAGACAAGAGGGATCGTTCTGCACCAGCTGAAATATTCTGAATCCAGCCTGATCGTAAAGATCTTCACAGAACGATATGGTTTACAATCCTACCTTGTCAAGGGTGCCAGGTCCAGGCGTTCATCCTTGAAGAACAGCTATTTTCAACCCATGACACTGCTTGACCTTGTTGTGTATCACCGTGAGAAAAATGAATTGCAGCATTTGCGGGACGTCGAAATCTCAGAACCTTTTCATTCAATCTCATCCGATCTCCGAAAGAGCACCGTTGCCCTTTTTCTCTCAGAGATCCTGATGAAGGCGTTGCATGAAGGAGAGCAGAACCTTGAAATGTTCAGTTTTATCAGTTCCTCCCTGCGTTTTCTCGATATGCAGGAAAAGGGCATGGAATATTTTCACCTGTTTTTTCTGGCCAAGCTGAGCTTATACCTGGGATTTCATCCCCGCGGGAAACCAGCCCGGGAAGATCACTTTTTTGACCTCAGGGAAGGAAAATTTTCATCCGGGAAGCCTCTTCACCCCGACTACCTGGACAGAGACCTGGGTTTAAGACTATACCAGTTCACCAGCATTCAGGCAGGTGATCTGGAAATGCTTAATATTGAAAAGCAGATCCGCATGGAATTGTTAAACGCCATGCTGCTTTATTACCAGATACACCTGAGTGGCCTGGGCAGCATCAGGTCAGCTTCCATCTTACACGAAGTTTTTCATTAGGCACCGTTTAACATTTCAAGAATGACATCTTTAAGCTGGATCTTCACGACTTCCATATCCAACTCTTTACCAAGCTCCTTTTGCATAGAAGTGACCCCCTTGTCGGTGAAACCACAGGGATTGATGTAACTGAAATAATCCAGGTTCGTATTCACATTAAACGCAAAACCGTGCATGGTTACAAACCTGCTGGAGCGGACTCCTATCGCACATATCTTTCGTGCTGAAGGTATTCCCACATCAAGCCAAACACCGCTCGCTCCCTCAAGTCTTCCAGCTTTGATCCCATATCGTTCCAATAATTGGATGACCGATTCTTCAAGGAGTTCGATATATTTCCGTATCCCAATATTAAAGGCCTCGAGATCCAGGATGGGATAGCCTACGATCTGGCCGGGACCATGATAGGTTATATCCCCTCCCCTGTTGGTCCGGAAAAATGTAGCTCCTTTTTCCTCCAGGGCTTTCTGGGTCAGCAGCAGATTGTTATCTGACCCGCTTTTCCCCAGCGTATACACATGAGGATGCTCGCAGAACAAAAGGTAATTCGAAGCCGTGGTTTTGGTCAGTTTTGCATCGATGATCTCTTGAAACAGCTCCTCCTGGTAATTCCAGGCCTCCGCATACTCCATGTTTCCCAGGTCCCTGAAAATGATCTCTCTTTCCATTTTCATTGTTGTTTTTCAGGTACGTGCTTTTCGGCCCGGTAAGAAGATCTGACCAATGGCTGGCTTTCCACATGGATAAACCCTTTTTCCAGCCCGGCCAGCCTGTATGATTCAAACTCTTCGGGGGTCGTAAAAGAAGCCACCGGAAGATGATTTTTGCTGGGCTGAAGGTATTGCCCCAGGGTAAATACTTCACAACCGACAGCCCTCAGATCGTCCATGGTTTCGAGGATCTCTTCCGGTTGCTCACCCAGGCCGCTCATGATGCCGGACTTGGACCTGATGCCTGATGCACCAATCCGCCGAATCACTTCCAGGCTGCGATCATAAGATGCCACACTTCTGACCTGGGGGCTAAGGCGCCTGACCGTTTCAAGATTATGGGAGATCACTTCCGGACCTGCGTCTATCACCATGCGGAGCAGGTCTTCTCTTCCCTGGAAATCCGGAATAAGGGCTTCGATGGTAGTACCGGGGTTCTTTTCCTTGACCCGGCGAATGGTTTCTGCCCATATCCCTGCTCCACCATCCTCCAGGTCATCACGGTCAACGGAGGTTAGTACGCAGTGTTTCAATCCCATAAGCCGGACCGACTCGGCAACACGCTCAGGTTCTTCATGGTCGGCCGGAAGGGGCTTTCCTGTTTTGACATTGCAAAATTTGCACGAACGCGTACAAATATCTCCCAGTATCATCAGGGTAGCAGTACCTCTTTCCCAGCAATCGCACATATTCGGACAGCTGCCACTGGTGCAAATGGTGTGCAGTTTATGCCTGCTCACGATCTCCTTTACACCCAGGTATTCTTTACCTGCGGGTATGCGTATCTTCAGCCAATCGGGCTTTTGTCTTTTTCTGCTCTCTTCCATCTTTCAATCTGCAAAATTATGAATAATGGGTGATGAATGATGGATGATGGGGCGAATTGGCTATTTTTGCAAAAATTTTGGAGATGAATCAGGCACTCAGCGAACAGGAACAGATACGCAGAAAGTCATTGCAGGAACTGCTCGATATGGGCATCAACCCCTATCCGGCCGATACATTTGAAGTAAATGCTAATGTGGAAGAGATCCTCAAAAAGTTTCCAGGTGATGAAAGCCTTTTCCAGGATATCAGCATAGCAGGCCGCATCATGGGGCGCCGTATTATGGGAGCGGCAGCATTTGTTGAACTCCAGGACCATAGTGGAAAGATCCAATTGTATTTCAAGCGCGATGAGATATGCCCGGGTGAGGATAAAAGCCTGTATAACATCGTATTCAAGCGTTTGCTCGATATTGGTGATATCATTGGTGTTAAAGGATATGTTTTTATTACCAAAATGGGGGAGATCACCATACATGTACAAGAATACAAGCTACTGAGCAAATCACTCAAACCATTGCCCGTAGTAAAAGAAAAAGAAGATAAGGTCTGGGATGCTTTTACCGATCCCGAGCAGCGGTACCGCCAGCGCTACCTCGACCTCATTGTCAATCCCGATGTTCGGAAGACCTTTGTTAAAAGAGCAGAGCTGATAAAGTCGATGCGTTCCTACCTGAATGGCAAAGGCTATCTTGAAGTTGAAACGCCCGTGTTGCAGCCTCTTTACGGCGGAGCTGCCGCACGACCCTTCAAAACCCATCACAACACCCTCGACATGACCTTATACCTTCGCATTGCCAATGAGCTGTATCTCAAGAGGCTTATCGTTGGCGGCTACGAAGGTGTATTTGAGTTTGCCAAGGATTTCCGTAATGAGGGTATGAGCAGGTTCCATAATCCTGAATTCACACAGATGGAACTCTATGTCGCCTATAAGGATTACGAGTGGATGATGGATCTGGTAGAGGAAATGGTAGAAAAAATAGCCATTGACCTTCACGGCTCAACAGAAGTAAGGGTTGGCGAAAACATCATTGACTTTAAAAGGCCCTGGAAGCGCTATAGCATGCTGGGGGTAATCAAAGAGTTTACCGGTATTGATATTTCTGAGATGGATGAGGCTGAACTTCGGGCAACCGCAGCCAAACTTGAGGTTGAAACCGATCCCAGCATGGGTAAGGGAAAACTTATCGATGAGATCTTCGGGGAAACCTGTGAGGGGAAACTCATTCAGCCAACCTTTATCACAGACTATCCCGTTGAAATGTCGCCCCTGGCAAAAAAACACCGCAGCAAAGAAGGCCTGGTGGAACGTTTCGAAGCAATTTGCAACGGGAAGGAACTCTGCAATGCTTTCAGCGAACTCAATGATCCCATCGATCAACGCAGGCGTTTTGAAGAACAGCTGGAGCTTGGTAAGCGCGGTGACACCGAAAGCATGGTGCTCGACGAAGACTTTCTCAGGGCAATTGAATACGGTATGCCTCCCACTGCCGGACTTGGTATAGGGATCGACCGTCTCAGCATGATCATGACGGATTCGGAGTCGATACAGGATGTACTCTTCTTTCCCCAGATGCGTCCTGAGAAGAAGGCGGAATCATCGACAGATGAAGAATTTGCTTCACTCGGCTTCCCCGCCGGGTGGATACCCATACTGCGTGAAAAGGGTTACAACACCGTTGATGAGTTAAAGCAGGCCAATCCAAATAAGCTTGCCAATGACCTGAACGGGCTCAGGAAAAAGAAAAAACTAGACATTCCCGCCCTGAACCCTGCCGACGTGAAAGAGTGGATCGCAGACTAAGATTTCTATATTTGCAGGTTCTGGACAATGTATTGCAAAATAGCTCGTTGTCTAAACCAGTGCTAAAAATTAATCAACCATGAAACTAAAAGCAATAATTATTACACTATTCATCGCTACATTCTTTACCGGACTTCAAGCTCAAAGTCTGAAATCGGCCGGTAAAACATATTATAAAGCAAATGACCTTTTAGCAGAAGGCGATACCCTGAAAGCAATTGAATCTTATCAGGAATGTGCAGACATGAGTGCAGAACTGGGTGAATTGGGAGAATGCATAAAACTGAAAGCCGAAACCAAACTCAGCAATCTCTATCTGAACGAAGCTATAAAAGAGTACTACAAGAAAAATTACGACGGCTCACTTCAGATCCTTGAAAAGGTTGAGGACTATGCCTCGTTCATCGATGACCCCAAAATCTCTTCCGATTTGTCGAAATACAAAGCCCAAAATTATCTTGGCAAGGGGGATCAGTTATATCAAAGAAGGAAATACGAGAGCGCCGTTGAAATGTACCGGGCAGCTCTTGAGGTCGACACGGAATTCGCCAGGGCTTATTATGGTCTTGTTCTTACATATGCCAAGCTCGAGGACAGTGAAATGATGGAAGAAGCTGAGAAAAACGTAAGGCAATACAGCAGTGATGAAGATCTGAAGGATAAAGCAAGGAATGCAGTAGCATCCTATTATAAGGAGTTATGCGCTGAAGCAATGACTGATAAAAAGTACAACATCGTTACCATGATGGCAAGCAAAAGCCTGGTATACAATAGTAAAGACCCGGAAGTTTATTATTATCTCGCCAGATCCAGCAATGAAAAAGAGGACTGGGTCTCAGCCGAAAAGGCAGCTTCAAGGGCCATTTCACTTAAAGGAGATGATATGATGAGTTATTATTTTGAATTAGGGCGTGCATACGACGGAATCGGCAACCAGGAAAAAGCCTGTGAAGCATATTCAAAAATTACCGAAGGTAAATATCAGGTAAATGCCAAAAACCGTACAATAGAGCTAAATTGCCAGTAAAGGATTTAAGCTGAAGCCTTCCTTTCACAAACGCATCCGGCGCTTTTTATTTTCCTTACACAAACTGATTTATTATATTTGCCGTACTACGGGACGTTTTAATCAAAGGGCTTATCCATGTTCGGGATATTATACAGATCGGTCTTGACCATCACATTATGTTTTCTCCTTTCAGGGGCACCCTGTCTTCACGCATCTGACCCACCCGCATCTGCCTCAGCCCTGGAAGTCAATACAGATCAAAGCACGAATAACGAAAATACAAACGTTTACACGCACTGGTTCGTGATCATCATTCTTATATTATTTCTATTGACCGTAGTACTGGCATGGTCGAAACTCATCAGCCAGCGTAAGGCAAACAAGATACTGGCTCACCAGCGAAATATACTAAAACAGACTGTGCTGGAGCAGCGGTTGAGTGAAGATAAATACAGGGCCTTATTCTCCCAGGCCAACGATGCGATTTTCCTGATGGATCATGAAACCTTTGTTGACTGTAATGACAAGACCCTGGAAATGTTTGAATGCAAGCGGGAAGAGATCATCGGGCACCCCCCTTACGATTTCTCCCCCAAAAAGCAACCCGACGGAAAACGATCAAAAGAAAAATCGCTTCACTTTATCAACTTATGCCACGATGGTAAGCCCCAGCGTTTCTACTGGCAACATACAAAGAAGGATGGCAGTGTATTTGATGCAGAGGTGAGCCTGAATAACCTGACTATGGACGGAAAGGCATACATACAGGCTATTGTCAGGAACATCAGTGAGCGTGTCAGGGCGGAAAGGGAAATGGTTTTGGCCAGGGATAAGGCTGAAAAAGCAACAGAATCCAAGACCTTTTTCCTGGCAAAAATGAGCCATGAGATCAGGACCATGCTCGGGGGAATAACCAACTCGGCTCAGATGCTCAGAAATACTGAAGTGAATGACAAACAGTCGGAACTGCTTGACATCATCAACACCTCTGCAAATAACCTGCTTTCGATCGTAAATGAAATACTCGATTTTTCAAAGATAGAAGCCGGGAAGATCGATATTGAAGATAAGCCTTTTAACCTGAAAAAAACGCTGGAAGGCATCGTTAGTGCAAATCTTCCTTCTGCGAAAAATAAGGGGATAACCCTTTTTCTGAGCATCCACAACAAGATGCCTGATTATGTGTCCGGGGATGAGCTTCGCCTCAGACAAATCATCACAAACCTGATCACAAATGCCATAAAATTCACGGAGGAGGGAAGCGTGCAGCTTGAGGTAAGCATCCATAAGGAAAATAAAACCGAATGGGAACTGTTGTTTAATGTTTTGGATACCGGGATCGGCATACCTGAGAACAGGATCAAGGATATGTTCGCACAGTATTCCCAGTCAGATGTTTCGATCAGCAGGCGCTATGGTGGAACAGGGCTTGGTTTGAATATTGTCTACAACCTGGTGAACATCATGAATGGAAAGATTGACGTTTCCAGTGAAGTTGGCAAAGGAACCAGCTTCATGGTAAATTTATCCTTCGGAAAAACCGATTTTACAGAAACCAATAGTGAAGTAAGACAGGTAACGAAGGTTTCCAGCGACAAGGTTTTTAAGGTCTTGCTTGCCGAGGACAATGTGATCAACCAGAAGATCACCATGATCAACCTTCAGCAACTCGGACACGGGATAGATCTTGCCGTTAATGGCATAGAAGCCTGGGAAATGTACCTTAAAAAAGATTACGACGTGATTCTCATGGACATTCAGATGCCCGAGATGGATGGCATAGAGGTGACCCACATGATCAGGAAGTACGAAGCCGACCATCCTGAGAAAAAGAGGACAAGGATCGTTGCACTAACCGCTAATATCCTTGGCCAGGATGCCGAATACTGCCTGTCGGAAGGAATGGATGCTTACATCCCAAAACCCTTCAGTATAGAGGACATCCTGGAAAAACTGGAAGAAAAGGAAGGCTAAGTTCTATCTTTTCAGTACCCTTATCACTTCAGTGTATTGATCAGCCTTAACAGTTATGTAATAGATCCCTGACGGGAAACCGGATGCGTCCCATTGCATATGGTGATCACCGCTGCCCAGGTGTCCGCTTCTGATATGGGCCGCATGACTGCCTTTTACATCAAGTACATCAACGCGAACATGCTGTGCATGCTCAAGGTCCAGTTTAATGTTGCAGGTATTTGTAAATGGATTGGGGAATACACCCTCAATGCTAATACTGTTTGGCTCATCAGGTATTTCAGTCAGAAGATCTTCATCTACTCTTATCAATACCTGGTGGTCGCCGCCAGAACATTCGATGAACATGGTATCCTGTACCAGGTCACCCCGGCCATCGGTTATCAG
>JAZBOU010000163.1:0-3441 GCA_036351275.1 Bacteroidales bacterium
ATGCCAACGCCTATCAATACCAGTTATTTTACAACGAGATCAAGGATACCCTGTATAATGCCGAGCTGGACCAAAAGATCGAAGATTTTACATTGATATATGAAATTGAAAAGCAACGGGGGCAGATCGATCTCCTCACCAAAGACCAGGAGCTGATGGACCTGGCAATGCAGCGACAGAAACTCCAGCGAAATGCCGTAGCCATAACAGGGGTCCTCTTCCTGCTTCTTGCCATCGGATTATTTAACCGCTACAGGTACGTGAGGAAAACAAAAGGAATCATTGAATATGAGAAAGACCGGTCAGACCAGCTTTTACTCAACGTCCTTCCAGCAGAAACGGCTGAAGAATTGAAGGAAAAAGGCTCGGCTACGCCGAAACATTATGATATGGTTACCGTGCTCTTTACCGACTTCAAGGGCTTTACGAAAATTGCTGAAAAGCTCAGTCCGCAGGAACTGGTCGAGAACCTCGATTTTTGTTTTCACGCCTTCGACAAGATCATCGATAAATATAAGATCGAAAAGATCAAGACCATCGGGGATGCTTACATGTGTGCGGGTGGTATCCCGGTCAGGAACACTTCCAATCCCATTGATGTGGTAAGTGCGGCACTCGAGATCAGGGAATTCATGGATGAGTTGAAGCGAAAGAAGGAGGCAGATGGAGAAGATTTCTGGGAACTCCGTATCGGGATCCATACCGGGCCAGTTATTGCCGGTGTAGTCGGGAATAAAAAGTTTGCCTATGACATCTGGGGCGACGCAGTGAACACGGCAAGCCGAATGGAATCCAGTGGCATACCGGGGAAAGTCAACATTTCAGAAGACACCTACAAATTCATTAAAGATGAGTTTAAATGCACTTTCAGGGGTAAGATCGAGGCAAAGAACAAAGGGGAGATAGATATGTATATCGTTGAAGATCAAATTGGAAGCCTCCAGGAGTCTTTGAGTGCCAGCACTGCTGAAAAACTCGACTACCACTACCAGTTGTAACTGCGAAATATATCATATCAGGCTTAGGGTTAGGATTATCCGCTCATATTGATTATATTTGAGTTTATCTAAACCCTAAAACCAAATCCTATGAAAAGTTTAGCCAGACTTATCTGTCTAGTTTTATTATTGCAGTTCGTTTCCTCAAATCTCCCGGCCCAACCCAAACTCTGGGGAACCCTGCCCTATGGTGGAGAACCGGGTGCAGGTCTTGTATACGAAATTGATCTGAACGGGAATGGGATGTCGGAAATACATGCGTTTGAAAAATTTGAAGGCTACAATTCCAGGCATGAGGTCCTGCTGGCCGATAACAACAAGCTTTATGGTATCGCCCAGGGCGGATTTGGCCAGTTTGGGAGCCTGATTTACGAATACGACCCGGAAACAGGTGCCTACCATATCGTCCATGATTTCTTCGATCCCGTTCAATGGATCGGTCTTTCCGCAGGAGCAGGGTACCTGATGCAGGCATCCGACGGACTTATTTACGGATTGATTCAGAATGGAGGGCCAAACCAGGAAGGACAACTGTTCTCCTATGATCACGAAACGGGCGACTTCGAATACCTTGCCGAGTTTGATGCATTAACAACCGGGAGTACGCCTTTAGGTGTGCTGACTGAAGCTACAGACGGCAAGCTATACGGTGTTGCAGGCGAAGGAGGAGTGTGTAATTACGGAACTATTTTTTCATACGATATTGAAAGCGGGTCACTCATGCAGGAAAGATGTTTCGACTGGCCCGACGGATCCAACCCGGTCGACGGGATGATACTGGCTTCCAACGGGCTGCTGTACGGCATGACCAATGCCGGGGGCGGTTCAGGAGACGGTGTTATCTACAGCTACGAACCCGGAACAGGAATTTATACTTTACTGCATGAATTCAACACTGCTGCTCACGGGGGCAAACCTTATGGCAGGCTTTACCAGGCCTCCGATGGCGACCTGTACGGAATGGCCAGCACAGGCGGTTTGAATGGCGACGGGATACTTTTCAAATATGATCCCGACATCGACCTTTTTGTGCTGCGCATCAGTTTTGATGGAATTGATGGTGCATCTCCAAATGGCAACCTCGTGGAATATGAGGGCTTTCTGTATGGAATGACCACGGAAGGAGGGGCTAATAATGAGGGTACCCTCTTCCGCTATGATAAAATCGCAAACCAGGTTACTAAGCTTGCCGACTTTTACGGCGATGATTATGGCAGGTACCCATATGGCAGCCTTACACTGTATCAGGATGGGATACTGTATGGCCAGACCTTTTCAGGAGGCCACAATGATATGGGCGTGATGTTTAAATACAATACCAATAACCTTACCTACCTTAAATGTTTTGACTTCGGGCAGTCTGCAGAAGGAGCCATGAATGTCAGCAGCCTGATGCTCGGCAACGACGGATGGGCATACGGTACGACCTGGGACGGAGGACAGTATAATGGCGGTACGATCTACAGGATCAACCCCGCAGATCGACAGTTTGAGAGCTTGTACGATTTTGATATATACACCTATGGAGGTAATCCCACCAGTGGGTTGATACAGGCTGCTGACGGATATTTCTATGGTACAACCCCTTATGGAGGCACTGTTGGTGCCGGGATACTCTACAGGTTCGATGTCAATAACAAGATAGTAACAGTCCTGGAAGATCTCATCACACCATCAGAGGGCTCCAGGCCTTCCGGGCCTCCGGTGCAGGCCTCCGATGGCTACCTTTACGGACTGACCAGCCAGGGTGGTGCCATGGGTGACGGCGCTATTTACAGGTTTAACCTCAGCAACAGCACCTATGCAAAACTGGCAGATTTCCAGGATGCAGCATCAGGAAGCCGCCCGGAAGGGAGCCTTGTTGAAGCGGCAAATGGTAAGTTGTATGCACTGGCAAACGAAGGAGGACAATTTGGATATGGTACCTTGTTTGAATATGATCCGGCGGGGGGTACGTTTTTCGCCATAGCACAATTTGATGGTCTCAATAAAGGAGCAGGCCCTGTTGGAACCCTGCTTGAATATGAGGATAATATGCTTTATGGCGTGTGCATTGAAGGAGGTGTTTTCGATGAAGGCACCATGTTCGTCTATGACGCTTCCACCAATACCTGCACGAAGGTGCATGATTTCAATTCGGTCGTGGATGGTTACGCCCCCCTGGGATCCCTGATGAAAGCATCCAATGGAAGGATCTACGGTACGACAAACAGGGGAGGGGCATATGATTATGGCGCCCTTTTCGAATATTATCCTGTTAACGGCGACTACGATATCATTTATGATTTCGCAACTTTCAGGGAAATGTCGTGGTACAGTACCCTGCTTGAGGTGGAAACAGAATTCGGAGTAGATGAAAATACTGCTGATCTCTTGAAACTGACCATTTGTCCTAATCCGGTGAAGGATATCCTTACCGTTTCGCATGAGCAGGCCGTGGTCA
>JAZBOU010000164.1:0-2640 GCA_036351275.1 Bacteroidales bacterium
CATCAAGAAGGCATATAGAAGACATTAGACATCAGGCATCAGGCATCAGACATCAGACATCAGACATGAGACATCAGACATCAGACATGAGACATGAGACATCAGACATGAGACATGAGACAAGTCTCAGTACTAATTACTAAATACTAAATACTAAATACGCATTAATTAAGCTCATAAATATAAATATCAATGGAATATAACTCCACACGCAAAAAACTGGCGATGCCGGAATATGGCAGGAATGTGCAGAAGATGATCCTCTATGCCATGAGTATAGAAGACAGGGAGCACAGGCTCAAAGTAGCGAACGTGATCGTGAACATTATGGCACAGATGCATCCTAAATTAAGAGAAACTGCTGATTATAAGCATAAATTGTGGGATCACCTGCATATTATCTCCGGCTGGCAGCTTGATGTTGACGGACCCTATCCGCCTCCTTCAAGGGATGTGCTTGAATCGAGGCCCAAACAGGTTCCCTACAGCGACGGGCGCATAAAATACCGGCCTTATGGCAAGAACATTGAGGCAGTCATCGAAAAGGCTATCGAATACGAGGAAGGACCTGAAAAGGAAGCTTTTATGAAAGCGATCGCCAATCACCTGAAGAAATCATACCTCAACTGGAACAGGGATTCGGTGAACGATGACCTGATCTTCGAACATTTTGCGGATCTTTCCGACGGCAAACTGAATATTGAAGGGGAATTTAAACTGAATGAAACCAGCGATATCCTGGCAAGGGGCAAGAAGAAAAAGTTCAGCGGCAAACCGAGGGATAACAACTACGGGAAAGGAAAAAAGAAATACAAAAATTAGATATTAGTACTGAGATATGAGTACATAGACACCAAACCCATCTCAATACTCAGTACTCAATACTAAATACTAATTGCATATCCATGAGCTCATTCGAAATAATTGGAGGTAAGAGGCTAAAAGGTAGCATCGTTCCCCAGGGTGCAAAGAATGAGGCTTTGCAGGTAATCAGTGCCGTATTGCTTACTTCGGAGAAGGTTGAAATGCACAAGGTGCCTGATATCCGTGATGTCAACAAGCTGATCGATATTTTGCGCGACCTGGGCGTTAAGATAGAAAAGACCGGTCCGGAATCCTACACCTTCCAGGCCGATACTATCGATCTTGAATACCTTAAAAGTCCTGAGTTTAAGGCAAAAGGCGCAAGCCTGAGGGGTTCCATCATGATAATCGGACCTTTACTGGCACGTTTCGGCCAGGCATTTATGCCACATCCCGGCGGCGACAAGATCGGGCGCCGAAGGCTTGATACTCACTTCATCGGTCTGCAAAATCTCGGTGCCGACTTTCGTTTCGATGAAAAGGAAAACCTCTATGTTGTGGATGCTTCAAAATTAAAGGGTTGCTATATGCATCTGGATGAAGCTTCCGTAACAGGTACCGCCAATATTCTCATGGCGGCTGTTATGGCAGAAGGAACCACCACCATTTTTAATGCTGCATGCGAACCGTATCTGTACCAGCTTACCACCATGCTCGTGAACATGGGCGCAAAGATCGATGGCATTGGTTCCAACCTGCTGAAAATAGAGGGGGTTAGCGAACTAAAAGGTTGCACCCATAGCTTGCTGGCGGACATGATCGAAGTAGGCAGTTTTATCGGCCTCGCCGCCATGACCCAATCGGAGATCACGATCAAAGATGTGAATTACGAGCGGCTGGGAATCATTCCTACAGTATTTGAGCGTATGGGTATCAGCCTGGTTCGTAGGGATGATGATATTATCGTACCGGCCCAGAAATCATATGAGATAGAGACCTTCATGGATGGTTCCATCCTGACCGTAGCGGATGCTCCCTGGCCTGGATTTACACCTGACCTGATCAGCATCGTCCTGGTCACCGCCACCCAGGCCAAGGGAAGTGTGCTCATACATCAGAAAATGTTTGAAAGCAGGCTCTTTTTCGTCGACAAACTGATCGACATGGGAGCCCAGATCATACTCTGTGATCCGCATCGTGCTACCGTGATCGGGTTGGACAGGCAGTATCCGCTGAAGGGTATTTCCATGACCTCACCCGACATCAGGGCAGGGGTGGCCCTCCTCATCGCCGCATTGTCGGCCGAAGGTAAAAGTACCATACACAACATCGAGCAGATCGATCGTGGATACCAGAACATCGACACCCGTTTGCAGTCCCTGGGTGCAGACATTCGCAGGATCAATGACTGATCTGTTTTTCAATCTGACAATTTGTCCTGATAAATGATATTGGCAGGTGTTTTGATAACACTGGCTTATAACGAATAATATAGATTAAGCATGTCTGAAAAAAATAAAAAGCAAGAACAGGAAAAGGAGAGCAATGAAGTGCCTGTTGATAAGTCTGCAAAAAAGGGGAGAAAGAAATCTGCAGCAAAGAACAAAAGCAAGGATGATGAAAAGTTACAGGAACTCGGAGAGAAACTGGATGAACTGAATGACAAATACCTCAGGTTGTTCTCTGAATTTGACAATTTCAGGAAGAGAACACAGAAGGAAAAGCTGGAATTGTTCAAAACCGCATCCGAGGATGTAATGATTGCCATGCTTCCCGTGCTTGACGATTTTGAACGTGCCCTGAAAGTAGCTGAAGATAACGAAGTGGATGACAATC
>JAZBOU010000165.1:0-2108 GCA_036351275.1 Bacteroidales bacterium
AATCTTTTTCAACAACACCGGAAATAGATACCACTACCTGGCAGCAGGACCTGCAGGCCCAGTACAATGCCAACCTGAATATCGTCCCCCCATACTTTAACAGCACGAACAGGTCAACCAATATCTTGCGGAATGCAATTAATAATCACTTCTGGCTTGGATTGCTGTCAACATTCGAGTATGAAATTAATGAACGCTTTTCTTTATCAGGTGGATTGGACCTGAGGACCTATAAAGGAGAGCATTACCGTGAGGTGGCCGATCTTTTTGGAGGCACCTTTTACCTGGATGATGGGAACCAGAATGAAGACCCTGCCACCAAAAAGTACGAAGGAGATAAAATTGGATATTATAATGACGCGCTTGTCCGTTGGGGAGGCCTGTTCGCACAGATCAAGTACCGCGAAGGGAATCTGACCACTTTTTTGAATGTAACCGGTTCGGTATCCGGTTATAAACGGGTTGATTATTTCCTTTTGCATGATGAGGGGAGCGACAAGAATGAGACCCCCTGGAAGTACCTGCAAGGATTCACTGTAAAAGCAGGAGCCAATTACAACCTTAACGAGTACATGAATGTATTCATGAATGTTGGCTTACTATCAAAGGCACAGCGTTTTAACAACGTATATGATCGCTCCAATACCCTCTTCAGGGATATTAAAAATGAGCAGGTCAGGGCAGTGGAGCTGGGGTATACCTTTGCAAAACCTATCTTCACCTTCAATGTGAATACTTACTATACGACCTGGCTGAATAAACCGGCCGACCGCGCCCTGACGACCGAAATTGACGGTGAATTTTATAGTGTGAATATCAATGATATGAACGCACGCCATATGGGGATTGAATTTGAGTTTGCGATCAAGATACTCGACAACCTGATGTTTGAAAGTTTGCTTTCGCTGGGTGATTGGAAATGGACTTCTGCCGACACGGCCAGGGTATATAATGACAATGGCCAGCAAATTGAAACACGGCCGTTTGATGCAAAAGGACTTTATGTTGGGGATGCCGCTCAATTCCAGAACAGGGAAAGTTTACGTTGGGAGATCATACCGGGACTGTATGCTACCGGTGTATTTACCTGGTTTGGCAAACATTATGCAGAGTTCAACCCATTGGACTATGACCCGGAACGATTCCCCGACTCATTCGATGAAGATGGAAATCCGAAGCAATCATGGAAGATCCCTGATTATTATACTATTGACTTCCATGCCGGATACTCCTGGAAAATTAACAAAATTGGCTTCCAGGTCAGGGGAAGTGTACTCAACGCCCTGGATAATGTTTTCATCACAGATGCGCAGAACAATGACCCGTATCTCACACATTCGAGTACCTTTGATGCCAACTCTGCCGGGGTATTTATGGGAATGGGCAGAAGGTTCAATGTCTCCCTGAGATTAAATTTATAAACTGATATTGAAATTAAACACATGAAAAAACTAAGTCTATTCGTATTGTCTTTTGTAATGGCGTCACTTCTTATGGCCCAGCAAACAGGCTACTATAATGGCACCCAGGGTAAAAACGAAGAAGAACTGAAGGAAGCCCTGAATGACATCATACAGGATCATACCTCGTATTCATATTTTTTCTCAAAGGAAATATTTAAACTCTCCGATGCCGATCCGGTAAACCCGTCAAATGTAATACAGGTTTATACCGGTTTTTCACACGACAATGATGATTATGGGAATAGTGGATTACAACTGAACCGGGAACATGTCTGGGCCAAGTCGCATGGTAATTTTACCGATATGCCGCCCATGTATGGCGATGTTCATAACCTTAAACCTTCAGCTGCTACGGTGAACCAGGACAAGAGCAACCTGGATTTTGACAATGGCGGGGTTCAGCATCCTATCGCTACAGGATGCTATTATTCGGATAGTACCTGGGAACCCAGGGATGAAGTGAAGGGAGACATCGCACGGATCATATTTTATATGGCTACGCGTTATGAAGGCGAAAATGGCGAACTTGACCTGGAAGTTGTTGACGCAGTTAACACATATCCGTTGCCAGAGCACGGTAAATTGTCAACCCTCCTGGAATGGAACCTGCAGGATCCACCTGATGAGTTTGAAAGAAACAGGAAT
>JAZBOU010000166.1:0-6546 GCA_036351275.1 Bacteroidales bacterium
CCCCTATAGCTATCGGGGTAGGATTTCGTGCTTTAATCCAATGCTCTGCAAAACGCTGGCAGGTGCATTCAACTAATGTTCAGCTAACCGCTAGGGGGTCCCACGTCGCTCGCTACACTCGCTCCGCGGGATGACCGGTAGAACTTTACCAGCGAAGCAGAATACTTCTTAAATTGAAAATACAGAATACAGAATTTTATATCAAAAAAGGGAGTCAGCAACGCTGCTCCCTTTTTTGCTGCTCCCCTTCTTGCCGGAAGTTGCAGCCAAAGAACCTAATTATATACCTGCCGATTATTGTTCGTTGGTATACCCTTCGATTGTAAAATACATATTAAAGTGATAAATTTACAGCTGAGCATTTCGCTGATGCCATTTTATCAATAGAAATAATCTGTGGTCAATATATGGGCAAAACACTTCTTAGTATCACTTTCATTTTAGTTATTTCTTTTAATGGTTTTACCCAAGCTTGGCCAAAGATCATTGTAGCTAATGACGCAGGTCCCAGAAAAGTAATTGAAACTTATGATAAAGGTTACTTGATCATCAGTAATATTGCTATTTCAAATTATCATAGGTACATCTGGCTGATAAAAACTGATATTGATGGAAATACTTTGTGGGAGAAAAAAATTGGTGAAGGCTCATATAGATATTACATTGATGATATTAACCAAACCTATGATGGGGGATATATTCTAATCTTCAGAAGTAGTAAATATGATATAGACTATGACCCGGTTGTAATGAAATTAGACCCCTGTGCGGAAATTGAATGGTGTACAACACTACATTCCGATGGTTTTAACAGAGGTGTTAAAGTTATCCAGACCCCTGATTCCGCTTATCTTGCTCTAAGTATGTATCATAGCCTTGACTGGGCCGAAAGGGTATTTCTTTTTAAAATAGATCAAATGGGTGATATTATCTGGTCACAATTATATGCACAGTTAGACCCCGGATTTTGGAATGAAGAAGGCTTCGATCTTACAGTATTTCCTAATGATTCTTCATATCTAATTACAGGATCGTGCGATTATATTCCAACTGGGGGATTAACTGCTTTTTGGATTAAGGTAAGTAGAGATGGTGCCGAACAATATAATGTTGTTTGGAATGATTCAACATATGAACTAAATACTGCTTACCAGACTGTAAATCAACAAAAATATTATTATTCCGTTGGATCTAAGCCTTATAATAGCAAGTTTCATCCGGCAATATATAAGATCTCAGATAGTGGTGAGAAATTGAGTTTTAATACAGTCTTAATCAATGAAGATGGTGCTTCCGGAACTACTTTAAGTGTATTAAATGATAGTATGTTTGTTGTTGGAGGAAGATGGGGGTCAGTTCAACCCTCTCAAGGACATTGTGAAGTGTGTATTGCCGATACAATGGGTATTGTATATAATCAAAGAACCCTATTTGATGATTTGCAATCACCACGTAACACACAAATAACTTTTGATAACAAAATCCTTGTAATGTGCGGATTCTATGTAGGTTCAAGCTGGGATATTTATTTCTACAAATTAAACCAATATTTAGAAGATGACACCCTTTATAATATTCAACTCACCTATGATAGTCTGTGCCCCGGAACGATTATATCTGACACAATGACCATTGATTGCGATATCTGGGTTGATATTGATGAAATATATGAAAATGATGAAAACAGCAGTTTAAAAATCTTTCCAAATCCTGCCAGCGACCGTGTTCAAATAGTACTCCCCTATTTTATTAAATCTGAAGAAATATTAAATGGTTTTTCGGTAACACAAGTGCAACATCAATATCAAGGCGAATTATCGCTTGCCATATACGATGTGTTTGGAAGAATGGTAGACAAAGTTGAAATTCCCAGCCAGAGTAAAAGTATCGAAGTTGATGTTACTGGAATGAACACAGGTTTGCATATTGCAGTATTGTATCTTAACAATAAGGTTATAGATACGGGCAAGTTTATTGTTAAGTGACCAAATAAACGAACGGTTTTTAATACCCTAAAATGCAGCCGGAGCAGCCCCGTTAGAATAAAGAATAACGAACAAGGAACAAGGAATGTAGAAGTAATTTGGAATTTACGATGGCTTCAATGGCTTTGTTTGCCCGGGGCTTATTAGCTTAAATACTGGGAAAAAAGCTGCAACTCGCCCCAAAATCATCACTTCTTCAAAGTGAGGTGCAATCCGATGGGGGTCTCTCCACCGCATCGCTTCGCTCCGCGGCGTCGAAATGACCGGTAGAAGAAACTAACGGAGTAGAATATATGACAAATTAAAAATGTCGAATTCACAATGGACAATGAAAAAAGGGAGTCAGCAACGCTGCTCCCTTTTTTGCCGCTCCTCTTCTTGGACTCGAACCAAGGACCCTCTGATTAACAGTCAGATGCTCTAACCAGCTGAGCTAAAGAGGAAGATTGCTCAAATAAGCGGGTGCAAAGATAGCTGTTTTTTGAAAATAAACAATAGTTTTTTAGCAAAAAATAAGACTATAGATTTGAGTACTGAGTATTTAGACTCCTATGTAAAGACATTTCTTTTATTGCCATTACGAAATTAATGACCTTGCTTTTCAGGCTCGTATACACTAAATTTGATGTACACATTCTAACATAAAGACTGTCTCAATACTAATTACTAAGTACTCAATACTAAAGAAATATTATACTATGAAAAAAATAACCCTTCTCCTCAGCACGATCATGATATCCCCATTACTGTGCCTCAGCCAGTGGCAGGCCGACATGATCAACAGCATGCAGGGAAACATACAGGAATACAAAGTTCACTCCGATGGAAGCAAATACCGCTATGATTTCACTTCTGATGATATGAATGGTGCGGTGATCGTGAAACCCGACGAAAACCTCACAGCCATCCTGCTGCCAAACGAATTTATGGTCCACTACACCCCTTCCGACGGGATGATGAGCCGGATGAACGATCCGGCCCAGGCCTACGGCTCTTACCTGCAATACGGAACCGAAACGATAGAGGGTGAGGAAATGCTTAACGGTTACCGCTGCATTAAAAAAGTGATCATCAGGGACGAAAAGCCTATGGTAAGCCAGTGGTTTTCTGAAAAACTGAACTTTCCTGTCAAAATGATCGTCCATTACACAGAAAATACATACATGGAGCTCCGGAACATCAGCCAGTGGAACCCTGACCCATCGGTATTTGTGGTACCTGAAGGTTTTGTTGAGGTCGACAGCGAGATGCGACCTGTGATCCCCGAACCGGAACCACCTGCAGAATGGAATGAAACTGAAGTCGGGGTACCGGTCGATATGCCGATCGAACGTGGGCTTATGATCATTGTTCCTATCGATGAAACTGTTTATCATAAACTCATGGTAGAAAACACCGGTGATACACCATGCAAGTTCAGCTACCAAATGTTTAAAGATGGTGTTGAACTGCCTGAAAGTGAACAGGGCCCTGCCGACTACAGGACACATCGCCTGTATATGGAGGAGAAATATAATACAACCCACAACTGGAAAGCCGGCCAGGTGATCAGGATCAAAGTGTATGAGGGGGAAGGAAAGCTCCAGCTTTACAAAGAATAAAGCCTATAGTTTTCACCTAGCACCCAGCACCCGGCACCCAGCACCTTTTACGTATAATTTGGTATGCATAATATTTGCCATCGGTAGATGGAATTCGTATATTTACTCCTTCATGAAAAAAGGTTAGACGGGCCTTTTTAAAATTCATGTTGCCAGATCACGACTTGATCCTCTAAAAAAACCATATATTATGAAACACTTAAAACCAATGATGCTATTGGTAATTGTTGTTTCCTGTTCACTTGCGGGCTTCTCCCAGGAGTTGCCCCGGCATGTTTTCTGTTCAGGGGGCGACCATTACCAGACTGCCACCGTGCAGCTTTCCTGGACCATCGGACAGGATGAGCCACTGGCAGCAAACCACCAACCAACCGTCATCCTTTGCTCGGGATTCCAGCAATTCGACGACCAGCTGGTATCTGTCAGGGAAACGGAAGATGATCACCAGATCACACTTTACCCCAACCCCTGCAAGGATTTTGTGAGACTTGACGCAAGTTTCGATCAAAACACTTCAATCGCCTACACCCTCTACGACCTCCATGGGAGAGCCCTTCAAAAAGACAGGTTCTCCAACAAGAAATTGTACCGGGAAGAGATCAGCCTGAGTGAGTTCAGCCCGGGCATCTATAATCTCATGATAATTATCGGAGATGGCGAAAATGCACAGTTGAAATCAATTAAAATCATACGGAATTAAAACCAGTAACCATGAAAAAACTAAAAATATTGTTATTTGTAGCAGGTATCAGTTTGAGCCTGCTGGCCAGCGGACAGGTACCGCAAATGATCGACTACCAGGGTATGGCACGCGACGGTGCAGGAAACCCTATTGCAAACGATGTGATCAGCCTCAGGCTATCAGTCTGGCAGGGACCCTTGCCCGGAACCATGAAGTATTCGGAAAAGCACACCCCCATGACCAATTCATACGGCCTCTTCCATCTGATGATCGGTGATGGCAGCGTACTGAGTGGTAACTTTGCTGCTATCGACTGGACCACAGGCGATTATTGGGTGCAAACAGAAATTGACCCCGCCGGCGGTAATTCCTTTGTTGACATGGGGATGAGCAAACTGGCCACCGTACCCTTTGCTTTTTATGCAGGCAGTGCAGGTGGAGGAGGTAGCAGCCCCTGGATGACTAATGGATCAAACATCTATTATAATAACGGAAATGTTGGTATAGGTACCGACTCACCCGTAGAACTGTTCCATCTCAATGCTGATGGAGCTAGCATCAATGCCCGTATCACCAGTACACAATCCTACTGGCAGGCCGATGCTTCCGGGAATACGGGTCTCTGGTTTCAGGAAGGCGGGGCAGATGTTGCCTGGCTGTACTGGAATCCTGCATCACAAGCCGTATTTATGTATGAAAACGGAACACAAACCATGGCATGGAAAGATAATAATGTCGGAATTGGCTTACTTGATCCTCTGGTAAGTCTGCAGGTAGAAGAATACTCTTCTGCCGGAGTACTCGGCAGCGATCTTGGCCTGCTGTCAAATACAACACAAATGCTCGCGATATCCGTACTGGGAATATCAGAAGATAATACCAGTGAATATTCAATGGGGCTTGCCGGGCAGGCAAGCGCGTCAGGTTCCACCTATTCAACAGGCGTTAAAGGATATGGAGGCCTTAGCAGCAGCAACACCTATGGTATTTATGGGTATGCCGCAGGAGACCAGTCGTATAGCATTGCTGTTTATGGCAGTGACGGCGGTACCGCTTCCAATAACTACGCTGGTTATTTTTCAGGAGACGTTCATGTTTCCGGGACGCTGTCGAAAAGTGGCGGATCATTCAAGATCGACCACCCCCTGGACCCGGAAAACAAGTACCTGGTACATAGTTTCGTTGAAAGCCCGGATATGATGAATATTTACAATGGCAACGTAACCACCGATGCAGATGGTATGGCAGTAGTTGAATTGCCTGCATATTTCGATGCCCTGAACATGGAATTTCGTTACCAGCTGACGGTGATCGGAGAATTTGCACAGGCCATTGTTAAGGAAGAGATCAGCGGAAACCAGTTTAGCGTGCAGACCGACAAGCCCAATGTAAAAGTTAGCTGGCAGGTTACAGGGGTGCGTAAGGATGCCTGGGCACAGGAGCACCGGATCAAGGCAGAAATTGATAAACCTGTCAATGAGAAAGGACTATACCTGCACCCTGAGCTTTATGGTAAATCTGAAGATATGGGTTTGAAGGCAGGCATGCCGGAAAACCTGGTTTATCCACAGCGTTCAAAAGAGAAAGCAGATAACCCTGATACAGAGCCGGTACTGAAATAAGATCCGGGATTCAAGATCAAGGCTCCAAACAAATCCAAAATTCAAATTCAACAATGATCCAGGCATTTTGAGATTTGAGCCTGGATCATTGGAATTTATTTAGGATTTGGGTCTTAGAATTTTGGTTTTAAGAGAATTTATTCTCTTTTACTCACCTATTTTTCGAAATGAGATCATCTTCGTAAACACCGAATCGGAGATGATCTTTTTATAGTGTTTCCGCTTCGGATCAAAGAGGTAGTATTCCGCATCCCCATCCTTGATGTCGCCGATTTTGGAGGTGATGTCCTGCAACTTGGCAAGTTTTACAATATCATCGGGATCCATGGTGTAAAGATCAAATCCATACTCGGCAGGAAGGAGGATATAGCATAACCAGTATTGCTCACCCTGCAGCCGTATCCGGGCGCTGTAATAAAAGCGACCCTTATATGATTTCAACACGGCTGAGTCGGAAAGGTAGATATCCGTCATTTCTACCAGATCATCATAATAAGAAAAGTGGTGATGCCGCACAAATAATGTATCCCCATCTTCATCAACAAAAGCACCCCGCAAGCTTTCCGGGATCTCTGTTAAAGGGTTTACCTTTGGTGGCTGGGGCTCGGGGAAGATCACCTGGTCGCAGGAAGTCATTATTAAGATTATGCAAATGA
>JAZBOU010000167.1:0-6588 GCA_036351275.1 Bacteroidales bacterium
CCAAGGTCGATGATCCAGTCGGCAGCTTTGATCACTTCCTGGTTATGCTCGATGATCAGTACGCTGTGGCCATGCTCAAGAAGGGCATAAAATGCATTCAGCAGGTTATGGATATCGTGGAAATGCAATCCGGTAGTGGGCTCGTCGAAAATGAACAGGGTAGGGGCTTCATTGCCTCCCCGCGAGAGAAAGTATGCCAGCTTGATGCGCTGGGCTTCGCCGCCGCTGAGCGTGCTCGACGATTGCCCCATCCTGAGGTAACCCAGTCCGACATCCTGCAATGGCTTTAGCTTGGAATTGATGCGCTTCACGGCTGCGGGTACTTTTTCCCCTTCTTCAAAAAACCGGACAGCCTCGTCAATGGTCAATTCCAGGATGTCGCTGATATTTTTGTTATTATACCTGATCTCCAGCACTTCATCCTTGAAACGGGTTCCCCGGCAGTGCTCGCATTGCAGGTAAATGTCGGCCATGAACTGCATCTCGATCTTGACCACGCCTTCCCCTTCGCATTCCTCGCATCTGCCTCCCGGCACATTAAAAGAAAAGAAACCGGGTTTGTAGTTCCTGACCTTTGCCAGTTTCTGGTCGGCAAAGAGCGAGCGGATGTCGTCGAATGCCTTAATATAGGTGGCAGGGTTTGAGCGGGAGGAGCGCCCGATGGGATTTTGATCGACGAATTCCAGGGACTGTATGCGGTCCGTATCGCCCGATAATCTTACATATTTCCCGGTACGGCCTGCAAAACCGCCGTGCAGTTTTTTCAGGGCAGGGTATAATATCTTACTGACCAGGGAAGACTTGCCCGAACCGCTGACACCGGTAACCACGGTCATCACATTCAGGGGGAATTTTACATCCAGGTTTTTGAGGTTGTTTTCCATGGCTCCGTGAACCTGAATGTAATCCTTCCATTTTCTTCTCCTTTCGGGTATATTGATCCGCATTTCGCCGGTCAGGTATTTGGCAGTAAGGCTGTTCTTATCCTTGAGGAGGTCTTTAAATGTTCCGTCGAATACAAGTTCACCGCCCATACTTCCTGCCATAGGGCCGATATCGATGATATGGTCGGCTGCTTCAATGATATCGCGGTCGTGCTCCACCACGATGACCGTATTTCCCTGGTCACGCAATTGCTTCAGGATGCCGATCAGGCGGTGTGTATCGCGCGGATGCAAACCGATACTGGGCTCATCCAGGATGTACATGGAGCCTACCAGGCTGCTTCCCAGTGATGTAGAGAGGTTTATTCGTTGTGATTCCCCACCGGAGAGGGAAGAAGAAAGGCGATTGAGATTCAGGTAACCCAGGCCAACATCCGAAAGGTACTGCAACCTGCTGCTGATCTCGGTGATCAGCCTTTGGGCTACGCTCTGGTCATGTTTGGATAATTTCAGCCCCCTGATCCTGACCAGCAAACTCTCAACAGGTATTCTTACGGCATCGCTGATGGCCATCCCGTCGACCCTGACATAGTTGGCATCATTCCGTAACCTCGTCCCCTTACATTCAGGGCATTCCGTCTTGCCGCGGTAGCGTGAAAGCATAACCCTGTACTGTATCTTATATGTCTGCTCCTCTACGTCCCTGAAAAATTCGTTAATGCCATCGAAATACTCATTCCCGGTCCATAAAAGGCGATAGTCCTCCTGACTGAGTTCATAGATCGGTTTATGAACGGGGAAATCAAACCTGTGCGCACTGTTCAGCAGCGCCTGTTTCCATTTGCTCATCTTTTCACCTTTCCAGCAGGCAATAGCATCTTCATACACGCTCAAACCTTTGTTTGGGATCACCAGGTCGGGGTCGATGCCTATAATGCTGCCAAATCCCTCACATGCTTTGCATGCGCCGTAAGGGTTGTTGAAGGTGAAAAGGTTTACGCTTGGTTTTTCAAAAGTGATGCCGTCCAATTCAAAGCGATTGCTGAAGGTGTGCATTTTGCCATTCTCCCCGCTGGTTTCCACGCGGCAGCTGCCGTCTCCTTCGTAAAAGGCGGTTTGCACCGAGTCGGCTACCCGCGACCGCAGGTCACCGTCGTCATGGTGCACCTTCACCCGGTCGACCAGGACATGAATGTCATCAGGATTTTCCGGGATGTGGTTCTTTTCAAATACATCGCTGATCCGTACCATCTCACCACGGTAAACAATCCGGCTGAATCCCTGCTGGTGCAATACATTGAAATGTTGCAGGATATTCCTGTCCTGCTTAATGACCAATGGTGCCAGGATCCTGACCTCCGTATCTTCCGGAAGTCCCATGATAAAAGCGGTGACGTCATCAACACTGTGACGCTTCACTTCCTTTCCCGAGATCGGGGAATAGGTTTTCCCGATCCTGGCAAATAAAAGCTTCATATACTCATAGATCTCGGTGGATGTGCCGACAGTTGATCTGGGGTTGCGGGTATTGACCTTTTGCTCGATGGCAATGGCAGGGGAGACCCCGCTGATGAGCTCCACCTCAGGTTTGCTCATCCGGCCCAGGAACTGCCTAGCGTATGCACTCAGGCTTTCAACATATCGTCGCTGCCCGTCGGCATATAAAGTGTCGAATGCAAGGGATGATTTGCCGGAGCCCGATAAACCCGTGATCACAATAAGTTTGTTACGCGGGATCTGCACATCAATATTTTTCAGATTGTGGACCCTGGCGCCTTTGATATATATAAAATCCTTAGGATCAGGTAGGTTCATAATAATTTTAAGAAAACTCCCCTATCAGGAAAAATGCAAAAATAACTTAAAAAAACTTGCAATTGAGTGATATTTGGTTATATTTGCATAGTTATTGCAACAATTTAACAAGCTGAAAAGTATAAGCAGCTAATTACAAATCGCCCTTTTCGGGCCCAAAAACAGGAGACAGTTATCGAATAAATATTTACCCTTTTTAACTTAACATTCTCTAAAAAGGGAGGCATATGAAAGCCATAAAAGCCAGCGACAGTCAATTGATCGCTGAATATTTGGACGGTAACCAGCACAGTCTCGAAATTCTCATCAGCCGTCATAAGAACAGGGTATTTGCTTACATCCTTATGGTAGTTAAGGATAAGCAACTGGCAGATGATATCTTCCAGGATACTTTTATCAAAGTGATCAACACCATACAGGCGGGATCATACAAAGAAGAAGGTAAATTCATTCAATGGGTAATGCGTATTGCACATAACCTTATCATAGATTATTTCAGGAAATCGAAACGAATGCCACTGGTGGATAATGACAGCAGTGAATTCGATATTTTTGATACCATCAGCTTTACCGATGCTTCGGTAGAAGAGAAGATGATCATTGACCAGATCCATAAGGATGTGCGCGAGCTCATCGAATACCTTCCTCAAGAACAGAAAGAGGTCCTCTTCATGAGGCACTATTCCGACATGAGCTTCAAAGACATTGCCGAGCATACGGATGTCAGCATTAACACAGCCCTCGGCCGCATGCGTTATGCACTGATCAACCTGCGCAAGCTTATCCGTGAAAAGGATGTTGTGCTGACCAGATAGGTCTTGGGCTATGGTTGACATTGGTTAATGGTTACATCGGTTACATCGGTTACATCGGTTAAATCGGTTAAATCAGGGCAGTTCTCATCCTGAGGAGCCAAGGTAGTGAGCGACGAAGGACCGGCTTCGATTCATTCAGGCGTTTAATAACTATTCCTCACTTTTTCATACATCGTATAATAAAGGGTTTTATTCTTTCGTTATAAGTGTGATATTAACATTTTTTAACGGACGATACGCATATGCCCAAAACCTTTACTCCAAAACAACATTCCAGCACAACTGACTTAAGAAAAGCCCTGCTGGCGGGGCCAGGGAAACAAAGCCTGGATAATATATTCGCTTATGCCAGGGCACTGAAAGTTGTGCACACGAAAACGACCGGACAGGTCAATCTACTTATGAACTGAAAAATAACCGGCTAAGGCCGGTTTTTTTTGGGGGACGCGGTTCGAGGGACGCGGGACGGGGAGAAATCTGAACTCTTAAGGTTGAAATCTGAATTCTGAAATAATCCAACCTCCATCATCCAAAATCCAGCATCTCCCGACGCCTGACGTCTACCTGACGAAGTTCATGTACCGTTTCTTTTCTTTCTCCGGGGCAGGAACATTGTCTTTTCCTTGCGCAACCAGTTTCATCAGCCATGCCATATTTTGTCCCAGCACCTTCATGATCTGAATTCCTTCTTCATCCTGCATTGCCTCTCCCGGGCGGGCTCCGTGTATCACGTTCCAGTAGTTGGAAGCTGGAATGAACATCTCGGAGTACAAAAGGTAATTGTTCAACGAATGGAATGCAGGCAGCCCGCCCGAACGGCGCACCGCAACCACAGAAGCACCAACCTTATGACGAAAAAGGTTGCCGTTGGCACCGCTCACATAAAATGCCCTGTCGAGAAAGGCTTTCATGGTCCCTGCCAGGTCAGCGTAATATACCGGTGAACCAAGGAGAATACCATCGGCATCCTTCATCCGGGCGATCCATTCGTTTACATTATCTTTTGACTGGATGCATTTTTCATCCTTGTTCTTTGCACAGCTCCCACAGGCCAGGCAGCCGCGTATGTTCTTGTTCCCTATATGGATGACCTCACCCGAAATGCCTGCTTTTTCAAGTTCATCCAGTACTATTTTCAATGCGTGATAGGTGTTACCCTCTTTTTTGGGGCTACCGTTGATTGCGATTACGTTCATTTTTTTACTGTTTCACTGTTTTACTGTTTCACTGTCTCGTATTCTGGTACTCTCGTATTCCCGTATTCTTGTATTCTCATCAAGATTCCACTCGCCTGTATCCTGATGCCTGCCTCTTATCAAGCAAATATAGTGGAATAAGCAAAGACACATAGGCAAGCAGGTCGAAGGGATCAAAAGTAGCCTCATACCATTCCATGTACTGTGCACCTTCAATGCCATAGGCGACAAGGATAAAGATGAGCACTGTCCGTGTGGGGGTGAAGAAATTCGTCCACTTTGTTTCACGATATCCTGTAAACAGCCCCCTAAAAAGAATATAGTTCCAGGCCGGGCCCATGATATCGAGGCCGTATCCACCCCAGAAATCACCCGTGTCGAACCATACCGTACTCAAGCCCGCCAGCCCGAAGATAAACATCGCCACAGCCCACCATGGAGCATATTTATCGTGGATACGCTTTCTCTGATCGTCCATCATTTCGTTATTCGTGTTTCGTTATTCGTGTTTCATTTTTCGGTTTTGGTTTCCGCACCCATCTCAAAAACAAGTTCTCCCCCTTCCATCAGATCATGATGTGAGATTTGTAAACCATCAACAAGCTTACCGTTTAAAGAAACACTTTCAACGTAAATGTTTTCCGGTGATTGATTCTCAGCAGTTATACTCAACGTTTTGCCATTTCCTAACCTGATCCTGGCCTTTTTCACAAGCGGGCTGCCCAGGGCATAGTATTCCGATCCCGGGCAGACCGGGTAAAATCCCAGGGCGCTGAATACATACCATGCGCTCATCTGCCCCGCATCATCGTTGCCGCATAATCCCGAAACTGTCGGACCGTACATGGCATTCATGATCATCCGCACGCGTTCCTGTGTTTTATGCGGGTCACTGGTCCAGTTATACAGGTATGGGATATGGTGACCGGGCTCGTTCCCGTGCACGTAGTTGCCAATGATGCCATCGCGGGTAATATCCTCGTGTTTTTCGATGTACTTATCATCGATCTCCATGGAAAAAAGTTGATCAAGGTGTGCGCTGAAGGCCTCTTTCCCACCCATCATGGCGATCATCTCATCAGGATACTGTGGCACGTACAATCCATAATTCCATGCATTCCCTTCGATAAATCCCTGTCCATGGGTATCCATGGGATCGAAATCTTCCCTGAAACTGCCATCCGACAGGCGGGGTCGCATAAATCCTATCTTACTATCATAAACATTTTTAAAGTTCTGGCTTCGCTCCAGGAACAGGTCCTCTACCGCTTTATTTTCACATGCTTTTGCAATCTGGGCGATACACCAGTCGTCGTAAGCATATTCAAGTGTCTTGGAAACCGAAGAGTGGCTCAAATCGTCGGGTACATATCCGTATTCCATATAATCACCCAGGCCTTCAAAGTATTCTACGGTAGCTGTGTTCATGCAGGCTTGCAGTGCCCTAACCTTATCAAAATCACCAACGCCTTTCACCATGGCATCCGCGATAACCGAAACCGCATGATATCCGATCATGCACCAGTTCTCATTCGCATAGTGACTCCAGATCGGGAGCATGTCGTGCACGCTCTGGTCGTGGTGAGCCAGCATCGACTTGATCATATCGTTGTTGCGTGAGGGTTGAAGGATATTAAAAAGCGGGTGGAGTGCCCTGTAGGTATCCCACAGGGAAAAAATGCTGTAGTTGGTAAAGCCTTCGGAAGTATGGATATTCTGGTCCAGTCCGCGGTACTGTTCGTCAACATCCTCGTAGAGGATAGGGGTGAGGAAGCTGTGGTACAAAGCTGTATAGAAAGTTATGTAGTCTTCTTCCTGGATAAATTCCGCATCTACCCTGGCGAGTTCTGCATTCCACTTATCGTGTGTCTCTGCACG
>JAZBOU010000168.1:0-4555 GCA_036351275.1 Bacteroidales bacterium
CCTGTCCGTTCCACTGCGGTACCACTGAAAAGGGCTAAAAATTGCTTTTCGCTGAGTTTTTTCCAGTCTGCCTCTGTCATTTCCAGCAGTTCCCTGCGGGCTAAAAACGAAGGCTCATCGTGAGGCGATGAAAAACGGTTAAATGGGCATACCTCCTGGCAGATGTCACAACCAAAGATCCAGCCATGGAGCATGGATCTGTTTTCCGGATCGAAGTTGCCCTTATGTTCAATGGTTAGGTACGAGATACACTTGTTGGAATCGATCACGCCGGGTGCGACGATGGCTCCGTTCGGGCAGGCATCCATGCACTTTGTACAATTGCCGCAATGGTCTTTAACAGATGCTTCATCATAGGAAAGCTCAAGGTCGGTTATTATGGCAGAAAGGAAGAAGAAAGACCCTTTTTCCCTTTTGATCAGGCAGGAGTTTTTCCCGATCCATCCAAGACCGGCTTTTGAGGCCCAGGCTTTCTCCATTACCGGGGCAGAATCGACAAATACACGTGCCGTGATGGCCCCTATCTCATCTTCAATGGCATCAACCACAAGGCCCAGTTTATCCTTCAGAATATCATGGTAATCCATGCCATAAGCATACCTGGCGATCTTGTATTTCCCTTCAGAGAGACTGTTATCTGCCGGGTAGTAGTTATGAGTCATGATGATGAGCGATCTCGCCCATTCATTCAGCAGGCTGGGGTCGAGCCGTTTATCGACATTCCTGTTCATGTAGCTCATGCCTGCATGGTATCCTTGTTGCAGCCACTCACGAAAATACCGGGATTCTGCTTCAAGACGGCCGGTTGTTACGATACCGCAGGCATCAAATCCAATACGATGGGCTGTATCTTTTATCAGCTTGCTGATCTTATTTTTTGAATCAGGCATGGATGTCTATTCAAAGAGTCCGGGCTGGCTTCCGCCTTTGATCTTACCCAGGTGTTTGTAGCCCAGTTCGGTAGCCTCGCGACCTCGCGGAGTTCGCATCAGGTAGCCCTCCTGTATCAGGAATGGCTCGTACACTTCTTCAATGGTACCCGCATCTTCACCTACCGCCGTTGCAATTGTGCTGATGCCCACGGGTCCGCCGCTGAACTTATCGATGATGGTCAGCAGTATCTTGTTATCCATTTCGTCCAGGCCGTTCTTGTCAACGTTCAGTGCGCTGAGGGCATGCCTGGCGATATCCATCCTGATGGTGCCGTCGCCCCTGATCTGGGCAAAATCACGGACCCGGCGGAGCAGGAGGTTTGCGATCCTGGGTGTGCCGCGGCTGCGCCTGGAGATCTCCGACGCAGCATCATCTTCCATGGGCACATCGAGGATCCCGGAGGACCGTCTCAGGATCTTTTCAATCGTAATGGCATCGTAATACGACAATCGCAGGTTGATACCAAAACGGCTGCGAAGAGGGGCTGTGAGGAGGCCGGAGCGTGTTGTGGCTCCTATCAGCGTGAAGGGATTGATCGCGATCTGAACACTCCTTGCATTGGGACCTGATTCGATCATGATATCGATCTTGAAATCTTCCATGGCTGCATAGAGATATTCTTCCACCACCGGGCTCAGGCGGTGGATCTCATCGATGAAGAGCACATCGTGATCCTCCAGGCTTGTGAGCAGTCCTGCCAGGTCGCCGGGCTTGTCGATCACCGGCCCGGATGTCACTTTGATGCTTACCCCCAGCTCATTGGCGATGATATGGGAAAGGGTCGTTTTACCCAGGCCGGGGGGGCCGTGCAGCAACACATGATCAAGTGCTTCGTCGCGCTGTTTGGCAGCTTCAACAAAAACCTTCAGGTTGTCGACTACCTTGGCCTGGCCGGAAAAGTCTTTAAACTCTGCTGGGCGCAACACTTTTTCAATCTCTATTTCTGCCTGGCTGAGATGGTCTCCACGCGGATCAAGGTTTTCGTTCATTTGTGCCGTGATTGCACTGAATCCGTTTCAGTAGTTTCCCTGTTCTTTAGAAGGGTTTTATAGGATTCAGCAATATTTACCATGCTAAATTAGTTTATTTTACGTAAATTTATTATCTTAGCTTAGGATAGTATATCTAAAAATGATGAAAAATTTGCTGGTAGCCATCGATTTTTCAAGAAATGCCATCCATGCGCTGGAGTATGCACTGGTGTATGCCAGGCAACTGAACGCGGATGTGTCTATGATCTGGGTAGATAATGTTTCAGGACCTGATCTGGCTGTTGACATGCACGATCTGGGAGCCAGGAAGGAATCAAGGGAATTATTCCAGGAGATCATCAGGAAGTATGAAAAGAAAGGCAAATTCGGCAAGCTTGACTATAAATTGAAAAAAGGGAAAGTTTACGAGGAGATCAGCAAATATGCCAGAAAGATCAATGCAGATCTTATTTTCACGGGCACTCATGGGGTAACAGGTTTCGAAGAATACTGGATCGGCAGCAATGCCTACCGGATCGTTACACATGCACCCTGCCCGGTGGTCACTCTGAGGCAGGATTTCAAATTCGGGACCAGGGTAAAAAAGATACTGATGCCTGTCGACAGCACCCCGCATTCCGGTAAAAAAGTCTATACAACGGCAAACATTGCGCAGGCTTTTGGAAGTGAAGTACAGGTTCTGGCCTTGCATTCCACAACCTTAAGTTCTCTGAGAAAGCAGGTCGACAGGCACCTGGGGATGGTGGCAGACCACCTGGAGGAGAAAGGTATCAACTATAGTATTCAGGAAATGACCACAACAAACCTGACACAGGATACGATAAATTTTGCACTGAAAAACAAGAATGACCTGGTATCCATCATGACGGAACAGGAAACCACGCAGGCGAATGTTTTTCTTGGTACTTTTGCCCGTCAACTGGTAAATAACTGCCCGGTACCTTTAATCAGTATACGGGAATGAACAGGCTTAATTTTGAATACGAATGAGGTTTTTCCGCATCATAGCAATATTGGCAATCTGCCTGGCAGCAGCACCTGCTGCCCTGGCGCAGGATGAAGGGAGCGTGGTGATCATACAGGATCCGGCCGTTGATACCCTTTTGCAGAAACATCTCGAAATGAATGAAACCCTCTTGCTGAATACAGATAATTTTGCGATTGACGGCTTCCGCATCCAGATCTTCGAAGAATCGGGAAATAAGTCGAGCACACGGGCCCGCGAGGTCATGGCGGAATTTTCAACAAAATATCCTGACATCCCGGTGTACTTATCCTGGCAAGCCCCCAACTTTAAGGTGAGGGTGGGAGACTTCGAAAGCAGGATGGAGGCTGAAGGATTTTTAAATAAAATTAAAAGAAGCTATCCGATCGCCTGGGTGATCAGAGATAAGATAAAATACCCTGTTATCAACTAAAATCTTCGGTTATGAAAAAAATACTGGTTGCCATTGACTTTCTCGATTGTTCAATCAATGCTCTTGCCCATGCTGTTTCAATTGCAGCCAGGGCCAAGGCCGAGATAGAAATGGTCTGGGTGAACATGCCAGATCAATCCAAGGATATTTTTAAATGTGATCCCGAGACCCTGCTTCTTGAAGTTCAAAAGCGCTTTAAGGAGCTGATAGAAGACTTTTCCCCGGAACTTGAAGGAGGCAAGATGAGCTACCAGATCAGGGAGGGGAAAGTATATAAGGAGATCGTTAATGCTGCCGATGAAGGCAAAGCGGATATGATCGTGGCCGGGACACATGGTTCGTCAGGCTTCGAAGAATTCTGGATTGGCAGCAATGCGAACAAGATCGTTTCGGCCAGTAATAAACCGATCATAACCATACGCGGCGGGATTGATATTAAGCGTCCGCTCAGCAAGATCGTGCTTCCTCTTGACAGTACTATTGAAACCCGGCAAAAACTGCCATTTACCACTGAGCTTGCCAAGATCAATGATGCCGTGATACATATTCTTGCCGTGTATACCACAAAAGTTGAAGCCGTAAGGTACAGGGTAGATACTTACACCGACCAGGTAATCGAATACCTTGAAGAGGAAGGGGTAAAATATGTTCGTGAAGCGGTAGAAGCGGATAATCTCACCAAATCTACCATCGGTTATGCCGAAAGGATCGATGCCAACCTTATATCCATCATGACGGAGCAGGAACGGACTACGGCAAACTTATGGCTGGGTCCTTATGCGCAGCAGATGGTGAATCATTCGCCATTCCCGGTACTGAGCATACATCCTAAAGAACTGATCAGATCGCTTTCGAGATAGAATTCTGATATCTGATATTTGATATTTGATATCTGAACTAGTTCCGGTTAATGCAGTTCAGGTCTTCGAAAGCTACTTTTAATCTTTCAACTATGCTGACCTCACCTTCGCGAAGCCATTTGCGAGGGTCGTAATATTTTTTATTGGGAACATCTTCACCATCGGGGTTTCCGATCTGGCCCTGCAGGTAATCATGGTACTTCGCTTCATATTCCCTTACCCCGTTCCAGAATGCCCACTGGGTATCGGTATCGATGTTCATCTTGATCACGCCATACGAGATGGCCTCGCGGATCTTTTCCTGTGATGAACCGGAGCCGCCGTGGAATACAAAGAACAGGGGTTTTTCTTC
>JAZBOU010000169.1:0-48865 GCA_036351275.1 Bacteroidales bacterium
CAAAATAAATATGTCCATCTCCATCATCGTTGCTGTTGCCGAAAACAATGCCATAGGAAAGGATAACGACCTCTTATGGCACATTTCTGATGACCTGAAACGTTTTAAAAAGATCACTACAGGCCACAAGATCATCATGGGTAAGAACACATTTCTGTCGCTTCCCGTCAGGCCCCTGCCCAACAGGACCAGCATCGTGATCACCGACGACCCTTCCGACAATTATGAAGGCTGTATTATGGCCTATTCCATTGAGGATGCCCTGGCGAAATGTGCGGATGATGAGGAATGCTTTGTGATTGGCGGAGGTTCCATATACAGGCAATTCCTGCCCCTGGCAAACAAATTATACCTCACCAGTGTGAAAAGAAGCTACGAAGCAGACACCTTTTTCCCGGAGGTAAAGTCTGATGAATGGGAACTGATCGAGCAGGAAGATCATATTGATGAAAAGAATAATAACCTGCCTTTCGCGTTCCAGACATATATACGTAAGTGATCATGCAGCGCATCTTTAACAATACATTTCTGATCCTGTTTTTGCTTGCCATATTCTTTGTTGCTTGTAAAAAGGGAAGCATAGAAACGAATTATAACCCTGTGCTTAACGTTGCGAATAACCAGGTTATCGCAGAGCGCGCATATTCCCAGGTTTTTAACATTTTCTTTATGGTGGTAAGCGATTCCTCGCTGAAAAATACGGGTAGTGATACCATCTTCGGGGCGCATTGCACCTACCAGGATACCGACGACATCGTTTACGTGATCGATTACTTCGACTATTATACTTCCTGTCCCGACGGGAAAGTGCGTAAAGGTATGATCACAGCCACGCTCGACAAGGATTTTTCAAAAGAAGGTGCCACAGCTACCCTGACTTTTGATAATTACGTGGTGGATGACCTTATGCTCAATGGTGAAAATACCATCAGCTTTTTTGGCTATGTACAGGGCATTAAGGCATTTACCCATGATGTTCCCTCAGGGATCTTAACACTTTACGATACTGTTTCGCATGGGAGCTTTTCATGGAGTTCCAGCAAGAATTTCAGCTGGGTAGAAGGAATGTCGACTCCTGAATATTTCGACGACGATGTTTTTGAGATAAGCGGCACCAGCAATGGTGTTGACCTGTACAACGCAGCCTTTTCTTCCGTTATTGATGAGCCACTTGGTGATTATTTCGACTGTCGCTGGATCCGTGGCGGCCAGGTCAGCCTCAGCACTCCCGGACTGGATGTGCGTAACGGTTATATCCTCTATAACCCGGATAGTTGCACGAACCTGGTGGAGTATTATTTCAACGGGAACCTCTTTTACGATAAGTTTGAAAAGCATTAGGGGCCCGGGGCATGAGGCCTGGGGCCTGGGGCGTGGCATGTGGTATGGGGTAGTCCGTACGTAATACTTAATACGTGGTACGTAATACCTTTTGAAGGTATGTGGCCCCTCGACTTCCGCTCGGGACAGGTGTGTGGTATTTCTGATTTCAATCTTCGTTTTTCAGATTTCAGATATCATTTTCCCTGCCTCCTGAACCTTGTCCCCGGAACCTAAAACAGCCCCCTGAGAACAAAATATTTAATTATTCTTCCATTTTGTAAAGAAATACCTTATCTTCGTGAGGAATCAGTATTCATTAACTAAAAAAATTGAATCATGGAAGGATATTGCGTAAAGTGCAAAGCAAAAAAAGAAATTAAGGGTGCTAAAGAGATCGTAATGAAGAACAAAAGGAAAGCTGTAAAGGGCACATGCCCCACCTGCGGCACCGGAATGTTCAGGATCCTCGGGAAAGCATAGTAGAAGAAATACGCTTTGTGAAGCCCTGCCGGATTCTGGTGGGGCTTTTTTTATAGAAGATTGAAGAATTAAGAAGTAGATAGCAGAACGCGATTGAGATCGAAGAAGGATAAGTACTTCTTCGGTCCATCGTAGTCCGAGGCCCTGGCGCAGGAGTAATATATTATCTTCTGCGATTTAAAATATTCCTTAGGTTCGGATATATCATTTCTGATTTACAAACAATATATCATCTGGCACCCGGCACCTAAATGCTTATCTCCCCCTTTATGTGCGGATGTGATTGATAGCCAATAAGTTCAAAATCCTCAAACTTGAAGTCGAAGATGTCCTTCACCTCCGGGTTGATCTTCATTTCCGGCAGGGGATAGGGCTTGCGCGAAAGCTGCAACTTCACCTGCTCGATATGGTTTAGGTATATATGGGCATCGCCCAGGGTATGGATAAATTCGCCTGCCCTGAGCCCGGTAACCTGTGCCATCATCATGGTGAGCAGGGCATAGGATGCAATGTTGAAGGGTACGCCCAGGAAGATATCGCAACTGCGCTGGTACATCTGGCAGGAAAGCTTTCCGTTAGCTACATAAAACTGGAAGAAAGCATGGCAGGGTGGGAGGGCCGCATTGCCGGCGGCCACGTTCTCGGTAAAACTTTTATTTGGGTCGGGCAAGACAGATGGATTCCAGGCTGCGACGATCATGCGCCTGCTGTCGGGATTGGTACTGATGAGCTTCATCACCTCCGAGATCTGGTCGATGCCGTCGTCGTTCCAGTTTCGCCACTGCGCACCGTAAACAGGCCCTAAATCGCCGTTCTCGTCGGCCCACTCATCCCATATACTCACCCGGTTTTCGTTCAGGTATTTTATGTTGGTATCCCCTTTCAGAAACCACAGTAGTTCATGGATGATCGACCTCAGGTGCAGCTTCTTGGTGGTCATCACCGGAAAGCCTTCCTCCAGGTCGAAACGCATCTGGTAGCCAAATACGCTGATGGTCCCGGTCCCGGTGCGGTCGCTCTTCTCAACGCCTTTTTCAAGGACGTGCTCCAAAAGATCTAAATACTGCCTCATTTTAGTTCAGGTTTGTTGTGTGTGGTTTGTGGTATGTGGAAATTATGAATCACTTCCCTGTTCCATGTTCATCATTCCATGTTCGTTATTCTTCGCAAATTCCTCCACTTCCATAAACACCCTCATAAAATTCTTCCCCCATATCTTCTCGATCTCCTCCTCGGTATATCCTCTTTTTACCAGTTCGAGGGTTATGTTGCCCATTTCGCTTACGTCGTAACAGCCTTCCACACCGCCACCTCCGTCGAAATCGGTTCCGATCCCAACATGGTCGATGCCTGCCACGGCTACAATATGGTCGATGTGGTCGACAACCTTTTCTACGGTTGAGAGTATGCGCGGGAAATCAACATTGAGCTGCTGCCATTCTGCGCGTGCGTTCTTTAACTGCTCATCGGTCAGGTCTTCCCAGTCGTTGTATTTGACCCTGAGTGCGTCCATGGCACTGTCGCGCTGTGGATTGGGCGCAGGGTCTTCTACATAAGAACTCAGGATGCACATTTGTATCACACCGCCGTTCTCTGCAAGTGCCCTGAGCATGTCATCGTCGAGGTTACGCGGATTGTCGCAAATGGCACGTGCACAGGAGTGCGAAGCTATTACCGGAGTTTCCGAGACTTTCAGCACATCATAAAAAGATGCGTCGGAAGCATGTGAGAGATCGACTATGATCCCGAGCCGGTTCATTTCTTTTACTACATCTTCACCAAAGGGGCTCAGGCCGTCATGTTCAGGCCCTTCTTTATCAGTTGAAGAATCACATATATCATTGTTGCGGGTATGGCAGAGGGTGATGTAGCGTGTTCCCCGATCATAGTAATCTTTTACCAGCGAAAGATCATTCCCGATGGGATAGCCATTTTCCATACCGATAAATATGGCTCTTTTCCCTTCCTTTTCAAGCCGGTATGCATCCATGCTGTTGAGGGCGACCTCGGCACGATCGGGGTATCGCCCGATGGCATTATACACGGTATCAAAAAGCACCAGTGCCCTTTCCCTTGATTTTGCATTACCGTCTTCATCGCGTGGCCCCTGACCCACGAATACGGCAAAGAAAGCTGCATCCAGCCCGCCTTCTTCCATCCTGGCCAGGTCGACCTTGCTGCCGCGCGCCGCTTCGCTGTTGTCAATGCCAATATCAAACCCCTCACGGGTCATCCATAATGGCGTATCCGTATGCGAATCGATGGTAAGCACCCTGTCGTGGATCTTTGCAGCCTTTGCAAGCATATCTTCTTCAGTAAGCTGGTTGTTGCATGCAATTAGAAATAGCAATGGCAGCAATAACAGTAATTTTTTCATAGTCAGAAAATTCTAAATCCTAATATCGAAATTCGAAATAAATTCAAACCTGCCTGCCCGCAAGGCGGGTAAACCGGCAGGCAGTTGAACCAAATTGAAAATTCCAATCTAACTCAACACTCAACCCTTAACACTCAACCCTATCCCAGGATGATCCCCACCATAGTAGCTGAGAAGAGCGATGCCAGCGCACCACCTATCATCGCACGGACACCAAGTTGACTTAAGACCACCCTTTTGTTTGGAGCCAGAGCACCAATACCGCCAATTTGTATGCCGATTGATGTGAAGTTGGCAAAACCGCAGAGCATATATGTGGCCATGATCATGGATTTCTCATGGGTAAATGCCTGTACTGAGATATAGTCTCTGAGACTGGAGTAGGCCACCAGCTCATTCAGAATGATCTTCTCCCCGAAGAGGTGCCCAACCAGGGTCATATCTTCAGGGCTAACACCGATTGCCCAGGTAAGCGGAGCCATGGCATATCCAAGTATGAATTGCATGCTCAGGCCATCATACTGTCCACCGGTCATAGAAACAATAAGTCCGTTTAGTGTTGTCCAGTCACCAACTTTAATAAGGACAAAGTTCAGCAGGGCGATGAGCGCAATGAACACCAGCAGCATGGCAGCAACGTTCACCATCAGCTTTATGCCCTGCATGGTTCCGTTTGTTATGGCATCCAGAACATTTGACCCTATGCTTTCTTTGCTTACCGTGATCTCACTATTTATGGCTTCGGTTTGGGGAACCAACAGTTTGGCAGCCACAACGGCTCCCGGTGCAGCCATCACTGATGCGGTGATGAGGTGTTTTGCAAAGAGGAGCTGGCTCTCAGGGTCGTTGCCCCCCAGCATTCCTATGTAAATAGCCAGTACTCCACCTGCAATAGTTGCCATCCCCCCGGTCATGACCAGCATGATCTCCGAACGGTTCATGTTTTTTAAATACTCTTTGATCAGGAGGGGTGATTCGGTCTGGCCCAGGAATATATTGGCTGTGGCGGAAAGGCTTTCAGCCCCGCTGATGCCCAGGGCTTTTTTAAGCAGCCATGCCATTCCGTATACGATCTTCTGGATTATACCATAATAGAAAAGTATGCTTGTGATAGCCGAAAAGAAAATAATGGTAGGCAATACCCAGAAAACAAAATTTATCATGGGTGATTCAACCGTTCCCGAAACGAAGGACTCCAGGAGAAAGGATGTACCCTCCTGCGTAAAGTCAAGGATCTTCAGGAAGATATTTCCGAATAATTCAATTACAGATTGAAAAAAGGGTACTTTCAGTACAACAATCGCGATCACAAACTGTACGGCCAGTCCCATTCCAATTACTCTCCAGTTGATGGATCTTCTTTTGCTGCTGATCAGGTATCCCAGCCCGAGCAGTACTATGAGACCAAACAATCCTCTGATCAGGGATATGAAAGAAAAGCCCCCTTCAAGCACTTCACCTCCAGCAGCTTCAGCGGCTTCCTGTGCATAAGATGGTATGAAAATGATGGTGAGTAAGAGAAATAGGAGTAGCAGTTTCTTGTTCATTTTTTTCTTTTATTGATCTCGTCCCTGATCTGTGATGCTTTTTCGTATTCTTCTTTTTCAACCGCTTTCTGCAGCATCTCTTCCAGTTCCTCCAGAGTATTCGTATCATAAGGGCCGGATGTAGATTCAACCGGCTTGCTTTCTTCCTCCTGTTCCTGCAATTCTTCTGCTTTATCTTCCATGATGATCCCGGCTTCCGACATAATCTTTTCGAAGGTATAAATAGGGCAGCGGAACCTGATGGCCAGGGCGACTGCATCGGAAGTTCGGGCATCGATCTCGCTGACAGCATCGCCCTGCATGCAGATCAGTTTAGCGAAAAATACCCCTTCCATGAACTTGTCGATCACAACTTCCTTGATAAATACATTGTAATGTTCGGCAAAATTCTTGAACAGGTCGTGCGTAAGCGGCCGCGAAGGTTTCATTTTCTCAAGTTCTACAGCGATGGCCTGTGCTTCGAAACCACCAATGATTATGGGCAGCCTCCTCACCCCTCCGTGCTCGCCCAGTATGAGGGCATACGCGCCGCTCTGCGACTGGCTGTAAGACATCCCGATTATTTCCAATCTGATCTTTTCCATGAGAAACGAAAGCCTTTTAAGCTTTTTTTAAGAAAGCCTAAAAATATAAAAATTTCACCACTACAGGATAGCCTGTGGATAAAATCTTGTTAGAGAGTTTAATTTATATTTATATTTTTGCGACTTCACTAACCAAAACACATTATAACATGAGAAAGATTTTATCGCTATTGGCAATCTCATTCCTCCCACTAATGACGTTTGCCAGCGAAGCCGATCTCGTCATCCCGGCTGAGATCAAATCCCAGTCTATTTTGTACTGGGGCTTCCTGATTACGTTTGCCGGATTCTTATTTGGATTATACCAGTTTGTAAGGGTAAGGAAGATCCGTGCGCACCAGTCGATGCTCGACGTGGCACAGGTGATCTTCGAGACCGCCAAGACCTACCTCATCCAGCAGGGAAAGTTCCTTGCCATCCTCTTCCTTTTCATTGGTGCGGCTGTGGCTTTCTATTTCGGCTGGCTGTCGGATGCTGATTTCGGGGTTAAAGGGGTTTTGATCATTCTCTCCTGGACCGTGATCGGGATCCTTGGCTCATACAGTGTAGCATGGTTTGGAATCAGGATGAACACCCTGGCAAATTCCAGGATGGCTTTTGCATCCCTTGAAAGGAAACCCATCAAACTGCTGAATATACCTCTGAATGCAGGGATGAGTATCGGTGTTGTACTGATCTCCCTCGAGCTGATCATGATGCTGATCATCTTGCTTTTTGTACCCGGGGAATACGCCGGTGCAAGTTTTATCGGCTTCGCCATCGGTGAGTCGCTCGGTGCTTCTGCCCTCAGGATCGCGGGTGGGATCTTTACCAAGATCGCTGATATCGGATCCGACCTCATGAAGGTGATCTTCAAGATCGGAGAGGATGACCCGCGTAACCCCGGTACCATTGCCGACTGTGTTGGTGACAATGCCGGCGACAGCGTAGGACCGACCGCCGACGGGTTTGAGACTTATGGTGTAACGGGTGTTGCGCTGATCGCATTCATCCTCCTGGCCGTAACTACCGCTGCTGACCAGATCACTTTGCTGGCATGGATCTTTGTGATGAGGATACTCATGATCATCACATCCATTGTTGCCTACTGGATCAATGGTCTGCTGACGAAAGTGATGTACGAAAATGCCGATGACATCGACTTTGAAAAACCATTGACCAATCTGGTCTGGATCACCAGTTTACTTTCTATTGCTGTAACATTCGTAGCCAGCTACTTCATGATCGGCGACATGCCGAACAATCTCTGGATCGTGCTCTCCATTATAATCAGTGCCGGTACCCTCGGTGCCGCCCTGATACCCGAGTTCACCAAGATCTTTACCAGTCCGAAATCAAAACATGTGAACGAAGTGGTGGAAGCTTCCAAGCAGGGTGGAGCATCACTAAACATCCTTTCCGGACTGGTGGCCGGTAACTTCAGCGCATTCTGGAAAGGAATGGTATTCTTCGGGCTCATGTTCGTTGCATACATTTCAAGTACTTACGGTCTCTCTGATTTCATGGCCTATCCGTCGATCTTTGCTTTTGGCCTCGTGGCCTTCGGTATGCTGGGTATGGGACCGGTAACCATTGCTGTCGACAGCTATGGGCCGGTAACCGACAATGCGCAGTCGATCTATGAGCTTTCCCTCATAGAAGAACAGGAAGGCATCAGCGAGGAGATCGAAAGGGATTTCGGTTTCAAACCTGATTTTGAAAAATCAAAGTACTACCTGGAAGCAAACGATGGCGCAGGTAATACTTTTAAAGCAACTGCCAAGCCGGTGCTGATCGGTACGGCTGTGGTGGGAGCCACCACCATGATTTTCAGCCTGATCCTTGTGATTGAACATACGCTGGGTATCCATCCTGAATTTATTCTGAACCTGCTGAATCCATACTCCATCCTTGGCTTCCTCATTGGCGGGGCTGTGATCTACTGGTTTACAGGCGCATCCATACAGGCCGTGACCACCGGCGCCGCACGTGCAACGGAATACATCAAGAAGAATATCAACCTTGATCCCAATGCCGAGAAGAAAGCCGACGTGAGCAAGTCGAAGGCAGTGGTGAAGATCTGTACACAATACGCCCAGAAAGGGATGTGGAACATATTCATTGCCATCTTCTCCTTTGCCCTGGCCTTTGCATTCCTTGCCGCCCCGGCGGGCTTTGAGGGAGGGCTTTCGGATGCCGACAAACTGCATTATGCAGCACCGGTATCCCTCTTCGTGAGTTACCTTATCTCAATTGCATTCTTCGGGCTGTTCCAGGCTATTTTCATGGCCAATGCCGGAGGGGCATGGGACAATGCCAAGAAAGTGGTTGAAGTGGATATGCAGGAAAAAGGAACCCCACTGCATGAAGCAGTCGTTGTTGGTGATACCGTGGGTGACCCATACAAGGATACTTCTTCAGTATCGCTGAACCCCATTATCAAGTTTACGACATTGTTCGGGCTGCTTGCCATGGAAATTGCGCTGGCTGCACAGTTCAGAGATGTAGCTCCATGGATCGGGCTCGGATTCCTTGCTGTTGCACTCGTATTTGTATACCGCTCGTTCTACAGGATGAGAATCAATAAATAAACAGATAAGCCTTTTAGTAAAAAAAAGCCGCAGCGATGCGGCTTTTTTTATGGTATGTGGTGTGTGGTTTGCACGGTGGGCGGGTATGGTGTTTCTTTGTAGTGGACCTCGGTGCCAATCCCCCGGGCATAGTCCTCCAGTGAACGGATCGTTTTATCCATCATAAGACTATGAAAGTGCTTCTTTAAAAGTTACAAGCTTATGTTTTTCTTCATCCCACAATCGATACTTGACCGATTTTATGGATGGCCAGAAGGTGAGTGGTTCTTTTTGAAAAATGGGATTTTCCCGGTGGCATTTTTCGAGATTGTAATTGGGGATACGGGGCCCCAGGTGGTGGATGTGGTGAAAGCCGATATTCCCGGAGAAAAACTGCAGTATCC
This sequence comes from Bacteroidales bacterium, assembly GCA_036351275.1. GTDB lineage: Bacteria > Bacteroidota > Bacteroidia > Bacteroidales > B18-G4 > B18-G4. Next base: position 9,265 of record JAZBOU010000169.1, read on the forward strand.
GGGGTAATTTATAGTAGGAAGACCCCTCCATGGCGATGGTCTTATAATCCCAGTTTTCAGTCCTTTCCCAGACCACATCCTTATACTGGTGTTGCACATAAAAGAGCCAGACCCCTGCAATGGATGCAATGAGTAAAACCGGTACCTGTATCAATAAGAAGTTTACAAAACCGATCCAGAACGAAATACCCACAATCGTGGCAATCAGTGCCAGGGTCGTCAAATGTGTTTGCAGGTGCATCTTCCTGGTCTGATTTGTCCCCTGCAAACGAAACAGCACGGTAAACAGGAAGAAGGGCACGATAAGAAGTAAGATGACGGGGTTACGGTACCAGCGGTAGAACGAACGTTGTTTAGGTGTGCTATTCTTATATTCTTCCACGGTCATGGTCATCACATCCCCAACACCGCGTTTGTCGAGGTTGCCCACGGTTTGATGATGTCGCTGATGCTCGTAATGCCAGCGGTGGTATGGCGTAAATACGATGAAGCCGGTGATGATGCCGGTGATCCGGTTTGCCATTTCTGAACGGAAAAAAGAGCCATGCCCGCAATCATGAAAGATGATAAATATCCTGACCATGAACCCGGCGGCCAGTGGTGCTATGGCCAGTGCCAGCCAGTATGAAACCTGCATGCTGTAATACATGGCCACCAGCAGTGCAAAATAAGGGATGACAGAATTGATCAGCTGCCACCAGCTCTTCACCCTGCTGGGCTGTATGTACTTGCTTATTATCCTGGTCCAGTCTGACCAGTTGTTTTCATTTTCCATTTTATCAACCTCTTGTGATTCCTGTCGGAAACATGCTATAAAGGTACATTTATATTGTGAGAACTGCAAGTAGTTCAACTTTCTGTTAATTTTTTCACAATATATCAACGGCATGTGATTTATATGGATAAGATTATTATTTTTGCGCATTATTTAGGTGCCGGGTACAGGGTGCCGGGTGCAGGGTAAAATTAGATTTCAGATATACGATGTTAAGCAATAATTTCATAGACAGGCACAACGGGCCGCGTGAAGCAGAAATTCCGCAGATGCTTGAAGCCGTTGGTGTTAGCACATTAGATGAACTGATCGATAAAACCCTTCCTGCTTCTATCAGGATGAAAGGCGACCTCAAGCTACCCGAAGGGATGAACGAACTTGAGTACCTGGACCACCTGAGGGAGATCGGTGCCAAGAACAAGATCTTCAAAACTTATATCGGCATGGGGTATTACGGCGCCATCACACCGGGTGTGATCCTTCGTAATATCCTCGAAAACCCGGGCTGGTATACTTCTTATACACCATACCAGGCTGAAATATCGCAGGGGAGGCTGGAAGCCCTGCTTAATTTCCAGACCATGGTATCGGACCTCACCGCCATGCCCCTGGCCAATGCCTCCCTTCTTGATGAAGGCACTGCCGCCGCAGAAGCCATGATCATGTTGTTCAATGCCAGGAGCCGCGCTGCCGTGAAAGCAGGTGTAAACAAGTTCTTCATTTCAGATGGACTCTTCCCTCAAACAGCAGCAGTGTTGGAGGCGCGCGCCATCCCACTGGGTATAGAGTTGATGTTTGGTAAAGAAGATGAATTTAATTTTGCTGAGGAGTATTTTGGTGCCATCATTCAATATCCCGATCAATATGGGGAAGTGAAGGATTACCGCGCTTTTGTTGAAAAGGCACATGAAAAAGAGATTGCTGTGGCAGTGGCTGCGGACCTCCTCAGCCTGACACTCCTGACTCCTCCGGGAGAGTGGGGAGCCGATGTGGTCGTAGGCAATACACAGCGATTTGGCATCCCGATGGGATATGGCGGGCCACATGCAGCCTATTTTGCCACACTGGAAAAATATAAACGGAATATACCCGGCAGGATTATCGGCGCATCGGTCGATGCCGCCGGGAACCCGGCCCTGCGCATGGCGCTCCAGACCAGGGAACAGCACATCAAACGGGAGCGGGCCACCTCGAACATCTGCACAGCGCAGGCTTTGCTGGCCATTATGGCCGGCATGTACGGGGCCTATCACGGTCCGGAAGGGCTGAAAGCCATTGCACGCGACATCAATGATTACACCAGCATCCTTGCAGATGTACTCAGAGAACTTGGCATGAAACTGCATACCAGGCATTTCTTCGATACCCTGGTGATCAGCCTGCCGGATGACCTCGACCAGGATGCCGTGCGAGAAGTGGCCCTGCAAAAAGAGATCAACTTCCGCTACTTCGAAGACGGACGCATCGGTATCAGCCTTGATGAAGCTACTTCTGCACAGGACGCACAGGACATTCTCTCTGTTTTTGTCAAGCTCAGGGGCTTCGAACCTTCACAGGAGGCTGAAGGTGGCGACAACATACCGGAGCACCTTGCGCGCAGCAGTGATTTTATGACCCACCCGGTCTTCAATAGCCTGCATTCCGAAACGGAGATGATGCGCTACATGAAGAAACTGGAAAACAGGGACCTGGCCCTGAACAGGACCATGATCCCACTGGGCTCATGCACGATGAAGCTGAATGCCGCTGCCGAACTCTTTTCGCTCAGCTGGCCAGAATTCGGGGCCATTCATCCCTTCGTACCGGCAGACCAGGCCGAAGGCTATGCGGAACTCATCGAAAACCTGGGCAAAGACCTTTGTGAGATCACCGGCTTTGCCGATATCTCCTTCCAGCCCAATTCGGGGGCTTCCGGGGAATATACCGGACTGCTTGTTATCAAAGCATATCATGAAAGCATTGGGGATGGGCACAGGAACATCTGCCTGATTCCTTCCTCCGCACATGGTACAAACCCTGCCAGCTCAGTGATGGCCGGCATGAAAGTGGTCATCGTGAAATGTGATGAACAGGGGAATATCGATATAGAAGATCTCAGGGCCAAAGCAGAAGAACACAAAGAAAACCTGGCAGCCATCATGATCACTTACCCGTCGACTCACGGGGTATATGAGGAAGGCGTACTGGAGATCATGGATATCGTTCACAGCAATGGCGGACAGGTATACATGGATGGTGCCAACATGAATGCACAGGTCGGACTGACCAGTCCGGGCCTTATTGGAGCCGACGTATGCCACCTTAATCTTCATAAGACCTTTGCCATCCCCCATGGCGGTGGTGGTCCCGGTGTCGGGCCTATTGGCGTGGCCAAACATCTTGCACCATTCCTGCCGGGAAGCCCATTGATGAAAACCGGGGGTGAAAAGGCCATTGGACCCGTTGCCTCAGCGCCATTTGGAAGCGCCATGATTCTCCCGATATCATATGGCTATATCAAACTGCTGGGACGCAACGGACTGAAAAAAGCAACGGAGATCGCCATACTGAATGCCAACTATTTAAAGGCGAAACTGCAGGGACATTACAAGATACTCTATACAGGCAAGAACGGCATGGTGGCCCATGAAATGATTATTGACTGCAACCAGTTCCTGAAGACCGCCGATGTGGTGGTGGTGGATATTGCCAAGCGACTGATGGATTATGGTTTCCATGCACCCACCGTGGCATTCCCTGTTATCGGAACCCTCATGGTTGAGCCTACCGAAAGCGAACCACTTAATGAACTGGACCGCTTTATCGAAGCCATGGTGACCATCAGGGAAGAGATCCATCAGATCGAAGAGGGGAAATGCTCAAGGGAAGACAATATGATCAAGCATGCCCCGCATACGCTTGCCATGGTCATGGATGAGGACTGGAAATTCCCATACAGCAAAAAAGACGCAGCCTTCCCCAACGGTCTGGTAGAACGGGATAAATACTGGCCCGACGTAACCCGTATTGATGATGCTTACGGAGACAGAAATTTATTCTGTACCTGCGGTAACCCCGAGGACTTTGTTATTGAATAATGAATAGAGAACATGGAACATGGAAGTTGGAATTTGAATGTTGATTTCGAATTCTGATTATCAAGCTAGCCCTCATCCAGTACCTTGGCGGGTCTATTTAGTTTATGACAAATTTGGTATTAATAATACCGCTATTTTTCGTTATAACCTTGAGAACATACAGACCGGGCACTAACACACCCCTGTGTATTTTTAATATTGCAGGATCATGTTCAGAAATCAACAATCCCCTGGAATTATAAATCTCCATCCTTATAACATGGATTTCTTTATTTATTAAGATTTTTGATGAAGTGGTAACAGGATTAGGGCAAATCTTCACCGCATTCTTTTCAGCCTCGAGTTCCCGGAGGTTTATCATGGTAACATGACATTCAGTATACATTGGATTCATGTAGATCAGTTGCCCCTGCTTGTTGAAACACAATAGATCCTGGTTGAAGTCTGCAACACAATAAGTGTTCCCGGCGGTCAACAATCCCAATGTAGATCCAATACCTTCGATCCAGTATTCAACATACGAATCAAACCATCCTTCCATTCTCATCCTTCGCCTTTCAATTCCCATGAGGTCAGTGATCGTATCAACATCTGCTACAATCATATTAATAGACTCGCAGGCAAGGGATGTAACTACAGCAGTTTCCTCAATGTCCATCCCGAACTTATACAGCAGACAATCACCAAGATAGGGGTAATTGAAGTAGACTTCCCCGGATAGGGTGTCTTCTCTCAAGCCACAAAAGTACCCTGCATCATTTTGCAGTGTTGAATCTGTCGTGAAATACAGTTTTTTATAAGCCGTATCATTGATCACTGTATCTCCCTGCAGAAAGTAATAATCTGTCCAGGCCCATCCCCACGACCAGTTTACAACTGACCATGAGTTTCCTTCAATGACCAGTGGTTGATAATTCTGACCTGAAAGGCATACATAGAAAGAAATGAAAAGCATTGAAAATAAGCACCTCATCGCGGAAGAATTTTTACTAAAGATATGAAATCTCAAATTTCACACCACAAAACCCAGGTCCATGAGCTTGGATGTTGGAGCTTGATTTTTGAATAACTTCAGGCTTCAAAGTTCAGATTTCAGATTTCTCCAAGCTTCTGATATGCATAACCAATATGTGCCGTGATATCGCTGGCCAGGGATGCTTCATAACCCAGTTCTTCCGAGGCAAGGTCGCCTGCTAGTCCGTGGAGGTAAACCCCCACCTGGCATGCATGCAAAGGAGTATAGCCCTGTGCAAGTAATCCCAGGATCACGCCGGTGAGCACATCGCCGCTGCCACCTGTAGCCATGCCGGGGTTCCCGGTTGAATTGTAAAAAGTGGTGCCGTCGGGACAGCTGATTGCTGTTGAATAGCCCTTTAGCACAACATATGCACTGTATTTTACTGAAAACTCTTTTTGCATCTTGTCGCGCTCAAAAGCATTGCTGGCTTTTCCGACCAGGCGTTCGAACTCCCTGGGATGGGGGGTGAAGATACATCCCGGGGGCAGGAATGACAGCCAGGTCTTGTTCTCGCCTAAAATGTTGATGGCATCGGCATCGAAAAGTATAGGCAATTTAGTATTCTGTATCAGGACCTTCAGGGCATTCTGCGTTTGCTTTTCCTGTCCGAGTCCCGGACCTATCCCGATCGCATTGTATTCTTCAAGATCAGGTGCTTCGGTAAATATGGTTTCAGAGCTGTCGATGCTGCACATAGCTTCCGGCACGGCAACCTGGAGGATGCGGTATCCTTCCACAGGTACGTGTACAGTCAGCAAACCGGCGCCTGTACGCAGGCAGGCCTCGGATGCAAGAACAGCTGCCCCCATTTTCCCATAGCCTCCTGCAATGAGCAATGCATGTCCGAAGCGTCCTTTGTGGTCGAATTTCTTCCTTTTGATGATCAAGGGCGAGATATCTTTCTTCAGCAGGAAATAATCCGCTTTTTCCACGCTGTTCACAAAGTCGGGGTGGAGGTCTATTGTCATGATCTCCCATTCTTTCACATAGGGGAGGTTCTCGGCAAACATGAAAGCCTTTTTCGCAAATTCAAATGTAAGGGTGATGTCGGCATGCACGATCGCCCCGCCGCTGTCTACGCTGCTCGTATCCGCAAACAAACCCGAGGGGATGTCAATGGCGGCCACTTTGGCATGCTGTTTATTGATGAAAGCAATTACCTCGCCGATAAATCCTGTGACCGGCTTGGAAAGTCCTGAGCCGAAAATGGCATCCACGATCCAGTCGCAATCCACTGCACCTGGCAGGTCTTCTATCTTCCTGATCTCGTTGATCTTTACCTTTTTCTGGTATTTAAGGTTGTCGAGGTTGATGCTGAAGTCTTCCGACATCTTGTCGGAGTAATACACAACAAATACTTCAACTCGATAATCCTTTTTTGCCATAAGCCTTGCGATGGCCAGTCCGTCCCCCCCGTTGTTGCCCAGTCCGCAGAAGATCTTGATCCTGTCGGTGGGGTTGAAGTTTTTCATCATCCACTTCGAGCAGGCTTTTGCAGCGCGTTCCATCAGGTCGATGGAGTCAACGGGTTCATGTTCGATGGTATAGGCATCCGCTTCGCGGACCTTTTCTATTGGGAGGATTTTCATGACGCTCAGTTTTTGGGAGTACAAAGATACGAAAGTGTTGGGTGTTAAGTGTTGGGTGTTGGATTATTTAATGATCATGCCTGAATAGCGTTGACCGTTTTTATAAAACTAATTGGTGTTTTTTGTTTAATGCACTATGTGGTTTTTTTCAGAAGCTCTACATATCTCCCGTATATGTAATTAGAGATCGTTTCTTCTCCAATAGTTGAGACAAATTGATCTCTGTGGTTTTCATCGTATTGATTTTTATTAAAACGAGCACAATATTTATTTAGTACTTGGTTTTCTACAAGCATTACTTCAGACATCAATTATCAGAATTCAGATTTCATTTCAGAATTCCAGTCCCCGATGCCAAACGCCCAATGCCCAACGCCCAAAAGTATTACCTTTGCCCCAAAATATGCCTATGAGCCGAAGAAGAAAGCCATTCCCCCGATATGAAGCCGTTGAGATCCTTGATGCTGGATCGGAGGGTAAATCAGTGGCCAGGGTCGATAACAGGGTGATCTTCGTTCCCTTCGTGGTACCCGGAGATGTGGTGGACATACAGGTGGTAAAAAAGAAGAAAAACTATTTTGAAGGCAGGGCTGAAAAGTTCCACAAGTATTCGGAGAAGCGCATAGATCCGCAATGCAGGCACTTTGGCATTTGCGGTGGTTGCAAATGGCAGAACATGGACTATGCCGACCAGCTCCATTACAAGCAGAAACAGGTGGTGGATAACCTGGAGCGTATTGGTAGATTGAAATTCCCGGAGGTGATGCCGATACTGGGATCCGAGAAGATATACCATTACCGCAATAAACTGGAATATACTTTCTCAAACCGCCGCTGGTTCGTTGAAAAACCCGATCCTGAAAGGCCGCAGAACAGGAACGGCCTGGGCTTTCACCTGCCGGGATTGTTCGACCGTATACTGGATATAGAAACCTGCTACTTACAGCGTGATCCTTCTGATGCCATCCGCCTTGCAGCACGCGATTTTGCGCTGGAAAACGAATACGAATTCTATGATGTGAAAACCTGGGATGGCTACCTGCGAAACCTCATTATACGAACTTCTTCGACAGGCGACCTGATGGTGGTCGTGGTGTTCCGCTATGTGGATCATATTAAGATGCCTGCCCTGCTGGACCACCTCTCGGAGACATTTCCCGAGATCTCCTCGATGATGTATGTGATCAACGACAAGCGCAACGACGACATCTCCGACCTGGAGGTACAGCTTTACAAAGGTGATCCATTTATGATGGAAGAGATGGACGGGCTGAAGTTCAAGATCGGGCCGAAGTCGTTCTTCCAGACAAACCGCGACCAGGCTCTGAAGCTGTATAGCACTGCACTGGAATTTGCCGGCCTCAGTGGTGAAGAAACGGTTTATGACCTTTATACCGGAACCGGCACTATTGCCGCTTTCCTGGCCCGGTATGCAAAAAAAGTTATCGGTATCGAATATATTGAATCTGCAATTAAAGATGCAAATGAGAATTCTGCCCTGAACGGTATTTCCAATACCCGCTTTTTTGCCGGAGATATGCATAAGGTACTTACCGATGCTTTTATCGAAGAAAACGGGCGTCCCGATGTGATCGTAACCGATCCGCCCCGTGCGGGAATGCACGAAAGGGTGGTGAGACAGATCATGAAAGTAGCACCTGAAAAGGTGGTTTATGTCAGTTGTAACCCGGCTACTCAGGCCCGCGACCTCGCCATCATGGCATCAGATTACCGTATTGAAAAAGTGCAGCCTGTCGATATGTTTCCACAGACGCATCATGTGGAGAACATCGTTCAATTAAAGAAACTTAAGACTTGAGACTCGAGACTCGAGACTTAAAACTTGAATCTTAATTCTTTTTCATTTTACCTGTGACATTTTCTCATTTCTGGTATTAATAGATATGAGAAGAGAACTAGAGAACAGGCTTATCAAATTTACTGGCGAGATAATAACCTTAAATAAATTTATTAAGAATAGCTTTGAGGGAGAGCATCTGTCGAAGCAGCTTATTAGATCAGGGACAAGTGTGGCATTAAATTTTGGAGAAGCACTTGGAACCTATTCAAGGAAAGACTTTATTCACAAGCAATCTATTGTAATAAAGGAGCTTAGAGAAACTTACGTTAATCTAAGAATAATTAAAAACAACAACTTGTGCACAAATGAAAGTTTGTTGAATAATGTTATAAGTGAGTGTGATGAGTTGATTAGGATTTTTGTAAAGTCGCTCCAAACTCTACAAAGCAAGAATTAAAAGTTGTAAAACAATTGATAGTATCGAGTCTCAAGTAGTGAGTGTCAAGTATTGAGTATCAAGTATCGAGTCTCAAGTATCGAGTATCAAGTATCAAGTATCGAGTATCGAGTATCAAGTATCGAGTATCAAGTATCAAGTATCAAGTATCGAGTATCAAGTATCGAGTATCGAGTCTCAAGTATCATAACCATCTATCATTTCTTTAAGTATGTTCATGTCAAGGCTTTCGCCTTTAACTATAAGCAGTGCTTGATTATAGAATGTTTCCCGTTCGGCAAGCTGCTCCTCTACAAATTTTTGCATGCCATCATTATTGATATCGCGCACTACCGGTCGGAGGCGGCGGGCACGGTTAAGGCGGTGGGCAATGGATTTGGGATGCATCTTAAGATATACCGTGATGCCGTTACGGTTCATCAGGTCAATGTTGTCATGAAAACAGGCTGTTCCCCCACCGGTCGAAATTACCACATCATCCTCTTTTTCGATGATATCGTGCAGGCATTGTTTTTCAAACTCCCTGAAACGCAATTCACCAAAGTGATCAAAGAAACGGGGGATGCTGTAACGGAATTTAGCTTCGAATGCTTCATCCAGGTCGACAAAGCGTTTGCCTAATTCCCTGGCAAGCCGTTTGCCAACGGTTGATTTGCCCGCACCCATATAACCGATTATAAAGATCCTCATTTCCGGATACTATTATGCACTTATAAAGATAAGAAAACGTAGATAACGGGAAAAGTGATCTTACTTTCTGTTCAGGGTCCTGACGGCTGCATTCACGACATCGGGTGTGTCGAGACCATATTTTGCAAGCAGTTCAAGCGGTTTCCCGCTTTCGCCGAATTGATCATTCACGGCTACCATTTCCAGTGGGACAGGCTTTTTCCTTCCCAGGCATTGTGCGATGCTGTCGCCCAGCCCGCCAAAAATGGAATGTTCTTCCGCACTGACGGCACAGCCCGTTTTTTCAACGGAAGCGATCACGGCATCTTCATCGAGCGGCTTGATGGTGTGGATGTCGATCACCTCTGCGCTTACACCATGTGCAGCAAGGTCCCTGGCTGCATTCAGTGCGATCCAGACCATGTGGCCGGTAGCGAAAATGCTTACGTCACTTCCATTCCTTAACTTTTTTGCCTTACCGATCTCAAACACCTGGTCTTCCTCGGTAAAATTAGGCCATGATGGTCTGCCGAAACGCAGGTAAACGGGTCCCTGGTGTTCGGCGATCGCAAAGGTGGCAGCTTTCACCTGGTTGAAGTCGCAGGGATTGATCACCACCATGTTGGGGAGCATCTTCATCAGCCCGATGTCTTCAAGGATCTGATGCGTGGCACCGTCTTCCCCCAGGGTGAGCCCTGCATGGGATGCGCAGATCTTGACGTTTTTATTGCTATAGGCCACCGACTGCCTGATCTGGTCATAAACCCTTCCTGTTGAGAAGTTTGCAAAGGTTCCCGTAAAGGGGATCTTCCCGCCGATGGTGAGCCCGGCTGCCATACCGATCATGTTGGCTTCGGCTATGCCTGCCTGGAAAAACCTGTCGGGAAAGGCTTTGGCAAAGGCACCCATCTTCAGAGATCCTGTCAGGTCGGCACAAAGTGCCACCACCTCCGGGTTCCGCTGCCCCAGTTCAAGCAATGCTTCCCCGAAGCCTGCCCGGGTTGCTTTTTTCTCAACACTCATCGTTTGGGTCATAGATATTTAAGCTAATGATATACTTTAACATTGGTTGTTTTTCCCGAGGTAATGCGGAAACGCTTCTCAACGGTGTAGATGGCCCTGTCGGCATACCTGGCCCTGAACACCACCCTGTAGCTGCCGGGCTGAAGGATAAGGGATTCCTGTACCGGGTTCTCCTGGAAATTGTAAATCCAGACCAGTTCATCGTCATGTTCAACATACAGGCTGCCATAACCCTGGGCAGTTTTTTTGATCACTGCGATGCCCGGTACCGGGATCTCAACCGTAGTGGTTGAACTCTGGGCAATATTGATGTCATCAATATAAATTCGCGGCAGGCAGAGGATCTCGAGGTTGTAATCGCCCGTAAGATATTTTTCGGTTTCACCGAATCGTTGTACATTAATGGTTTCCATGCTTCCGGCCTTCCTAACAATGGCCTGGAGGTTCCGGCTGGAAAGCGTGGTGCCCTCCATCTTCAGCCTGAGCTGCCCCTGAGGTGTTTCTACGGGTATGGTGGTATGTTGCCCTGCGGTGATCTTTATGCTGTCGACACGCACCGGGGGAAGGGTGTGCACTACGACGTCGTAGGTAATGAGGGGGTCGATGATCAGCGTATCCGGGAGCCCCTTGGTGTTCAGGGTCTGGATATAATTATAAACCACCTTGCCAGAAACATGATCATAAAAGGTCATGTTCACATTGGTCTCCGAGGGCCGGTTGTATTCATCCAGCAGGTTCACCTGGGCGGTTGTGGAATTCAAGGCCTGGGAGATGACCAGGTCGAGGGCCTTGTCGAACTGTTCTTCACTGGAAGCATCGAAATATTCACCCACGCAATCGAATGCTTCGCGGAAATTCCTGCCAATACCGATCACAAAAGGTTTGAGTGCAACGCCTTTTTTCTGGAGAGCCTGCGAAACGGCACAGGGATCCCCTCCGCATTCTTCCAGTCCGTCGGTGATCAGGATAATGATGTTCCTGCAGTCGAGGCACTCGGGGAAATCTCCCCCGGACTGTTCCAGGGCGGCCGCGATCGGTGTTGTGCCCTTGGGCTTGATATAGCGCAGCTGGTTTTTGATCCGCATCGCGTTATCGTCGGCGAAGGGGACCACCAGCCGCGTATCGTTGCAGTCCTGCGGCGGGTATGTCTTCTGGTGGCCATAAACCCTCAGCGCAAGCTGTATGTTCTCCACATCCTGTAGACTGTCGAGAAGGTTACTGAGAAGGTTCTGCGCAATGTTCATTTTCACATCGCTTTGCCATCGTCCGTACATGCTCTGCGACCCGTCGAGGACAAAGAGTATGCGGGTTAGCGGGGGAGGTTTCTCTTCTTCCTCCTGTGGATAATATTGGGTATGGGCCGCTGAAAAGGTGCAGATCAGCAACAACGTAAATATGTATTTTAAAGCAGCGGTAAACATCAAATTTAATAGTCGCCGAGGGTTTCTTCCAGTTGTTCCAGGGCAATTCGTGCCTCATCATCGTTGGGTGCCACACCATGCCACTTGTGGGTGCCCATCATGTAATCAACCCCATAACCCATTTCGGTATGCAATAAGATAACGATCGGTTTGCCTTTTCCAGTATTCTCTTTCGCTTCCGACAGCACTCTCAGAATATCTTCCATGTCATTTCCCCTGGCTTCCAGGACGTGCCAGCCGAAGACCTCATATTTTGCCTTGAGGTCGCCCAGCGGCATAACATCGTCTACGGGTCCGTCGATCTGTTTGCCATTGTAATCTACTGCAGCGATCAGGTTATCCACCCCGTTCGCAGCCGCAAACATGGTAGCCTCCCATATCTGCCCTTCCTGCTGTTCCCCATCACCCATCAGGCAATACACTTTTTTGTCTTCCCCGTTAAGCCTCTTCGAAAGAGCGGCTCCCACGGCAACTGAAAGGCCCTGTCCCAGAGAACCCGATGCGATGCGTACCCCGGGGAGTCCTTTTTCAACAGATGGATGCCCCTGAAGCCGTGAACCGATTTTCCTGAATGTGCCCAGTTCCTGAAGCGGAAAATATCCCCTTCGTGCCAGTACACTGTAAAGTGCCGGTGAAATATGACCGTTGGAGAGGATGAATATGTCCTGATCCTTGCCGTCCATATCGAAATCAGAGGACTCGTGTTCCATTGCGGCATAATAGAGTGCCACGAGGTAGTCGGCAGCTCCCAGCGAGCCACCGGGATGGCCTGATGCAGCGCGATGTACCATGCGGATTATATCTCTTCTTACCTGGGTGGAAATCTTTGTGAGCTGGACGGGGTCGGTCATAGGCATTTTGTTTGCTCAAAGCTAAGTCAAAATATTACATATAATTTATAAAAACCAGTATATTTTCTCAACAAGTTATTAAAAGTGAATTACGCGGAATATGTCCCTCCGGAACATGATTATGGCATGGACGTCAGTAATCTTCATGTTTTTCATATTTTTACGCTCCAAAACTGCCTTCATGCTGCATAGAAGCCTTCTTGTCCTCATTATATGGTTTATACCGGTCCTGTCATGGTCGCAACAGGATACCGATGAACAGCACTGGGTAGATTCTGTATACAACTCGCTCAGCCCGGAAGAGAGGATCGCCCAGCTGATGATCGTCAGGGCGAACGAGCCTGGAAAAGAATACGATGATAAGATCGAAGAATATATTCGTGAATACAATATAGGAGGCGTTTGCTTTTTCAGGAACCATCCCCATCACCAGGCAAAAACAACCAATGCCTGGCAGTCCATGGCCAAAACGCCTTTGCTAATAAGTATCGATGCGGAATGGGGGTTGGGCATGCGGCTCGACAGCACCACAGTGTTTCCCTTCCAGATGGGGCTGGGCGCCATCACCGACAATGAGCTGATCTACCGCATGGGAAGCATGATCGCGGAAGAATGTAGCCGCATCGGGGTGCATATGAATTTTGCACCCGTGGTGGACATCAACTCCAACCCCGACAATCCCGTGATCGGGATGCGCTCGTTCGGGCAGGACAGGGAGAACGTGGCACGAAAAGGACTTGCATATATGGAAGGCCTCCAGAATAAGGGCGTGATCGCAACAGCCAAACATTTCCCTGGCCACGGCGATACGGACACGGATTCGCACAAGACCCTGCCACTGATCGCCCATTCGGAACAGCGCCTCGACAGCATTGAGCTTTATCCTTTCAGGAAATTGATAGATGACGGATTGGGCGGCATCATGATCGCACACCTTTTTATCCCTGCTTATGAAAAGGAGGAAGGCGTGGCTTCCACCTTGTCGCAAAACATTGTCGACGGATTGCTTCGCGGAAAACTTGGTTTTGACGGGCTTATCGTTACCGATGCCCTTGATATGAGAGGGGTGACAAAGTACCACAAAGCCGGCGAGATAGAACTGCAGGCCCTGAAAGCAGGCAACGATATTCTCCTGCTTCCGGCGGATATCCCCAGAGCCTTAAAGCGAATAAGCAGCGCAGTGAAAGACAATACAGTGGCGGAAACCATGATCGAAGACCGCTGCAAAAAAGTGCTTGCCTATAAATACCGGGCCGGCCTGAATGAATACAATGCAATTGAGCTTACCGGCCTCCACCATGACCTGAACAGTTCCGCAGCCCAATCCCTCAACAGGGAATTGTTTGAAGCATCAGCTACGTTGATCCGAAATGATAATGACCTCATTCCGTTAGACAGGCTGGACACACTCAAAACTGCATATGTCGCCTGCGGAGGAGGGCTTGATGAAGACCGTTTTGGCAGTATCATGGGCCTGTATACCGGTATTGAATACTTCGAACTACCGGCATCACCACGCAAAAAAGATAACGATAAACTGCTGGCATCCCTGGAGGATTTTAACCTCATCATTGTCGGGGTGCTGAACACGAATATTTATGCTTATAAGGATTATGGCATTGATGATGAGACCTGGAGTTTTATCCGCCAGGTTGGTAAAGAAAAAAAGTTGATCCTCGACCTATTTGCCAGTCCGTATGCACTTTCCGCCCTCGGCAGCGCCGAACTGCCCGATGCCATCATCATTTCTTACCAGGATGACGAGCTGGCGCAGGAGGCAGGTGCACAACTCATTTTTGGCGGTATCCCCGCCAGGGGCGTGCTACCGGTCGATATTGAAGGGCTTTACCAGGCCGGGGCAGGTATTCAAACTGAAAAGATCCGCCTGGGATTTACGGATCCTGCCTGTTTTGGCATTGCCGACAGTATGATCGTGAAAGCGGATTCGATCGCTCTCTCAGGAATTGAACTCAAGGCCTATCCCGGATGCCAGGTGATCGCAGCCAAAGACGGGAAAATATTTTACCACAGGAATTTTGGCTACCATACATATGATAATGATAAAGCTGTCAGGGATACGGATCTCTACGACCTGGCCTCGCTCACAAAGATTGCAGCCACCACACTGGCGGTCATGGATCTGTCGGCCGGGGGGCAGATTGATATCGACCGTAAATTGTCCTATTACCTGCCATACCTGAAAGGAACAAACAAAGAACAGCTTATCATCCGCGAAATGATGGCCCACCAGTCAAGATTCAGGACGTGGATACCCTATTTCCGTTATACTATCGGGGAGGTGACACCGCAGAATATATACAGCGATGAATTCAGTGAAGAATACCCGGTAAGGGTGGCAGAAGGCTTGTATATCCGCAGGGATTACTACCATGACATCCTCGACAGTATAAGGTTCTCCGGGCTGCGGAAGGGCATGGATTACAAATACAGCGACCTGGGATTTTACCTTCTGAAAGAAGCTGTGGAGACCATCACCAACAGGCCTTTTGAAAAGTATGTTTCAGAAAAGTACTATTTACCCCTCGGATTACCAACGATGGGTTACCTTCCGCTGCATCGATTTGAAAAAGACAGGATCGTTCCAACCGAAAACGATACCGAATTCCGCAGGCAATTGCTACAGGGGGATGTGCACGACCAGGGTGCTGCCATGCTGGGCGGGGTTTCGGGACATGCCGGCCTTTTCTCCGATGCTTTTGACATGGCCGTGATCATGCAGCTGTTCCTCGATGGCGGTACTTATGGCGGAAAAACCTATCTGGAAAAAGAAGTGTTGGATGAATTCACCCGGACCCAGTTTCCTCTGAACGGGAACAGGAGAGGGGTGGGCTTCGACAAGCCATTGTTGGAATATGAAGAGGACGGGCCGACATGCCGCTCGGCTTCACACGCCAGCTTCGGCCACTCCGGATTCACCGGGACCTATGCCTGGGCTGATCCCCGGAACGGACTGGTATACATATTCCTGTCCAACAGGGTATGCCCCGATGCCAACAACGCGAAGATTATGGAATATGATATCAGAACGAACCTCCACCAGGTATTTTATGATGCAATTGAAAACTCAAAACGCTAAACAATAGTCCGTCTTAAAATGTTAATCTTGTATCGAATTATATCCACAAAGCAAGCAAAGTATTTTACAAAAGATACACAATTGAATAGAGATCTAACCAATTACAGATTTAACCAATTCCCATGAAACTACTCAGTAACATACTCATCTGGATCTTTGCAGTATTATTAACAGCTTCGGTTCTGATCTACCAGCGCATGACCGGTCCCACATATCCCAAAAGAGGTAATATCGAAATCGGGAGTGAAAAGATCAGCTATGCCCTGTTGCGTACCTGGGAGAATGAAAAGTATGCCGCCGACAGGCAAGGTGCCCGAATCAGCCTGGAAGTTCCTCAAGGTATTGATGGTGAGATACGATACAAGCGACTGGGCACCAACGACGAATGGACTATACTTGAGATGCAGCGAGAAGGAGAGGAGGTTTACGCCATGCTTCCCAACCAGCCCGCTGCCGGCAAGTTACTTTATATCGTGACCCTTTCGGATGGAATGAAATTATACAAATTGACGGAAGAACCTGTTACTATACGGTTTAAGGATCATATCCCCGACTGGATACCTCTGCCGCACGTACTGCTGATCTTTGTCGCACTCCTGTTTTCTACAATGACTGCCGTGGAGGCCTTACGCAGGGGAAGGAAGGTGATGACCTACACCTTACTCACCCTGCTGAGTATGCTGATCGGCGGGCTGATCATGGGACCTATCATGCAGAAGTATGCCTTCGGGGCATACTGGACAGGATGGCCCTTCGGACAGGACCTCACCGATAACAAGACCCTGGTGGCATTTATCGTCTGGCTGATCGCTTTTTTTGTACTGAGGAAAAACCCGAGGAACAGGTTCTGGCCCGTATTTGCAGCCGTGATCACACTCGCTGTTTTTGTTATCCCGCACAGTGTTCTGGGTTCGGAATTCGATTATTCGGCCGGGGAAGTCGTAACAGGAAGATAGCACTATGGTCCTTGGTATTATCATTGTCACACTGCTGGTTTCCATACTTGCATTTAACAATCCCGTGCTTCTGAACCGCCTTCAGTTCAATGCCTATGCCATTAAACACTATAGGCAGGGATACCGCTTTTTTACCTACGGACTGGTACATGCCGGCTGGGCACACCTGGCCATCAATATGTTCGTGCTGTGGTCGTTCGGCAGGGTGGTAAATACACTCTACATGTATCATTTCGGGAACCTGGGTATGTTATACTTTATGCTCCTCTATATTGGGGGGGTTATGTTTTCTGTGCTCTTCGATTATGGCAGGCATAAGGATCATGAGTGGTATAATGCCGTTGGGGCTTCGGGAGCGGTTTCTGCTGTTGTTTTTGCCAGCATCATTTTATATCCTGCGGGAGGGATCTACCTCTTCTTCATCCCTATCGAGATCCCCTCACCTGTTTTTGGCTTATTATACCTGGTTTACTCCGCCTACATGGCAAAGCGGGGGCGCGACAATATCGGGCACGATGCCCACTTCTGGGGAGCCATATTCGGGGTTGTGCTCACCATCGCCCTCAAGCCTGCACTCTTCCTCAATTTCATTCACGAACTGGGTAATATTTTCTGATTTCAGTCCCATTTTTATTAACTTGCAGGCATGGAAAGCAGACTAAAAGATAAGACTGTACTGGTTACCGGTGCATCCCGTGGTATCGGGCGGGCAATTGCCATTGCATTTGCATCCGCAGGGGCAAAAGTTATTCTTCATTACAATAAGAACAACATTGCTGCAGAAGAAACCCTGGCGGAGATGGAAGGGAGTATGCATGTGTTGATACAGGCCGATCTTTCCGACCCGGAGGCCGTGCACGATATGGTGGAAAAACTCCTGAAAGAGCAAGGCCCAATTGATGTGCTGGTGAACAATGCCGGGATTTATGAAGAAGCCGATATGCTTGAATTGAATTACGAGGAGTTCAGGGAATATTTCAGCAATACACTGAACACCAACCTGGTGGGGCCGGCAAACCTTTCCTTCCTGCTGATCAAGGATATGGTGCAGCACGGAGGTGGCCGTATCATCAATATAACCTCCAGGGGAGCTTTCCGCGGCGAACCATTTGCCCTTCCATACGGGGCCAGCAAGGCCGGCATGAACTCCATGGGACAGTCGATGGCCGTAGCCCTCGCCACCAAGCGTGTTTATGTGTATACTATCGCTCCCGGTTTCGTCGAAACAGACATGACAACTCATATTCTTGAAGGCCCGAGCGGCGATGCCATCCGCAACCAGAGTCCCCTGCACAGGGTGGCTAAACCCGAAGAGATCGCCAATAACGTGGTCTACCTGGCAGCAGAAGCCCCGGAGTACATGACCGGATGTATTATTGATATTAACGGGGCGTCATACCTTCGTTCATAGATCATTTGTCAGGTTCCTCGTCTTTACACCACGCGGAGTGACTACCGTCCTGATTTTTCCGATTCAACTAATTACCGATTTAACTGTTATCCAGTTCAACTATTTAATACATTTGCCACGCAAATTTTCTCTAACCTGAAAAACTATTGGCAATGAAATTTGATCCGGCAACAAAGATCCAGCAGCTTAAACAGTTCGGTGAATTCGGCGATGTGAATCCTTCCATCACCGACTCATCGACCTACACCTTCATGACCGCCCAGAAAATGATCGAGACTTTCAGTGGCGATGAAGAGGGATGCTTTTTATATTCCAGGCACTGGAATCCTTCCAATAAATACCTGGCAGAGGCCATGGCAGCCATGGAAAACACCGAATCGGCCTGGGTGACCGCCTCGGGTATGGCCGCCATCACCACCACCATCCTGCAGCTCTGCAATGCGGGCGATCACATTATAACCAGTGTTACTACCTATGGCGGGACATTTGCTTTCCTTAAAAACTACCTGCCTAAATTCAATATTGAGGTGAGTTTTGTGAATATCAGCGACCTGGAATCGGTGAGGAACGAGGTGCGTTCCAATACCAAACTCATCTACACCGAAACCATGACCAACCCCCTGTTGCAGATATCCGATTTGCCAGCGCTATCAGAAATTTGCAAAGCGAATGACCTGAAGCTTGTGGTCGACAACACATTCACTCCCATGATCGTGACCCCGGCCATGCACGGTGCTGATATCGTGGTGTACAGCATGACCAAGTTTGTGAATGGCAAGAACGATTGCGTTGCGGGAGCTATCTGTGCCGACAAAGAATTTATTGATGCCATCAGCAGCGTGAACGACGGCACGGCCATGTTGCTCGGCCCGGTGCTCGATTCTCTACGGTCGAGCAGTATCCTCAAAAACCTGCACACCCTGCACATTCGGATGCGACAGCATAGCGCCAATGCCATGTACCTGGCCGAAAAGTTGAAAGCCGATGGCATCAAGGTAAACTATCCCGGGCTGGAAGACCATAAAGACCATGAACTATTTAAACGTATTATGAGCCCTGAATATGGGTTCGGTGGCATGCTTGCCATAGATGTAGGTACTTCGGAAAGAGCGAACACCCTCATGGAAAAGATGGAAGAAGCAGGCGTGGGTTACCTTGCCGTGAGCCTTGGCTATTTTAAAACCCTCTTCAGCAATTCTGGGAAAAGCACCTCTTCCGAAGTTCCGGAAGAAATCCAGAAAGAAATGGGATTAAGTGACGGCCTCATCCGTTTTTCCACCGGCCTCGACAATGACATCGAAAACACCTATCGGATGATACGGCAATGCATGAATGATACGGGGATCAATTAGTTCCGGATGCTATATTATTCTGATTTCTGATTATGAATATCAGATTTCTCAGGCAACTTTATCTGTTTCCAAAACATCCTCCTCAACCCTCAGGTTGTCGATGATGAAATGCTGGCGGTCGGGAGTGTTCTTGCCCATGTAAAAGCTGAGCAGGTCCTTGATGGACGAAGTGGTTTTCAGCAGAACGGGGTCCAGTCGGATATTGGTTCCGATAAACTCGCTGAATTCCCCCGGTGAGATCTCACCCAGTCCTTTAAATCTTGTGATCTCCGGGTTGGTGCCCAGTTTCTTGATTGCCGCTATGCGTTCTTCTTCTGAATAACAATAAATGGTTTCTTTTTTGTTCCTCACCCTGAACAGTGGCGTTTGCAGGATCTTTACGTGACCGCGCTTGACCAGGTCGGGATAGAACTGAAGGAAGAATGTCAGCAGGAGCAGGCGTATGTGCATGCCGTCGACATCAGCATCGGTGGCGATCACCACGTTGTTGTACCGGAGGTTGTCGAGGTCTTCATCGATGTTCAGCGCCGACTGCAGGAGGTTGAACTCCTCGTTCTGGTAAACGATCTTCTTGCTCAGGCCGAAGCAGTTGAGCGGCTTTCCCTTCAGGCTGAATACTGCCTGTGTCATGACATCACGCGCCTTGGTGATGGAACCGCTGGCCGAGTCTCCCTCGGTGATGAACAGGGTGGAGTCGTAACCACGCTCATCACTGGTATTGTAATGCACACGGCAGTCGCGAAGCTTCTTGTTGTGCAGGCTAACCTTTTTTACGCTCTCGCGTGCCAGTTTCTTGATGCCGGCGAGTTCCCTGCGCTCCTTCTCCGACTGCAATATCTTTCTATAAAGGGCATCTGCCGCATCCGGGTTGCGGTGCAGGTAATTGTCGAGGTTGCGCTTAACAATGTCAATCACATAATTCCTTATGGTGACGCCGTCGGGCTCCATCAGTTGAGATCCGAGCTTGGTCTTGGTCTGCGATTCAAATACGGGCTCCTGTACCTTGATGCTCATGGCAGCCAGGATGGAAGCACGCACGTCGCTGGTCTCGAATTCCTTACCGTAAAATTCCCTCACGGTCTTAACGATGGCTTCCTTAAAAGCAGCCAGGTGTGTCCCGCCCTGGGTAGTGTGCTGTCCGTTCACGAAAGAATAGTATTCTTCACCGTATTGTTTTGAGCTGTGCGTAAAAGCAAACTCCAGGTCATCTTCCTTTATATGGATGATGGGATAGAGAAGGCCGCCGTTGCCATTGATATTCTTTACGAGCAGGTCGTGCAGGCCATTCTTGGCTTGCATGCGTTCTCCGTTATACTTGATGATTAAACCGTTGTTCAGGAAAGCATAGTTCCAGAGCATGTTCTCCACATACTCATGGATGTAGTGAAAGTTGCCGAATACTTCGTTGTCGGGGACGAAGGTAACGATGGTGCCGTCTTTTTCGTCTTTTTCGTTCTTCACGTTCTCGTTTCGGACGATCACCCCGCGCTCGAATTCCACAAGCTTGGTTTTGCCTTCCCTGACGGATTGTATGATAAAGTTGGATGAGAGCGCATTTACCGCTTTTGATCCAACCCCGTTCAGCCCAACCGCTTTCTTAAAAACCTTGGAATCGTATTTGGCCCCGGTGTTAATCTTCGATACGCAGTCGACCACAGATCCCAGCGGGATACCCCGGCCATAGTCGCGTATCCTGACCTGTCCCTCGATAATATCTACCTCTATGGTCTTACCATGCCCCATCACGTATTCATCGATGGAGTTATCAATGATCTCCTTGATCAGAACGTATATACCGTCGTCCTGCGAGGCACCGTCGCCAAGTTTTCCGATATACATTCCCGGACGCATCCGGATGTGCTCTTTCCAATCCAGCGAGCGAACGCTCGCTTCAGTATAGTTCTCTGCCATTTTACCCATTGTCGACAAAAATACACAATCCCATTTTAGCATGGTGGTGGATCACGGAAACTTATTAAACACGCGTTGTTAGTATCTTTTCGGAGGTTTTAGGTGTTCAGTGTTAGGTGTTTGGTGATTTAATTTGGATTCTGGATGTTGGATGATGCATGCCGGCTGAAAACCAGCAAGAATCCAAGATCCATAATCCAACATCTATTATCTATTTGAAGTAGGAGTAAAGGTCTAATAAAAACGGTGCACCTGATAGGAGTTTCATCCGCTTGCTGTTCTTCCTAAGTTCCCGTTCCAGTCCTGCTTTTATGAAATGATCGTAGCCTGATATGAAATCAGCGCTGAAGTCATTGGCCTGGAAACATTGTATGGCCTGGCGGGCTGCCAGCATCCCGCTCACAACGGCCTTGTCGATACCGTGCCCCTGCAGTGGGTCGGCCAGGCTGGCAGCATCACCCGCGATCAGAAGTCCTGCATCGCTGTATACGTTTTTTCCACCCCCAACAGGGATGATCGCCCCTTTGGGTATTGATAAGGCTCTTGCGTCACCAAAAATATGTGCCATCCTGTCTGAAGCGATGAAGTGAGCAAGGGCTTCTTTGGGATTTTTTTCAGCCTTTCCTCCCTTACCGGTCATGATCCCGAAGCCGACATTAAATTCCCCCCCGGGCAATGGGAAAGCCCAGAAATATCCTGGTAAAAATTTCTTGTCAACCCAAAAGAAATTGGTGTTCGCATCAAGGCTCAATCCCTTAAAGTAGTTCCTGATTGCGAAAACCGGTCTCCGGTTTCCGGTCTCCGGTTTCCGGAATACTGATCCCGCTCCGCTACAATCGATTATTATCCTGGCAGATATCTGGCCCTTATCATTTTTAGGTTTGATAATGCTTTCCGTTCCGGGAATGATCTGCTCGACCTCATAATTGCTGAGGATGTTTACATCGGCGTATTTTTTAATCAGACGGTACAGAAAGTCATCAAAGATCTCGCGTTTGATATTGTATGCCGGTAATACCCATTCGTAGTTTATGCTTCGACCACTCTTCAGCATGATCCTGCTGCTTTTGATGCTTTGTTTTTGCTTCAACGTATTAAACTCATTCTTAAAAAAAGGAAATGTGCTTTCCAGTGCATTGATCGCCGGACCCGGGATAGCATCTCCACAGACCTTTTCCCTAGGAAGTTTTTCTTTTTCTATGAGGACAATACGGTACCCTCTTTTTCCAAGGCCCAATGCTGCAGCACATCCGGCAGGGCCGGCGCCGATAATAGCGATATCATATCTTTTGGTATTTGCTATCACGTATTTCGGTTAGTTGGAAGGTGGGGGATATGCGGAAACCGAGGCACGGGTATGGGGCTCCACCTTGATAAGGAAGGAGGTGACATCCATGCCCTTAAATTTGAAATGCTTACCGAAGCCTTTTTCTTCTTTTCCGTTGATATACCAGCTTTCTTTATCTCCTGCCAGGTAGGGCTTCCAGAAAAATGCCTCGTCGGAGTGGTTATGCACCATGGAGGTGTGCCTGCCGCGGTGAAGCAGGTCGATCTTTTTACCGATAACAGGCAGATTTGAAACCATAAGTTGTGAGCTTGGATCAGGCATGCGCGAATAGGTGCTGATGAAGTTATCCGGCGCTCCGGGGGTAATGCCCATCAGCCCTGTAACGAAAGCGCCCACCACGGCAAATGGGTTCTCGGGATATTCCCTCCTTTTCGTAGTGCTGTCGGTAAGGTACTTCAGCATATAGATCCCGTCGTTGATCCTTTCATTCCTGAAGAAGATATCAGGAAGATGGGATGCGATCTCAATGATGTATGTATCTTTATTTTCGCTGTAGGTATCAAGCACCGATGATATCATTTCAGGATCATTCAGCACGTTGTAATGCAGCAGGGAATAGGAAAAATCAGCTCCGTTTCCAACCTCTTTTTCCATCGTTCCATCACGGTACAGCACAATATTAAAGCGGCCCGCCTTTTCATCCCAGAATTCTTCCGTAATTATCGACTTAAGGTTTGCAGCTTCATCCAGCCATTTGCTTCCGCCTTCTGCATTACTCATGTAATAATGATACCAGCTGTTCGCAGCATATTGAGTAGCCAGCAGGTCGATCCCCAGCTGCATCTCACCGCCCGCACCTTCAAAGTAACCGGGTATTCCTCTTGAATAATAGAACTTGTGATTATCGGGACTTGCACCTTCCGGCAGGTTCATGATCCTCTCCCTTTGCATGATCCTGTCCGCGGAAAGATCCCACCTGTCGATATATTCATTCATGGTAGCGTGGTAGAAGCTTGTAAATACCGGACCGTTGACATACACGCTGTCGCCCGTCCAAAGGTACATCCTGAAACAGGCATCCAGCACGTCAAAGTTTGCAGGCAGGTTGTACCAGAAGTCTTTTTCGTAGCGGTAATCAACGGGTGCGGGCCCATTGTCCCTGGTGATCTCCCAGTAACTGCACCAGTCTTTGGATTCGGAAATGTTTTCTGCAAAGCGGTACAACATGGTCTTGTTTTCTTCTTGCAGGCCAAGCACTGCAGCTCCGGTGCACATGTGCGATACATCGCGCATACAGAAGGCCTCCCTGCCGGGAAGGGAGGCTTCATACCAGGGTCCCACCGGATCTCCTGTCCTGACATACGAAAGTGCCTTTTCTTTTGCCCACCTCCAGGCTGCATTCAGCTGGGGATCGGATGAAAGAAAACTGACTTCTGATGCTCTTGCCGGTGGTATATTCTCGGTCTCTGGCTGTTTGTTCTCGTTGCTGCAAGCCATTATAAATACAAGCATAATTATGATATGGCCGGAGATGTTTCTTCTCATTTGCGATGCATTTATGTGGTTTGGGGCCTAAAGTTATGAATAATTTCAGGCAGTGTTAACATGTTAAAATAAAGTTATTTGAGCCTGTAGTGTATTACAAAAACTGTTGATTTATAATTTTTTATGAGATATATAAGTTTTTTAATATTAATTTTGCAACACCAAAACTGAGTTATGAAAAACGGAACTAAATTAACCTTTCCCGCACTCTTTGATGAATCAGTTAAGAAATTCGGCAAGGAGGATTTTCTTTCCTTTGTTGACAAAAAAGCCCTGACATACAACGATGTAAACAATGAGATCATCAAACTCAAAGCTTTGTTAACAACGCATGGTATTGAGAAGGGTGATCGTGTTGCAATACTCAGTGCCAATATGCCTAATTGGGGTATTAGCTATTTTGCTATCACCTTCATTGGTGCGGTTGCTGTTCCACTGCTTCCTGATTTTCATGAAAATGAAATTGAAAACATTCTGAAACATTCGGGTGCGAAAGGAATTTTTGTTTCAAATAAGCTGCGGTCAAAACTTGAACACATTAAATGTGACGATATCGGGCTATGTATTGAGATTGAGAGCTTCTCAGTGATCCAATCGGCTGTTCATACTCCTGATGCCATAGTACCCGCAAATGAACTCGTTCAGGAAGATGACCTGGCAACGATCATCTATACATCCGGCACTACCGGTAAATCGAAAGGGGTGATGCTTACGCATAAGAATATAGCATCGAATGCGATGGCCAGCCGCACGGTACAGGAAGTTAACCTTGGCGACAGGATGCTGTCCATTCTGCCTTTATCCCATACTTATGAGAATACGCTGGGCCTAATACTACCTATGATCGGTGGTGCTTGCACATATTATCTGCCATCGGTACCAACTCCTGCAGTATTGCTTCCTGCTATGCAGAAAGTGAAGCCAACAACAATGCTTTCGGTTCCACTCATTATTGAAAAGATCTTCAAGTTACGTGTCCGTCCCAAATTGACCAAATCACCGGTGATGCGGACTTTGTACAAAGTTGGATTTATTAGGAAAACCTTACACCGCATTGCAGGTAAGAAGTTATACAAAAGCTTTGGTGGCGAACTTAAATTTTTTGGTATTGGCGGAGCCAAACTGGATGCTACAGTTGAGCAGTTTCTTATCGATGCAAAATTCCCGTACGCGATAGGCTATGGGCTTACCGAAACTTCACCCGTTCTTGCAGGGACAGGTCCCGGGTATCAGCGTCTTCAATCAACAGGCCCTGTTCTTAGCGGAGTGGAATTAAAGATCAACGACGCTGACAGTGTAACAGGTGAAGGAGAAATATGGGCACGGGGGCCGAATGTGATGAAAGGCTATTTCAATGAACCGGAGATCACAGCAGAAGTAATGACAGAAGACGGCTGGTTTAAAACAGGTGACCTGGGGTCATTCGATAAGAATGGATATCTGTATATCAAAGGTCGTATGAAGAATATGATCGTGGGTGCCAGCGGGGAAAATATCTATCCAGAAGAGATTGAATCGCTGATCAACAATTTCCGTCATGTGGTCGAATCGGTGGTTGTGGAACAGAAGGGTCGCCTCGTTGCCCTGGTGCATTTCAACAGGGAGGAACTGGAGACACGCTACCAGCATTTAAAAGACGAAGTGTCGGAGTATATTGATAATCAAATTGAGGAACTTAGAAATGAGCTGCAGGCCTATGTGAACGCCCGCGTGAATAAGTTCTCACAACTAAAGGCCGTGGTCGTTTATACCGAACCATTCGAAAAAACAGCCACACAGAAGATCAAGCGCTTCATCTATACTAAATAAAGAGGCTGTTTCACCGGCCGGTATTTCCCTAATTTTAAGAACGTAGTCTCTTTCTGATCGCCAGTGCCAGAAAACCAGGAGGAGCCATGATAATGGTAGGCAGGGTCGACTCGAAAGGGCGAGGGGTCCCCTTCATGCTATGTACGCCATAAACAAGCATAATAGTTACCGCGGATACAATGATCGTAGCCACTATGATGGCCAGGTAGCGGTTGTGGATCCTTGTCGTTATGGTATCGAGGATCTTTATCAGTACCCCTCCGAAGATAAAGGTATAAGCAGCCTGTTTCAGCGCTGCCGTAGTAGCCGGCCACCAGCCAAAACTCATATTAATGAACCAAACTATACCACCCATGATGACCGCACCGGCCAAACCCATTTTAAGGTTAATGAAGCGGTTGAGGAAGGAAATAACCTGGTGTTGGGCGTTTGGCATTGGGCTTTTGGCTTTTGGCTTTTGGTGTTCGAAGTTAAAATTAATTATTAACTAACTCAACCCTCAATCCTAATAACTCAACCCTTTTTTTTTCGTTTTGGTTTGAAGTTTTTTTTATGGTCGGTTCTATGGGGTCTCGGATTCCATCTTGGCCCTTCTCCCAATTCAGCGGGCAGGGGAATTTTTATCAGTTCTTTCCCGATCAGGCTTTCAATTTTCCGGAGCCTGTTCATGTCGTCTGAATTCACGAGTGTAAGCGCGATGCCGGTGGTTTCAGCCCTTGCAGTGCGCCCCACGCGGTGTACATAGTCCTCGGCATCCTGTGGTGCATCGTAATTGATCACCAGGTTAATGTCTTTGATATCGATGCCACGGCTCATTACGTCGGTGGCCACAAGCACACGTATCTGCCTGGCCCTGAATTTGCCCAGAACTTCTTCCCGGTCGGTCTGCTTCAGGTCGGAGGAGATGGAAGCTACGGTATAGTTCTGGCCTTTCAGGCTCCTGGCTAGCTGTGCCACCTTAGCCTTGGTCGAGCAAAATATCAGAATGCTCTTGCATTCGGGCTTGTCTGCTATCAGGTTGTTGATCAATGGTGTTTTCTGCTCATCATGAGCAAGGTAAACTGCCTGTAACACTCCTTCGGGCGGTTTTGCGATCTCTATGCTGACCTCCTCGGGTGTTTTCAGTATGCTGGAAGCCAGTTTCCGGATCTCAGGTGCCATGGTAGCGCTGAACATGAGTGTTTGCCTTTTCTTGGGAAGGAAAGTGACGATCTTCATGATATCGTCGTGAAAACCGATATCAAGCATGCGGTCGGCTTCGTCCAGTACCAGGTATTCCAGGTCTTCGAACTTAACGTAACCCATGGAAAGGTGGGCAATGAGCTTTCCAGGTGTGGCCACAATGATGTCAGCCCCTGAGCTCAGGGAGCGACGTTCCTGTTCCCACTCTTTTCCATCACCCCCGCCGTAAATTGGTATGGAAGAAATGTTGGTAAAGTATCCAAACCCGTTGAACTGCTGGTCGATCTGAAGGGCAAGTTCCCTTGTGGGCACAATGACCAGCGCCCTTGTTTTTTGCTCTTCCCTGTTGGCCAGGTTATGCAATATAGGAAGTATAAATGCTGCTGTCTTCCCGGTGCCGGTCTGGGCGCAGCCGATCAGGTCGCTGCCCTTCATGATCACCGGGATGGCTTTATCCTGAATAGGAGTGGCTTTCTCGAAACCCATGTAAGATATGGCCTCGATCAGCTCTTCATTCAAACCAAATTCGCTGAAATTCATATGTTACTTGTCTTCATTTTTCTCCCGAAGCCTCTTCAGTACTTCTTCCTGCACTGCTTTGGGTGTAGGTTCATACTGATAAAACTCCATGGAGTAGTTGGCCCTGCCGCTGGAGAGGTTACGCAGTTGTGTGGCATAGCCAAACATTTCCGACAAAGGTACAAATCCATTTAACTTTTGTGATCCTTTGCGATGACGGCGCATCGATTCTATTTTTCCACGTTTGCGGTTAAGGTTGCCTACG
Source organism: Bacteroidales bacterium (assembly GCA_036351275.1). Taxonomy (GTDB): domain Bacteria; phylum Bacteroidota; class Bacteroidia; order Bacteroidales; family B18-G4; genus B18-G4. The sequence continues at coordinate 37,281 of JAZBOU010000169.1, forward strand.
ATCTCTCCAATATAGTCGTCAGGTGTGTTCACCTCAAGCTTCATCATCGGCTCAAGCAATACCGGTATGGCTTTCAGGAAGCCCTGTTTAAAGGCAATGGAAGCACAGGTCTGGAAGGCCATGTCGGAGGAGTCGACAGGGTGATGGCCACCGTCGACAAGCACAACTTTTACATCGATGACCGGAAAGCCCGAAATGATGCCCTGTGCCATGGTCTTGCGGATCCCCTTATCGACAGAAGAAATAAATTCTGCCGGGATTGCACCGCCCTTGATCTGATCAACAAATTCGTATCCTTGACCGGGGTTGGGTTCCAGGCGTATAACAGTGTGTGCAAACTGCCCTTTACCTCCGGTCTGCTTCGAGTGCTTGTAATTCGATTCAACTTCGTTGGTAAGTGTTTCCCTGTAAGCAACGGCAGGTTCTCCAACCACCACATTCACACCGAACTCTTCCTTGATACGGTCCATGATGATCTCCAGGTGAAGTTCACCCATACCCGAAACCACGGTTTCTTCTGTTTCGTGGTCATAGCGGGTATTGAATGAGGGATCTTCATTTGATAGCTTGGCCAGTGCTTCGCCCAGTTTACCCTGGTCTTTCCTGGTTTCAGGATTTACTTTCAATTCTATCACTGAAGGAGGAATATGAATGGATTCCAGGAGAAGCGGATTGTCGGTATCGCATAAGGTGTCACCGGTCTTGGTGACCTTCATGCCAATGAGGGCTACGATGTCACCTGCACCGGCTTCCTTGATCTCTTCCCTGTCCTTTGCACGGATCTTAAAGATCCTGCCAATACGCTCATTTTTGGCTTTGGTGGCATTGTATATCTGCATACCGCTTTTGAGCTGGCCCGAGAATATCCTGATAAAGGTCTGCTGGCCTACATATGGATCATTGATGAGTTTGAAGGCCAGGGCTGAAAAGGGTTCGTGAACGCTTGGCTTCCTGCTATGCGATTTTTCTTCATCGTCAATGTCCATGCCAACCACGGCTCCAACATCAACTGGTGAAGGCATGTAGTCGACAACAGCATCAAGAAGCAACTGTATACCTTTGTTTTTATAAGCCGCACCGCAAAATACCGGTGTAATGAGCAGTTTCAGCGTAGCTTCCCTGGCGGCACTTTTCAGAAGTTCAGGGGGAACGTCCTGTTCGTCGAGGTAAAGCTCAGCGATCTCATCGTTGAAGTCGGCAAGCTTTTCGATCAGTTCATTCCTGGCCTGTTCAACGTTATCAGTGTATTCTTCCGGGATATCGATCTCGCCGCGCTTGAACTCATGAAAGGTATAGGCCTTGCGTTCGATAATGTCGATGGTACCCAGGAAATCATCCTCTGCACCCATGGGGACCTGGAATGCAATAGCATTGGCATCAAGGTATTCATTCATTTGCTTGATCACATCACTGAAATCGGCACCGGTACGGTCCATCTTATTCACAAAACCAATACGCGGTACACGGTAGCGGTCGGCCTGGTTCCATACGGTCTCACTCTGAGGTTCAACGCCACCGACAGCACAGAATACCGAAACCGCTCCATCGATCACACGGAGTGAACGCTCCACTTCAATGGTGAAGTCAACATGTCCGGGTGTATCAATGATGTTGATCTGGTTTTCACCCCATTTTGCTGAGATGGCTGCCGAAGCAATTGTGATCCCTCGTTCCTGTTCCTGCTTCATGAAGTCCATGGTGGCCTGTCCGTCATGCACTTCTCCCATTTTCCTCGAAACACCGGTAAAATAAAGTATTCTCTCTGTAACGGTTGTTTTTCCGGCATCAATATGGGCAGCGATCCCGATATTCCTGAGTTTAGATAATGTCATTTCTGATATAATTAGCTGTTTTTTAATAATATACCTTGCTTTTTCCTGCCATTTGGGTCAAAATGGCTGCAAAGGTACTCATTATTCTACTCTGCTGATTAAGAAATTGTTAAAAAAGCGATAATTCTTTTGATACCTAACATCTTTAACCGCCATTGTTCATTCGTCCTGTATTGACCTGTCAATCATTTTTCGCCTCTATGTTCTTGATGGCCTGTCGGGCAAAGAACCTGATTTCGTAAACATCTTCATGGAGAAGTGTTTCGAGGTAAGGTAAAGTTCGTTCATCGCTGATGATCATAGCCACCGCTACAGCCTCGTTTACCAGATACGTGTTTTCGTTCTGCAGCAGATGGATAAGGTATGGCGCTGTGCTGTCGGGATAGAGTTTTGCCATCGCCTTTACAGCGGCCAGGCAAGCCCAGGGATTTTCATGGCTGGCCCCTTTCTTGATCAATTCCCACGAATTCTGAGCATTGATCGTTGCCAGGGAGGCATAGATCACACTGCGCGCCTGGCCTCCGGATTCATATTTGAGTTGATCATGAAGAATGTTTTCCATGCCCGGTGTTTTCAGTTCCACAAGTGAGTTTATAGCAGCTATGCGCACATTCTCCCATGGATGTGAAAGCAAACTTAAGAGGGGCCGGATTGCAGAAGTATCACCTGTTTTTCCCGCCAGTTTTGCTGCATTTTCCTGGTTCTCTGGAACAGTATCGGAAAGAAATGCAATGATATATGGTGTTGCAATATTACCATAATCATCCAGTTCCTGGAACTTGCTCGCACGTAAACGCCAGTTTATCGGCTGGGGAAGTTCTTGTACAAGAGTGTATACTGCTGCCTGCCGCTTATCTGTATTCATGGGGAACACGTTGCCCATGCCGATATCTGCACGGAATAAGGATAATCCGATTAAGATGAGGGTATATACAAAGATGATAAGTGCGACCTCCCTCTTTTTTTCAGGATACTTCTTTCTGATCATCAGCCACATAGGAAATTTGATGATCCGTTTGAGCCAAGCCGGAAGCGGAAACATGAATGGGGTCTTGTTTCTATACCGGTCGTATTGCTCCCCATACTTTTCTCTCATTCTGATCTCTTCCAGCATGCACATACCAATGATTATCATGATCATCAAAAGGAGGGGCAGGCTGGAGGACATTCCCCAGCTTTTCTTCATATCATTGACAAGAGGGGAATAGATCGCGATTCCATAACTCCAGATAATCCAGCCCAGATATTGCGGGTGCCTTGAGAGCCGATAGATCCATGATGTGGCAACTTCGTTTTTGCTAAATCTGGCCTGCATCCACACAAGTACTCCCCAGGTAAATAGAAATGCTCCGATTCCGATCAGTATCCAGCCTATTTCTTCCTGTGCCCACACATTGAGCAGACCGAGCAACCATTCGAGGATCCAGTATGGCAGGAAAATGATATTACCCAGTTCCATAAGCTGGAAAGATACATCCCAGAAGGGAAGCCATCCTACGCGGAGCATACCTAAGCCTGCAAGAAAGAACATGCTCAGGGCAAAGTTTCCGAAAACGGGAAGGAACAGTACAATTGCACCGGCCAGGCCCCAGCCCGATCGTTTTGTTACAAAACCAATCACAATGAGTGCAAGTACGATGATGAGACAGGCATATCCGATCCAACGAAGGTGCAGTACAGAGATATAAACATCAGTTTTATAGGCATTTAACTCATCCCTCCCGTGATCCATTCCTGGAAATTCCACGAGCAGGGTATCAAGCAATCGTGGTAACTCGGTAAATGCAAACATCAAGGCGATGGAGAAAACGATGGAAAGCGCAAGAAGCCCCAGGTTGCGAAGGTATGCCGGCTGTTTCATGATCAGGCTTTTATATACAACTCAATTTCATATGAAATAGTACTGTGAAAATATGAAATATTGTTAAAACCGGACTAAAATCCAGCCTTTTACAGATAAGAAATGCTCCCCGGATAAAACCCCATAAAAAAATAAAAAACCCCCCGGGTTTCCGGGGGGTTTAAGCTTTCAATGTAATAGTATCAATTAAACCTACTATGCAAGCTTAACATTAACTGCATTTAGGCCTTTTCGTCCTTCAGTTAATTCGAATTCTACTTCATCATTTTCTTTGATCTCGTCAATGAGACCTGTTACGTGGACAAAGTATTCATTGTCCGATTCTGCGTCTTTAATAAAACCAAATCCCTTGGCGTTGTTAAAGAATTTTACTGTTCCTTTATTCATTGTACTAAATTAAAAATTTCGGCTAAGGTACTACATTATTATCACATAGCGTACATTTAAGGAAATTTTTAATTTTGAAGGATATAAACAGGACTCAAAGACCCATCATTAATTGAAGCCAGGGATGATTAACTGCTCAAGGAAAAATACAGCAAGAATGTGCGTGCTGTTCTTTATTTTCCTGATGCCGCTTTTGTCTGTAGCCGGTCCAAAAACGGATACTGTGTACCTGTTCAATGGCGACAGGATCACTGGTGAGATCAAGCGCTTTGAATATGGCATCCTGGTTCTTAAAACAGATGGCCTGGGCACACTTAATATCGAGTTTGACAGGATACGTACCTTTTATTCCAAAGAGGAATTTACCGTACAATTGTCGAACGGACTGCGGTTTTTTGGTTCCATTGATACTTCAGGCACTCCTGGATATGTGAACCTCAAGGTTGAAAGTTTTATTATCCCTGAGCCGATCTCAGCCATTGTTGAATTCTATCCGGTGAAAAGGGCATTCTGGAAGCGGCTGGATGGATCCGTTGACCTGGGGTATTCATACACAAAGGCCAGTACGGTATCCCAGCTGAATTTCTCAGGAGATGTTAATTACAGGGTCAAAAAGGCTTTTACGCAATTATCGGGTGATCTGATTTTTACTGATCAACAGGACCGGGATCGCATCCGAAAACAGGACTATGTTTATATATATAACAGGTTTTTCAGGAAAACGGTGTTTGCTTCCATTTTCATTGGCGGGCAGCAGAATACGGAGCTTGGTAATAATATGCGTCTTTACGGCGGTCTTGCTATCGGGAATGATTTTGTACATAACAACCTGCATGTGCTGAATGGTTCCATCGGTGCTCTTTTTTCAACAGAGGTTTCGGAGGACGACTCCACAATAAACAGTGTTGAAGGTGTCATGCACTGGAATTACCGGATCTTCAAATTCAATGACCCAGATATCGACCTGACCTCACACTTCAACGTGTATCCCAGCCTGACCTCCCTTGGTCGCGTCAGGATGGAATTCCAGCTGAAGGCAATGATAGAGGTTTTCAACGACTTCTACTTCGGGTTGACATTCTGGGATAACTACGACAGTGAACCCCTTGATCCCACGGCTACTAAAAACGACTGGGGAATCAATACTTCCATAGGGTATTCATGGTGATCAATTTGAATTCTGATATCTGATCTGTGAAGTTTCCTGCACATTGCACCATGAACTCTGCGACGATCACATTTATTTCTGACCTGTAAGCAGCAATCCTTCCTGTTCATTGTTTAGTTTCTGCCTGAAAAGCATGGTGCGATCTATACTGCCGGGCTGGCGGTAAGTAAAGTAGGCATAGCCATTTCTCACCTGTATCTTTCTTATGGCCGGGTAGAACATTTCGTTGACCGGTCCAAGCATGCCCGTATTCAGATCGATGAGGCGAAGACTTAGCCGGTTAAGCTTCTCAAAAACTACGTAGTATTTGTCATAAATGTCATCCTTGAGGATCAGTGGCTTCCAGTTATCCATCTTGTGATGGGAGATATAAGTGGTCCTGATGATCTTGCCCTCCGGCGAGAGGAATTCGATCATCGACTCCGGATGATTGAAGAGGATCAACTCATCATTGCTTTTGAATAGTGGAGCGTAAACGGGGTAGTATACACACGCCTTTAAGAAATGGGCCTGACGGGATATGTATCGTGCGAGATTATGATTGCCTTTCTTAAAAACACTTGCTCCGTCCGCATCTTCCAGGAGAAGGTCCAGTTCCATCTCATCACTCATGGCACTATAAAGCAGAGACATATCCTCCGGGTTGTCTTTCAATATTTTCATATTCCGTTCATCGCTCACGGTCTTGAAAGGGAAATACTTCCCGCTGGCGGTATCATAGCGAACATAATTGATCACCTGGTCGAAGAAACTGTTCATCGAAAAATAATAATAGCGGTCATGGAAAGCCTTGAAGGCATCAGCAACAGGCCTGAAAGTTGCTATGTCCATAGGGTATATCAACTGTAGCTCACCACCGGTATAATGAACCTGGTAAGCCGAGTCTATCGTGGTATACAATATAAAATCCCTGCAATCGCGAAACAGTGAATGGGCTCTTCCCGGAAGGTCCTGCAGCATGGCAAGGGTATCATTCATGGTTGAAAGCAGCACGAGCTCCGAACGATTCAGCCTGTTCCGGTAGATCAGCAGCATCAGGCCATTTTCATGAAACTCGAAATCCAGCACGGAATAGGCCTCATCTTTAAATATCAGTTCAGCTTTTTTGTCGGAAATGGTAACCCCTTCAAGCAGTTCGGCAGAAAACTGCAGCCCAAGCATAAGTGTTTCATCCTTAATATCATCAGTTACCGTGAAGTACCGGTCTTCAAAACCGATATGACTCACCTTCAATGTTACCGGAAAATCTTTGATGTAGAGACGAAAGGAGCCATCCGGACCGGTGATCGTTCCGTATGAGGTCTCTTCGATCAGCACATGGGCTCCGGACAGGTGCATGCTGCTCTCCTTGTCGAAGACGATCCCTTTGATCTGTTGCCTTTCCTGAGCCTGGCTTCCGGAAGAAAAGAATAGCATAAGAAAGATCACGATCAACAGTTCCGCCATAACTATGAAATAATGACGTTCTGCTAAGTATTTTATCAGGCGCATCTGTGGTTAACTTAGTATATTAAAAGTAACTATAATAGTGCCAAATTGCAAGTCCTGGCTTACATCTGGTGCATCCCATTTTACGCACTACATGATTTTTTCTTATTTTTGAATAAACATCAGCATATTGGAATTTTCAGTTTTTTACAATAAGCGAAGCCGGTTTGTCTGGCTGATGGCAGTCTTGCTTCTGCCCCTGTTTTTTATAAATACAAGGTCATCCCACGACTGGGGAGGGGACTTTGCCGGTTATATCATGCAGGCCACGAACATCGTGGAGGGCATTCCACAATCGGAAAGCCTTTACGTGTATAATCCCGATAATCCTGTACTGGGTCCTCCGGCTTACCCGATCGGGTTTCCCTTGATTCTCAGCCCTGTTTATGCCCTGACGGGAAACAGCATTTTTGCTTTCACCCTGTGGGTCACGGCTTTTCTATACGGCCTGGGGATATTGATGACGCTTTACCTTCGAAGGTATTTCAGCGACCTGGTGACCTTCTTCCTCGTGCTGATACTGCTATATAACCCATGGACGCTCGGCATGAAACTGGAGATCATGTCGGAGTTTCCATTTGCATTTCTTCTGATCCTGTGCCTGTATCTGTTCGAGAAATTTTCCAGAGGCCCCTTCTGGATGGGGATCATTATCGCCGTCCTGGGCGGATTGCTCATGTCGGTGAGGGTGATAGGCTTGGTGTTCCCGCTGGCTGTGCTGATATGGGCGATCAGAAAACGATTTATTGAAAAGGATAAGACACCAATGACCAAATGTGTTTGTGGTTTCCTGGTTGGAATCGGTTCTATCCTGGTATATCTCCTGCTGAATAATATGATATTCGCCGTTCCACAGGCGGAAGGGGGGTCATATGCAGGCATCTGGGGTGAGGAAAATTTGTACTTCACCCTGTTAAATAACCTGGCATATTATACGAAACAATTCGAATATTTCTTTTCCCCCTGGGGAGGATCCTGGAATTTCCTGCCACTCATACTGGGGGCAGTGATCTTTACATTTACCATCCTCGGTATGATCCGTTCGTTCACTAGGCGGCTGGAACTGGTCGATATGATCGTGATCCTCTATCTTGGGGTCCTGCTAATATACCCATACAGGCAAGCAGGTATTCGTTTTCTCTGGCCTATCATGCCGCTGCTGGCGCTGTACCTTGTGCGTGGTCTGGAAACGGTCAGTATTCTGCCAAAGGTTTCGAAAACCGCGAAGGTGATCTTCCTGGGCTGTCTCTTGCTTGTATCCTACCTCCATATGGTGGGGGTCATCCTGAAAACCCAGGACCAGATCCTGGAAGGGCCACAACAGCCTCTGGCTGTTGAAGCTTTTGAATATATCAGGAACAATACAGCGAAAGATGATCTGATCCTCTTTGCCAAACCCAGGGTGCTTGCGCTTTATACCGGGAGGCACAGCCTGGCAAACCATGTTGAAAACAGTCCACAGGAGATTGCCGACCTGATAATTGACAGAAAAGTGAATTGGGTGCTTACCCATACAGTGATCTCGGATCAAGCTATCCATGATTTCATCAGGGCTCAGGACCTGGTTTGTGAATATCACTGGAGCAATGAGAAGTTCGTGTTGTACAGGGTAACTTTTGGGTTTTGAGGATTGAGTGCCGGATATTGGATTATTATAGATTTGCAAGGGATTAAATATGAATAAAATTCAGAAATTCTTTCGGGCATTGTATATGATTGCCGGGAAACCGTATTTGCTTAACCTGGTACTTGATGAAAACGAAGCCTGGAAAAAGAGGGTGCAAAAGGCCTACGGAACAGCGGGATTGAACGAGGTCAGCCTCAGGGATATGATGGATAGCAATGAGATGCTTGTAAAGCCCTTCGCCTTTATGGAAGGGGGCTCGATTCCCACCGACCTTGCTCTACTGAAGCTCCTGGCATCCCGTTTTGATCCCTGCAATTATTTCGAGATCGGAACCTGGCGGGGAGAAAGCGCAGCGAATGTAGCTGAAGTCGCTGAGCATTGCACAACCATGAACCTGCCGATAGCAAGAATGAAGGAACTTGGCCTCCCGGAAGACTATATCCGGCAATATGCGATGTTCTCGAAGGACCTTAAGAATATTACACATCTGCAGGAGGATTCGCTGGCATTTGATTTTGGCAGCCTGGGCAAAAAGTATGACCTTATCTTCATCGATGGCGACCATCACTATGCATCGGTAAAGAAAGATACTGAAAAGGTGTTCGAACATCTTGTTCATAATAATAGCATTGTGGTCTGGCACGATTATGCATGGCAACCGGGTGAGGTTCGCTATGAAACCCTGGCGGCGATACTGGCAGGCGTGCCCGCTCATTTAAGGGGGAAAATATATGCTGTGCGAAACACCATGTGTGCAGTGTATTTTCCGGATGAGGTCAGTGCAAATAGCCCTTCTGCTATTGCCTTGAAAGAGGAAGCATTTGAAATCAGAATAAAATAAAATATCCTCATGCAAAGATTGATTTTGGTAATCCTGTTATTCCCTGCTGTAATTTTTTCTCGCGGACAGGGCTATCCGATCCGGCAGGTACCTTTTACAGCGGTGGAGGTCACCGATAATTTCTGGAGGCCCAGGATAAAAACGAACCATGAGGTTACCATTCCTATCGCATTTGGCTACTGCGAGACAACCGGAAGGATAAAGAATTTTGAGGTGGCTGGAGGTTTGACGGAAGGTACTTTTTGTACAATGTACCCTTTCGACGATTCGGATGTATTCAAGATCGTGGAGGGTGCAAGTTACTCGCTCCAGACCTTCCCCGACCCCGAACTGGAAGACTATCTCGATACGCTTATATACAAATTTGTCATGGCCCAGGAGGATGACGGATACCTTTACACCAACCGCACCATACTGGGCGGCAGCGGCCATGAGTGGATCGGGACCGAGCGCTGGCAGAATACACACCTTCATAGCCATGAGCTTTATAATATGGGGCATATGTTCGAGGCGGCAGTGGCACACTACCGGGCTACCGGGAAAAGGAATTTCCTTGATGTAGCCATTAAAGCAGCAGATCGTATCGATGAGGATTTCGGCTGGGATGCCAAGGTATCTTATCCCGGGCATCAGGGCATAGAGATCGGCCTGGTGAAACTGTATAATGTGACCGGGGAGAAGCGATACCTAGACCTGGCAAAGTTTTTCCTTGATGCCCGTAAAGACGGGCCGGAATACTGCCAGGCCCACCTGCCTGTGACAGAACAGGAAGAGGCGGTCGGGCATGCGGTGCGGGCAACCTACATGTATTCGGGCATGGCCGATGTGGCTGCCCTCACGGGTGAACAGGATTATATCGATGCCATAAGCAGGATATGGGAAGATATCACCTACCGCAAGATCTATGTAACAGGCGGAATTGGCGCCAGCGGGGGAAACGAGGGCTTTGCAGAGCCTTACTACCTGCCCAACGCAACGGCATATTGCGAAACCTGTGCTTCCATTGGGAATATATTTTTCAATCACCGGCTGTTCCTCCTGCACGGGGATGCCAAGTACTATGACGTGCTGGAACGAACACTATACAATGCAATGCTGTCAGGCGTATCCCTGAGCGGTGATCGTTTTTTCTATCCCAATGTGCTGGAATCCGATGGGAGCCATGAGCGACAAGCGTGGTTTGGCTGTGCCTGCTGCCCCTCGAATATCTGCCGCTTCATCCCTTCCGTGCCAGGCTATGTGTATGCTGTAGATAAAGACGGGATATATGTGAACCTGTATATGTCGAACCATGCTAATATTGAATACGAAAAAGAAACAGTGTCCCTGACGCAGGAAACGTATTATCCCTATGATGGCAAAATAAAGATCACAATTGGGCTGGAGGAAACCAAAACGTTTGTCCTCCGGTTACGCATCCCTGGTTGGGCCAGGGGAGAGGCTATCGACGGCGATCTCTATGTTTTTCGTGACCGCCATGAACCTGAATGGAAAGTCATGGTAAATGGGGATAGCATAAACTGCACGATAGAAAAGGGCTACCTGATCATCGACAGGCACTGGCAGGATGGTGATGAAGTAGTACTGGATCTGTCCATGCATGTCAGGCAGGTCGCCGCCGACGAAAGGGTGAAGGCCGACAGTGCCAGGATGGCCTTCCAGCGGGGGCCGCTTGTGTATGCGGCCGAGTGGCCGGATAATCCGGGTACAGATGTTCTTAAGGTGAAGGTAAATCCTACGAGTGTTTCCGGGTGCGAAGAAAAATCATATATGCTAGTCGAAGCGCAAACGATTCGTTTGTGTGGAGATTGTGGGGAGCAGCCCCTGGTTTTCATCCCATACCATCTTTGGAATAATCGCGGCCCGGGCCCGATGCAGGTTTGGATCCCGCTGGTTGATCTGCCGGATCAATAATATTCGACCCCTTCAGGGTCGTATCGTTCATTCTACCGATCATCTAATGATTTGTGACCCCGTTGGGGTCAAAATCCATTTGAATATATCGTTTCCGACGCTGTCGGGGTCAAAATCCATCTGAATATGTTGTTTCGGACGCTGTTGGGGTTATAATCCATCTGCATATATTGATTCCGACTCCGTTGGGGGCAAAATTCATCTGAATATGTTGTTCCGGACGCTGTCGGGGTCAAAATTCACCTGAATATGTTGTTACGGACCCCAATGGGGTCCCACACCATTAGCCCGCGGGGCATGATTCGGTTTTTACGACCCTGAAGGGGTCGCAATCCGTTTGATTGCATAGCAGATCAGGCAATATCGAATATGACCCCAACGGGGTCCCACACCATTAGCCCGCGGGGCATGATTCGGTTTTTACGACCCTGAAGGGGTCGAATTCTTCTTAAAAATACCTCTTGCCA